>JAJRWH010000081.1 GCA_024276935.1 Deltaproteobacteria bacterium
ACCCCGGTTGTTGTCAACTGTGCTCCCGAGCTTTCAGAAAGTCAATCCCGTCCCACTCTTCCATGGTATGTCCCAGGCGCCACTCGCTGGCCGCCAGATAGGTCAGGTGACCTTCAGCATCCTCAGCGAGATGATGCTGATATTTTTTCTGAAAATCAGCCAGCAGCTTCCGGTCGTCACACTCGATCCAGCGTGCGGTGCTGTAATCAACGCCTTCGTAGATCGCGTTGACGTTATATTCAGCCTTAAGGCGCTCCATGGTGACGTCAAACTGCAAGACACCGACCGCTCCCAGAATGAACTCGGCTCCGGACAGCGGCTTGAAAACCTGCACCGCACCTTCTTCGGCCAACTGCACCAACCCCTTTTGCAGCTGCTTCGACTTGAGCGGATCCTTGAGACGCACCCGGCGGAAATGTTCGGGGGCAAAATTGGGAATCCCGGTAAATTTCAGCTCTTCCCGGGGAGAAAAGGTATCCCCGATCTTGATTGTGCCATGATTGTGCAGCCCGATAATATCCCCCGGATAGGCTTCTTCGACATTCGCCCGATCCTGGGCCATAAAAATTGTCGCCTTGGACAGGGTCACCTCTTTTCCGGTTCGATGATGGCGAACTTTCATGCCCCGGGTAAATTTACCGCTGCAAATTCGTAAAAAAGCGATTCGGTCACGATGAGCCGGATCCATATTGGCCTGAATCTTAAAAACAAAACCGGAAAAAGCTTCTTCTGTCGGCTCAACCGGACGGGTCTGGGTCATACGTGGTCCCGGAGCGGGTGCCAGCTCGCAAAAAGCATCGAGCATTTCTTCAACCCCGAAATTGTTGATCGCACTCCCAAAAAACACCGGGGTCTGGCTGGCCTTGAGATAATCTTCCAGACAAAACGGATTGGCAGCCCCTTCGAGCAACTCGATATCTTCGCGCAGCTCATCCGCCTGGTTTCCCAACAGCTCGTCAAGGCGCGGATCGTTCAGATCTGCAATCTTGATCCGCTCTTCGCTGCGCCCCGAGCCGGGAGTAAACAGATTCAGCTCCTGACGATAGAGGTTGTAAACCCCCTTGAACCGCTTGCCCATACCAATCGGCCAGGAAAGCGGTGAACACTCGATCTGTAACTTTTCTTCAATGTCGGCCAGCAGGTCCAGTGGGGCAAGACCTTCACGATCAAGCTTGTTGATAAAGGTCAGCACTGGCGTATTGCGCATCCGGCAGACCTCCATCAACTTTTCAGTCTGAGGCTCAACGCCCTTGGCACTGTCAATAACTATCAGCGCACTGTCGACGGCCGTCAAAACCCGATAAGTATCTTCGGAAAAGTCCTGGTGACCCGGGGTATCAAGCAGGTTGATTTCGTAATCGTGATGATTGAACTTCATCACACTGGTTGTGACCGAAATACCACGGTCCTTTTCGATACTCATCCAGTCACTGGTGGCATGTCGGTCCGTTTTGCGTGATTTAACCGCACCCGCCATTTGAATCGCCCCACCGAACAGCAACAACTTTTCAGTCAGGGTCGTTTTACCCGCATCCGGGTGACTGATAATGCCAAAGGTGCGGCGACGAGCAATTTCTTTTTGCAACAAGCTACTCACAGGGGGATTCCTTCAAAGTAAGTATCCCCCAGTCAAACTGGGGGCTTTAGCCGATTTCTAGCCCCTCAAAGGGGCTTTAACGCAATCGCAAAGTCAAAAACTTAGAAACGCAATGTCGGGGTGAATCATACTCCCGCAAATGTCAAACTTTTAGGGTCCCCCGGCAAAGCCGGGGGGTTTCCTGTTGTACTAAAAGAACTGCGCCAAAAAAATCAATCGGCCCGACAACACTGCCGGGCCGAACAGAAAAACATCGTGACTCGGCTGGCAACCGCCCACCGATCACTGAAACACTAGATTTCGTAGCCCTTTTTCTTCATACAGAAGCGAAAGACTTTCGCGCGCCGGGACGAATCTTTCATATCTTTCATCGGGTACTGATGAACCGGACTCATGTTGATAAAACCATACCGCTTTGCAACCGTTGTACATTCGTTAATACTTGCCATGATATTCTTTTGGCCGGTTTTGGGATGATGGTAGACCTGCTCAGGTGGCTTGGCACAGCCGGTCAGAGCCAATGCGACGCCCAGCAATATCAACACCACGAATTTCATGAGCAACTCTCCAATCCCCTTGAACGACCAAGGCTAAAAACGGTAACCCTTTTCTTCCATGCAAAGGATAAACAATCGATTGCGCCGCCTGCGATCCGGTTGGTTCGGAGCATCATCTCCCAGCACCGGCCCCAAATTGATCACGCCGTAACGCTCGGCATAGTCCCGACAAAATTTACGATCGGCCTGCTGATCATGTTTCTTGGCAGGTTCGATTCTGACGGGACGTTCAAACGTCGTGGAACAGCCCGCAACCCCTGTCAGCAACAACAACAGAAGAAAATATCCCAACACCCGCATCGGTACCAGACAAGCAGATTTCATGCCTTGCAACGTCCCGCCCTCTATCATCCTGAAATCTGGGCATCATAAACGATACAGCAGCCTGATGTACAGTATCGATTTCCGTCATTTGCTTGCAAGCCGCGCCATATGCCCGCAATCTTAAACAGCGATAAAATCTGGCTTGACCCTTACCCGCTCCTGCGCTTAAGGTGCTGCTGAATTGTAACAAACTTTTGACAGGGAGATGCCGACTATGGCCGTTTTTGAAGTCAACCATCCGCTGGTCCGGCACAAACTGGGACTGATGCGGCAGGCGGATATCAGTACCAAGGATTTTCGTGAACTCGCCTCTGAGGTCGCACGTCTGCTGACGTACGAGGCCACCAAGGACCTTGAGACTGAAACCGAAACGATTCAGGGCTGGAACGGATCGATCCAGGTCGACCGAATCAAGGGCAAAAAAATCACGGTTGTACCGATTCTGCGTGCCGGGCTCGGTATGATGAACGGAGTCCTCGATCTGATCCCCAGTGCCAAGGTCAGCGTTGTTGGCCTCTACCGCAATGAAGAGACTCTGGAGCCGGTCACCTATTTCGAAAAAATGGCCAGCGACATGGAAAACCGGACCGCACTGATCCTCGACCCGATGCTGGCCACCGGCGGTTCTCTCGAAACCTGTATTGACATGCTCAAAAAGCAGGGTTGCACCAGTATCAGGGGACTGTTTCTGGTTGCGGTCCCCGAAGGGATCGAACGGGTCACCAAGGCCCATCCTGACGTTGATATCTACGTGGCCTCAATCGATGACCATCTGAATGAAAACGGTTATATTCTGCCCGGGCTGGGTGATGCAGGTGACAAGATTTTTGGCACCAAATAGTCTGCACACCCTGCCACTCACAAACTGAAACGGCAACAACGTCCGGTTCTGTTTGGATCAAAAGATACGACCTTCTTCGAGGGGACTGCCCTGCGACAGTCCCCTTTATTTCACCACCTCCACCTGATCTGTTCTCAAAACCACCCAAACATGATAAATATGGGGCTGTTTTTTCGTCTCACACCGTTTAAAGGATCGTAATCTGATGAACTACCCTGCACTCGGCCTGCAAACTCCCAAAATTCTGCTCCCCAAAGAAGGCATCGACATGCATCGCTGGGCGGTTATTGCCTGCGACCAGTACACGTCTGACGAAGACTACTGGCAACGCCTGGCAACAGAAACGGCCAACAGCCCCTCGACGCTGAAATTGATCTTTCCGGAAGTTTACCTCGAAAGTCCGGACACCGATGCCCGCATTGCCTCAATTAACCAGACCATGAATGAGTACCTGGCCGACGGAACCCTGGTTGAACAACCTGCCGGGTTTATTCTGGTTGATCGAAAAACCGCAGCAACAGAATCTCGCAAAGGTCTGATGGTCGCTCTTGATCTGGAACACTACGACTACAACAAGGGGGCCAGCTCTCTGATTCGGGCAACCGAAGGGACAATTCTTGACCGCTTGCCCCCACGTATCAAAGTACGCAACAATGCCCCGATCGAGTTGCCACACATCATGGTACTGATTGACGATCCTGAAAAAACTGTCATTGAACCGCTGTTCGACAGCAACCCTGAACCTCTCTACGATTTTGAACTGCAAGCTGGCGGCGGACATATCAAGGGCTACCGGATTGACCGCCCACAGCAGATCGACCCCCTGATTGCAGCCCTGGGTGAACTGGCCGATCCGCAGAATTATCAAAAACGTTATCAGGTCAACAGCGAGGTCATGCTCTATGCCATGGGTGATGGCAACCATAGTTTTGCGACTGCCAAAGCAATCTGGGAACAGCTGAAGCAGGAGGCTGACGACCCGCAGGCCATCATGAATCATCCGGCACGTTTTGCCTTGGTCGAGCTGGTCAATCTGCATGATCCTGGTCTTGAATTCGAAGCGATCCATCGGGTGCTGTTCAATATCAATCCGGCTCACCTGCTACAGGAGATGGAGAGCTGGTTCACCGCGCGCAACGAACAGTTCAGCTACACCCCCTGTGAGACTCTTGACGCGGCCCGGTCTCTGGCCAGTCGCCAGACTGAAGGTCAGGGATTTTGCACATTGCTGGCCGGACGTTATGGCTATTGCCAGATAAAATCTCCCCGGCTGACTCTGGATGTCGCCAGCCTGCAGGCCTTTCTGGACCATTACCTGGCGGAACAACCCACGACAAAAATTGACTATATCCATGGCGAAGAAGCCGTCACCACCCTTGGTGCCCAGGCCAACAATGCCGGTTTCTATTTGCCATCCATATCCAAAGACAACTTTTTTCGTACCATCATTGTCGATGGAGCTCTGCCGCGCAAAACCTTCTCGATGGGTGAGGCAGACGAAAAAAGATTCTATCTGGAGTGCCGCAAGATCAAATAAAGCTCAGGTTAGCAGCCTGTCGGATTTGCCGGGCCGAAGCGAAAACTTGGCTGTTTGAGGTCAGATTTCAGTTCATTTGAGAGGAATAGCCGTAGCTATTGGTCGAAAAGGAGCTGAAATATGGGCCAAACAGACGAATTTGCAGCCGGATCATGGAAAGTCCGGCAGGCTGCCAGGCTTGAACCTTCTTTTCTACGAGAGTCGGGATGACGACCTTTTTGCTTACCGGTGTTGTTCTGTTCGGCAGTTTTATCATCAGCAGTCTGCTGCTACAGCGGCTTGCCAATCTGGTATCGCTGCGTCTGTGGCAGACCGTCCCCCAACCGGCTCTGCACAGCACTGCTGCCGAAATTGACCATGTCATTGCGGCCATTGTCACGGCGGCAGTGTTTGGCCTGCAGTGGCGCGACCATCCCCAAATGGCCATCACAACCGCCCTGCTGCTCTATCTGCTGCTGCTGGCAAGTGGTGTCGCCCGGTTACTGCTGCTGACCCGCCGCCAGATGCTACGGATTGAAGAGCATCAGTTTTCGATTGAAGGGACGCAGATTCATCTGCCGGATTCTAATTCCATCTCTGCTCCCGAATCACTGATCTGCCGCCTTGCTGAACAAAAACACCTCTCTTCGGCAGGTCATAAACAAGCAATCTCTGCAACCTCAATCGAGCTCTATTCTCCCCAGACAGGTCTGGTCGCCCGCAACATCTACTATGACCGCCTCCAGGCAAAGAGGATGATCGAACAACTGCAAAACAAGGGGTTTGCAAAGGTTTTTGATCTGGCTTTTATCGGGCAGGATGCCCAGGGAAATATCCTGAGCCTCAGACTTGGCAGCAGCTGGGTCCCATTGCTTTGTGGCCCCCTCAATGAGCTTCCTCCCCAGATTCGCAACTGGTGGGAAAATCTGTTGACCCTTGACTGCTCTCAGGTCCAGATACTTCAGGACACCGGGTTCAGTCGTTATTTACGCCCGCTCTACCTGGCCGCCGAAGGAAGTAATCTGCTTCAGCCTGAATTTGAACGGGAACTGACAGGGTTGGAACGGCTCCTTAAACGTTCGGAACACCCGCTGCAATTGATTCAGGGTGAAAAACTTCACAGTCTCATTCCTCCTGAACTGACCCCCGCCAGTGAACCGGAAACAGCTTTGCGCCTCTGGCGCAACCAGCAGGAGATCGCCTGATGCCACAGATCGAACATGTTGTTTTTGACCTGGGCAAGGTTCTGGTTCACTTTTCCTACCGTCAGCTGTTGCCATTGCTCAGACGGCAGGGGGCATTGATCCGGGATGGTGAAGATTTTGCCTCCCAGATCGGACTCAGCGAATATGAGCATGGACAAATATCAACGCTGACCTTTCTTCAGCGGATCGACGCCCTGCTCAGTGCTCCTTTAGGTGAAGACCGACTCCGAAAAGTCTGGTGTGACATCTTCACCCCCAATCCCCAGATGCTGAACCTGGCTCGTCAATTACGCAGCCAGGCACAAATCTACATTATTTCGAACACCGGAGAGATCCACTGGCACTATCTTTGTGAACGTTTCGGGCTCAACGAACTTTGCGATCAGGCTTTTGCCTCTTGCGAAGTCGGATTGATGAAACCGGCCGCAGAGATCTACACAACGGCTGAAAAATGTTTCGGATTTACCCCTGAACAGGTCGTATTCATTGATGATCGTCTCGAAAATGTTGCTGGTGCCCGCGCCTGTGGTTGGCAGGCCATTCAACACCTGAGTTTTGGACAAACCCGTGATGCCCTGATCGATCTGGGCTTCAATCTCTCAACCTGAACCCGTCACACAGCAGCAGTCTGTTCAATGCAATACCAGGAAATTTTGTTAGAATTAACCTCGTTAAGGAACCCCCCTTGCAATATGCTACTCTTTTGGTCATACTTAAGACAGATACAACAACCCGGTCACGCGGGATTGTTTCCGGGGTTTCTCCTGTCGCCTGACATATCCGGGCACTGACCCGAAAAGGAGGACCCGATGAAACAAGGCACCACCAAACGACTGCTCCTGCTGACCATCATCTGTCTGGTCATCGTTTTTTTCGCCTTTGATCTGGGGCAATATCTGACCCTCGATTATCTGAAGCAGCAACAAACCGCCTTTGACCATCTCTACCAGCAGAACCGTCTGGCCATGCTGGGAGCCTACGCACTCATCTATATCCTGGTCACCGCCCTGTCTCTGCCGGGAGCAACAATTATGACTCTGGCCGGAGGGGCTTTTTTCGGCCTCTGGACAGCCCTGCTGGTGGTCAGCTTTGCCAGCAGCATTGGAGCAACCCTGGCCTTTCTCGTTTCACGTTTTCTGTTGCGAGACTGGGTTCAGGCCCGCTTTGGCGACAAGCTCAAATCGATCAATCAGGGGGTTGAAAAAGAAGGGGCCTTCTATCTCTTTTCGCTCCGTCTGGTGCCGATTTTCCCCTTCTTTATCATCAACCTGGCAATGGGGCTGACACCGCTGAAAACCGGACTTTTCTATCTGGTCAGTCAGCTCGGAATGCTGCCGGGTACTTTTGTCTACGTGAATGCCGGAACCCAGATCGGCCAACTTGAATCGGCGGCCGGAATCCTTTCACCGCAAATGATTCTCAGTTTTGCTCTACTCGGCATTTTTCCTCTGCTTGCCAAAAAAATTCTGGGGCTGGTCAAAGCACGCAAAATTTATGCGAACTACCAACGCCCGAACCATTTCGACTACAATCTGGTCGTTCTCGGCGCAGGGAGTGCCGGTCTGGTCTCTGCTCTGATCGGCAGTGCTGTCAAAGCCAAAGTGGCCCTGATTGAAAAAGACAAGATGGGCGGCGACTGCCTGAATACCGGCTGTGTTCCAAGCAAGGCCCTGATTCGCAGTGCCAAGATGCTGTCTTATGCCAAAAGAGCTGCCGAATTCGGATTCAAAAAAACTGAGGTCGAATTCGATTTTGCCCAGGTCATGGAACGGGTCCAGCAGGTTATCGCCAAGGTCGAACCTCACGACTCTGCTGAACGTTTTGAAGGTCTCGGCGTCGAGGTTATCCAGGGAACGGCAATGATCAAGGACCCCTGGACCATCGAGGTTGAAGGGCGCACCTTAACAACCCGCAATATCATTATTTCAACTGGTGCTCGGCCTCTGATTCCGACCATCAAGGGCCTCGATCAGGTTGATTATCTGACCTCGGACAGTCTGTGGAAAATTCGTGAATTACCTCAAAAGTTTATAGTTCTTGGTGGAGGGCCCATTGGTAGCGAAATGGCTCAGGCCTTCGCCCGGCTTGGCAGTCAGGTGACCCAGATCGAACGGGGAGAACGAATTATCAGACGTGAGGACCCGGAAGTCGGCGATTATATTCGGCAAAGGTTTGAGGCTGACGGAATCAGAGTGCTGACCGAACATGCAGCGCAAGAAATCATCCAGCGTGATGGCAAAAATCTGCTGCGGTGTGAACACCGGGGAGAACAGGTCGAAATCGAGTTTGACCGGATACTGCTCGCCGTCGGTCGACGTGCCAACGTTGAAGGTTTCGGACTTCAGGAACTGGGGGTCGAAATCAGTCCACGCGGCACCATCACTGCGGATCCCTTTTTGCGTACCAACTACCCCAACATCCTCTGTGCAGGTGATGTCACCGGCCCCTATCAGTTCACCCACACTGCCGGACATCAAGCCTGGTATGCCGTGGTCAACGCTCTGTTCGGTGCCTTCAAAAGTTTCAAAGTCGATTACCGGGTCGTTCCCTGGTGCACCTTCACCGATGCCGAAGTGGCTCGGGTTGGATTAAACGAAACCGAAGCCAGACAACAGAAGATCACTTATGAGGTGACCCGCTACGGTCTCGACGATCTTGATCGGGCTATTGCCGACAGTGAAGATCATGGCTGGGTCAAGGTCCTGACCAAACCGGGTAAAGACAAGATTCTCGGAGTCACGATCGTTGGTCCTCACGCCGGAGATCTGCTCTCTGAATTCGTTCTGGCGATGAAATACAACCTGGGACTGAACAAGATTCTCGGAACAATTCACACCTACCCCACGCTGTCAGAAATGAATAAGATGGCTGCCGGACAATGGAAAAAAGAACATATCCCCGAAAAAATTCTGGTCTGGGTTGAACGCTACCTGCGCTGGCAACGTAAAGAGAAAGGACAGGCTGATGAAACTGCTGTTAAGCTTGCTGCTGATCTGGCTGACGACAACCAGCGCCCTGGCCTTTGATCGCCAGCATACGGCATTCGATACCCTGCTGAAAAAACATGTTTACTGGGACAGCACCGGGGTTGCCTCCAAAGTTGATTATGCCGGGTTCCAACAGGACTGGCCCCAACTGAAAACCTATCTGGATGAACTTTCAGCGGTCAAACGGGTCGCGTTTGACCGCTGGAGCAAACCCACCCGGTTGGCATTTTTGATCAATGCCTACAACGCTTTCACTATCCAGCTGATTCTGAGCGGTTATCCGGATATTGCTTCGATCAAAGACCTTGGATCGCTCTTTTCTTCTCCCTGGAGCAAAAAGTTTTTTGTTCTGTTCGGAAAACGGCGCAGCCTCGATAATATCGAACATGATATGATCCGGGTGCCCGGAGCCTATGATGACCCACGCATCCATTTTTCGGTCGTCTGTGCCTCAATCGGCTGTCCGGGGCTGCGCAATGAAGCCTTTACTGGCAGTCAGCTCGATCAGCAACTGGAAGACAGTCTGCGCCGCTTTTTGGCAGACCACAGTCGTAATCGGTATGATTCGCAACAGAAATCCCTCTACGTTTCAAAACTGTTCGACTGGTATGCCGACGACTTTGCCGGAGGGTTTCGCGGGCATGAATCGGTCCTCTCTTTCCTGCGTGACTATGCTGATACTCTCGCTGCCAACCCGACAGAACGTGAGGAAATCCTGAACGAAAAGGTTGGAGTTGATTTTCTCAATTACGACTGGAGCCTCAACAAGTACGTTCCATAAATATCGATAACCCTGCTTGAGAACTGGAAAATCCATGAACAGGAACAATAGTCGGCTGGTCTATTCAGACGAAATTGGCACCAATTGCCCCGGCTGCGGCAAAATCCTTAAGAAATGCCGTTGTCATCCGGACAAACCGGTTACGGATGGCCAAGTCCGCATTGAACGTCAAACCAGGGGCCGCAAAGGAAAGGGAGTCAGCCTGATCAGCGGACTGCCTCTGACCGATATCGCTCTAAAATTGCTGGCAAAAGAGTTAAAGCAACGCTGTGGTTGCGGTGGCACGGTCAAAAATGGCATCATCGAAATTCAGACCGACCAGCGTGACCTGCTGATTGACCTGTTGCAGCAAAAAGGCTACCAGGCAAAAAAAGCCGGTGGCTGAAACCTCTTGCCCGTTATCAGTTTGACTCCAGAGCCAAACGTGTCCTTGCTCCCTCCCTTTTCCTCCTGTATGTCTGGACCACGGCAGGATACAGCCCCTATCTTCCTTACAGGCTATTGAAGATCATCTCTTCAGACCATCCTGTTTGCGGCATTTGGATCTTTGCTCCATCAGTGCTACTATGCGCAGTTGTCGGGCGTGGAATTGCACACTTTAGCCGTCAGAAAATGAGACTCAAATTGCTTAAATCTATAACGTCTATCAGCAAGATAACCTGCCCCGAGACCCCGGAGACCTATCCACGCCATAGGTTGTTTGACAAGCTGGACAAAGCCTTTCAGAGACCGATTTTATTTATCTGCGCCCCGGCAGGTTTTGGTAAAACAACGCTGGTCTCTGACTACCTGAAACACCGACAGACTCCCGGGATCTGGTACCGCCTGGATCGGCAAGATGAGGACCTGGGATCATTTTTCTATTACCTTTCCCTCGCTGCCGAGAAGGAAAAACCAGGCGCTCAAAAAAGACTGCCGCTTTTCACCCCGGAATACCGCCAGGCCATACCAACATTTTCTCGCCGTTATTTTGAAAAACTTTTTGCCTGTTTTGACAAGGCTTGCGACATTGTCCTGGACAATTACCAGGAAGTTCCCGAAGACTCCCTGTTACACGAGGTCATATCTACAGCGATAACCTCAACCGTCGCTGACAACAGACTGACAATTATCAGTCGTGAGAGTCCACCGGCCACAATGACCCGCCTGCAAGCCAACCGAACAATGACAGTTATCAACCAAAAGGACCTGAGGCTAAACAATGCAGAATCTCAGGGGATCGCCAAACTACAGACCAGGGGAAAACTGGCCTCTGACAAAATAGAGCAGATCTGTGCTCTCGCTGATGGCTGGGCAGCGGGAATTATCCTTCTCAGTGATATTATCGTCGACCAGGGTTCCTTCTGCCCTCCTCAGCTTGACAGCGTTCCCCAGAAAGTATTCGATTATTTCGCCACAGAGATCTTTAACCGGATAGAAGAAACACAGCGCGATTTTTTAAGACGGACCGCCTTTGTCGAAGAGCTCACACCTCAGTTGACAGATTTGCTTACTCAACAAAAAAACAGCCATAACATCCTCACCCAACTGCATAAGGGTAATTATTTCACCCAGTGCTATTTCAACCCGCAGGCAACATACTGCTATCACCCTCTGTTCAGAAAATTTCTACAAACAAAAGCAGCAGAAGCATATCCTCCTGAAGAAATAGCCCGATTACAAACCAAAGCGGCTCGCTTTCTCGAAGAAGAAGGAAACTTCACCGAAGCCGCATTGCTCTACATTGCCAGTCACAACTGGCAGGCGCTGGCTTCTCTGGCAGAAACAAGAGGTAAAGAGCTGTTAAGCCAGGGACGTGACAAAATCCTGCAAAAGTGGCTGACCATCCTGCCAGAAAATATTTTGAGCGACAATCCACATCTCCAGTTTCTGGCAGGTCAATGCCGTATGGCGGTCGGCAGCCTCCCCGCTGCCCGCCTGTTCTTTGAACGTGCCTTTCACCTGTTTACACAGTGTAGCGATCCCAAAGGCAGCATGACGGCCTGGGCCCTTGTCGTTGAAACATACCTCCATGAGATGGGCGACACCCGTCCTCTTGACCAATGGCTTGAGATCATGGATACCTTACTGGGCTCTGACTGTACATCTCTGGTGGACAACATGGATGATCAAATATCCATCAGGATTTTCAGCGCTCTGGCCATCAGACAACCCCACCACCCCTGCTTTGCAAAATGGAAGGAAAAGGCTTTTAATATATTTGAAAACTCCCCTGACATCTCTCTGCGCCTTTTGACCGGTTTTTATCTCCATTCCTACAACATGTGGATTGGAGATTACCCCCGTGCCAACTACATACTGACCCTGTTAAAAAACACAAAAAAAACATCCGCCTCACCCCTCGCTGTCATAACGGGGAAAATGGCCGAAACCTGGGTATGGCTCTCGGGGGACTGTGAGGGTTGTTTGCAGGCAATGGAAGAAGGACTTGCCCTGGCCTCTGAAACCGGTGTCCACATCTGGGACTACCTGTTGATGGTACAGGGTGTTGCCGCCTCACTGAGTACCGGGGAAATAACCCAGGCAGAACACATATTGGAAAAGATGGCCGCAAATCAAGATAACAGCCGAATTCTGGATCGCTTTTACTTCCACTACGAAAGCTCATGGTGCCAACACTTACAGGGGCATTTATCCCAGGCGATTGTCCTGCAGGAGCAGGCCCTATTACTGGCAGACAGCACCGATTTTCACTACCCTAAAGCCCAGAGCCATCTCGCCATGGCCCACCTCTGCCTGGATGCTGGAGACAAGCAGAAAGCACGCGACCATCTGGCCACAAGTCTATGGATTGGAAGGCGCATCAACAGCAGCTCGATCATCTGTATGTCCATGCTGATTCTTGCCAGCATGAACTTTGCCGAAAAAGAACAAACTGCGGGCAGTCGCTGTCTGCGTCGGGCCATGGCTATTGCCAGGCAGATGACATACGTAAATTTTTCCTGGTGGCACCCAAAACTGATGGCCGATTTATGTGTAAAAGCCCTGTCGTTGGAGATTGAATCAACCTATGTCACCAATCTTGTCAAACAAAGAGATTTGACTCCTGACATCATCCCGGAGCACCTTGCGGCATGGCCCTGGCGGGTCCGAATTTCGACCCTCGGGTGCTTCGAAATTTCGGTTAACGATGAACTCCTTCTTTTTCACGGCAAGCCACCCAAAAAGGTTCTGGAACTCCTGGCCGTATTGATCGCACTCACTGACTCGGCAACAGACGAATCTCTGACCGAGATCCTCTGGCCCGACGCTGATGGTGATGCCGCCCATAAAAGTCTCGAAGTTTCCCTCGCTCGCCTCCGTAGTCTGCTGGGGGGACGTGAGACCATCATCCACCAGAAAGGACTTATGTCACTGAACCCACGGATCTGCTACGTTGACTGCCGGGCCTTCGATTTGTTGTGTACAGATCTGAGCGAAAAAATGAATTGCGCGGCCCTTGATTTGTACCGAGGAGAGTTTCTGCCCCAGGAAACAGGCTGGTGGGCTGTTGCCACCCGTGAACGATTGCGAGATAAATTTATCGGTCAGATTCGCACAACGGCTTTATCGCTTGAGAAAGAAAACCGGCGTCAGGAGGCCATTAACATCTACCAGCAAGGCATTGAGGCCGAGCCTCTGGCTGAAGAGATCTATGGCTGGCTCATTGCCTGCCATGAAACCTGCGGCAATAGCGACCTGGCCGCCTCAATCTACCGCCGTTGCGTGAGAACCCTGCACGCAGCTGGCAAAAGAACAGCTCTGTCCCCCAGGGCCTGAGTTTCTCCTGTCATCCAGACAGAACGTCTTTACCTGACCGACCCTCCCGCTGCCTCTTTTTCCTTTCTGTCACACAAGAATATCAGGAGTTTCTCCTGTCATCTGTAGGCTATCCGTAGGGTGAACAGTGTTAGTTTCCACGGGATATCATTTTGTTCTTTCAGGAGGATTAATCATAAGACAGCCGCAATGGCACCCCCCCTCTGCACTCTACCGACACTATCCTGCCAGCGCTTCAATCCATCATGGCTGAGGCCATACATTCAATCTAAATGTAAGAAAGGAGACTATTGTGAAAAACAGATGGCTATTATTAACAGCGATTTCCCTACTTATCCTGGCTGGTTGTGGCGGAGGTGACAGTTTACCAGACGCTACAGTCACGGTCGGGGTCAGTGCTGATGTTTCCGGACTTACCACAGGACAACAAGTAGTTTTGCAGAACAATAATAGCGATGACCTGACCGTTACAGCTGACGGAAGCCATAGTTTTACAACCGAAATTGCCTTTGGTACCCAATATGATGTTACGGTAAAAACTCAACCCTCCGGCCTGATCTGTATCGCCGACAATCCCAGCGGTATCGCTGCCGGTGCAGTCAGCGTTGCAGTCGCCTGTACGACCCCGACCACCGTCACCGGCACCCTTGAGTCTAGCACCAGCGGGGCCATACTGGGTGGAGTGACCATTGAGGCCCGCAATCCGAAAGATGATTCGGTACTAAGTTCGGTAACAACTGTTACCGATGTGGGCTTTAGCATCGACGTACCAACAGGCCATGACTTCTATCTCCACGCCGAGGGCACAAATGTTGACGGCACGGTGTATACCTCGTCAAACCTGCAAATCGGGCAAGACACCGACTACAGTGGAACAGTCAAGTTCTACTACACCGACACCGCCACCGTAAATACCATGCTGACAGCACTCGGGATGACATCAACCGACGCAGTATTTTCGATGGACATTGAGAACAGCAGTACAGGGATAGCCGGTGTTACGGTCTCCACATCGCCAGCGGTGACAAAGATCCTGTATAATAAGGATGGGGCCGGGACTTTTTCAACCACCGGGCCAACAACTACCAACACCGGGTCTTCGGTTATCGGCAATGTCACCTCCCCCGGAGCCAATGCCACCTACACCTTTACTCTTTCTCCAGATCAAACCACCAGTGGCTATACCATCGACACAACGTTCAAGCTTCGCCTCATCCCGGGAGAAATCAGTTCTCCTCTAGCTCCTTAGAACAATCTGATCTCAAAAATGGGATCCCGACATACAGGGATCCCATTTTCAGCCAACCCTTAAACTGTTTTACATTTCCCATCGTAGCGTCTTAACGCAGAGTGCAAACCGCTGCTTCTTTCAATTTGTCCCTGTCATATATCGCATTTTTCAAATCCACCATGAAATTCTGGCGCATTTTTGTGGTTTTGGGCATACTTGAATCGAGAATTCCCAACCTGAATATCTCTTTTGCCATGCAAGAAAGGTTTTTAGATGGCTGTAAAAACCGAACGCTCTGTCTGCCCCTACGATTGCCCCGACTGCTGCGGCTTGCTGGTCGAGGTTGAAAAGAATCAGGTTCTCCGTGTCAGCGGAGATCCGGAGCATCCTTTCACCTGCGGAACTCTCTGCCCAAAAATGAACCATTATGAACGCACGGTTCACTCACCACGCCGCCTGACAGAACCGTTGATCCGTTGCGGCAAGAAAGGCCGTGGTGAGTTTCGTCCGGTTTCCTGGGATGAGGCCATAGATCAGATCACAGCCCACTGGCGTAAAATTATTGACTCATTCGGCCCGGAAGCCATTCTTCCCTATTCCTATGCCGGAACCATGGGGATTATCCAGCGTAATGCCGGGCATCCTTTTTTTTACCGCATGGGAGCCTCGCTGCTTGATCGAGGAATCTGCACTCCAGCCAAGGGGGCCGGATGGGAAGCGGTCATGGGCAAAACTCCGGCACTGCACCCTGATGAAGTTCTGCACAGTGACCTGATCATTCTTTGGAGCAGTAACGCCGCTGCAACCAATCTTCATTTTCTCCACAAGGTCAAACAGGCAAAAAAACATGGTGCCAAAGTCTGGCTGATCGACCTTTACCGCAATCAGACTGCCGGTATCGCCGATCGCACCTTCTATGTCCGGCCCGGCAGTGATGGGGCTCTGGCTTTGGGACTGATGCACCTCGTGGTGCGCAATCAGCTTTGCGATCGGGATTTTCTCACCTCTCAGGTTCAGGGCTTTGATGAATTGGAAAAACAGATTCTTCCCGATTATCCCCCCGAGGTCGTCAGCTGCATTACGGGTCTTTCGATCACCACAATCGAGGAGATGGCTCAAGCTTATGCGCTGGCTCAAGCACCTTTTATCAGTGTTGGTGGTGGTGTTTCACGCTACCGCAACGGTGCCATGTCAGTACGCTGCATTGTCGCCCTGCCCTCTTTGGTTGGAGCCTGGAGCAAAAGGGGAGGAGGCTGTTTCGTCGGGACCAGCACCGGAGCCGCCTTTGATATGAGCCTGATCGAGCGCCGCGATCTGCTGCGGGGCAATCCCCGCACCATCAATATGAGCCAACTTGGCACGGCACTCACCACCCTGAATAATCCGCCGCTCAAAAGCCTTTATATCTACCACTCGAACCCGGCGGTTGTCGCTCCGGATCAAAACCAGGTTCTTGAGGGGCTGGCGCGTGAAGACCTGTTCACTGTTGTCCATGAACGTTTTATGACCGACAGTGCACGCTATGCCGACATTCTTCTTCCCGCAGCGACCTCTCTTGAAACCAGTGATATCTATCGCTCTTACGGTCACTATTGTATTCAGAGGACAAGGCCCCTGATTGCTCCCGTCGGTCAGAGCAAATCAAATCGCGAGGTTTTTACCCTGCTGGCAGCGGCCATGGGCTATGATGAGCCCTGCTTCGCACAAAGCGCTGAAGAGCTGATCAATGACCTGCTCGCGGCCCCTTCTGCGTTACGTCAGGGCATTGATCTGGCCTCTTTTTCTGCCGGAAAGGCCGTAGAACTCTCCTGGCAGACGGTGAAGAACAGCTACGCCACAGCTTCCGGACGAATCGAGATTTTCAACCCGGCCCTGAGCGAACAACTCCCCTGTTACCGGCCTCTCTCTGACGACAGTTATCCTCTGCAACTGGTCACAGCTCCGGCACTCAAAACCCTGAATTCAACCTTTTTTGAACGAGATGATCTGCGGGATGCGACCATGTGGCTGAAAGTCCATCCTGATGAAGCAAGGAGCCGCAACCTTGAAGAGGGACAAAGAGTGACGGCCTTCAACGATCTGGGAGACGTTGATTTCTCTTTGCAACTGGATGCGGAGGTGCCACCCGGCCTGGCGGTTGCTGAAGGAGTCTGGTGGATTGAATTTGCTCCCGGCAGACGAACGGTCAACAGCCTGACCTCGCAGAGACTGACCGACCTGGGCGGCGGCAGCACCTTTTACGACAACCGGATTGAGATCAGGGGAGGCTAACCGCTGCGAAACCACCCCCGGGGGTCCGCAGATTTGTGACCTGCCCCTGATAGAGCCGGGCCGCGATTCCCAGCGCCCTGCCCTGCCAGGCATAGAGCCGCAGGTCAACCTTGAAGGCATTTCCTTCTGCGTCCTCAATCTGTGATGGCGGCACCAGTTCCTGCACCAGGGTCAGGGCAGGATCGAGTTCGGCAAAACGTTTACGCGACATCGACTTGCCCAGCAAAACTCCCTTACTGCCGAATCGGGCCACTGGTTTAAAGACCTGCCGTTTGCGCTCTGTCCAGATCTGGTCGGGATCAAGATCTCCGAGCAGGCGACTGGCAGGGATCAACTGCTGCAACAAATGGCTTTGTTCCCGGGTCAATCCCAGACCTTCCATCGTCTCGACCTGCCGCCAGAGAATCATGCGGCGTTTATCCGCCAGATGACCGTAAACAAAAGGGTTGGGGGTCAGGCAAACCCTGCCATGAAGATAGGCGCTGCGAATTCCGGCCATACTCTTGTCGGCCAGGTAAAAATCACAGTGCCGATTGTAGATCAGGTCGATCGATTGCCCACCCAGAAAAACCCCTTGTTCATTGGCTTCAAGCTCACCGGGGTCAACAATCTGCGTTTTAATTCCAAAAGATTCAAGCCAGAGCGCAAACAGGCGCATTTCAGGAAAAAGTGCCTGTGTAGCAGGATCTTCATCAAGAATAACCAGATGCTTTAACGGCTTTTTGCCGCCATTGAAATTGAACCATTCCTGCGCAAACATTTCTTTGAAACGTCGCCGTAACGACGGCGTCAAATCCGATTCGCCATGACAGGCCCGCAAGGCCAATGCCCCGCCTCCCGCGTTGGTATTGATTTCGATCAAACGCGGGCCATCCTCGGTCAGATGAAAATCATATCCCATCATCACTCCGGCGTGACCGGGAGCAAAACGGGCAATTTCGGGCAGCTCATCCGCAAGTAACTGATGATACGCAGGACTTTCCAGCAACTTCCAGCTCAGACGCAACAACGCCAGCATCTGCTGCAAATCGGCCTTTGACAACGGAACCCGCAAGGGGCTGATGGGCAAATTTTCCATTATTTAAAATGAATTGATACGACGGATAAAGGCCTTGAGAAGACCATAACTCCGCCGGTTGAATTCGAGGGTCAAACGCGGCAATTGACTCAAATTGGGCTGATCCACTTCTTCCGGCAAGGCACTGGTCAGCTGCAAACTTCCCCCCGGATTGATAATCTCGCTGAACTCATCACGCAGAACCTTGAGATGTTCAGAATCAAGAGGTCGGTTAAGACGGATCACCAGTTTATTCTTAACAAAACGCAAACTGTGATAATTGCGATAAAAATCATCAATCAGCGCCACCGCCTCGGCAGGATCACGGGTAATCGTGAAGAGACTGAAGTCCTCACCACTGATCAAACCACGCTTGAGAAGTGGATCACGGACAAACTCCAGAAATTTATCCCAGTACCCGCCCTGGTCATCATCAATCATAATCAATGGGATAGGAGGGTTCTTCCCCGTCTGTATCAGAGTCATGATTTCCATCCCCTCATCCAGAGTGCCAAATCCACCGGGAAAAAGAACCACTGCATCAGCTTCTTTCAGAAACGCCACCTTGCGATTAAAAAAGTATTTGTAGTTGATCACCTTGTCGCTGCCCTTCATCACCGGATTCATATCCTGTTCAAAAGGCAAATCGATATTGACCGCAAAAGAATTTTCAGCTCCGGCGCCCTCGTTGCCTGCCAGCATGATTCCCGGTCCACCTCCGGTAATCACCATGTAGTTTCGCTCAGCCAACATGCGTGAAAATTGCACACATTTCTGATAAATAGGTTCTTCCGGTGCCGTCCTGGCACTGCCGAAGATGCTGACCTTTCGCCGGTCTCGGTAGGGAGCGAAAACCTTGTTGGTGAAACGCATTTCCTTCATGGTCGTGCGCATCAATTTTTGATCAGCCAGATAATCGTTTTCCTGACCGGACTTGAGGGCCCCGAGAATCATTTGACGAATCATTTCTGGATGATGAACCCCGACCCGACCCATCAGTTCATCAATCAGACGATCAATTTCGCCATTCGTGCGATCAAAATGCAATTCCATGTTCAAGGCTCCATCTGTAGTGAGCTAAAGGTTTTTCCGTTCCAAATATGCCCGGCCCTGCAAACGCTGCGCAACCACCAGCAGGCCGCTCATCCCGCCACCCGCGTAACGGCTGGCAAACGAGTGGTAAAGGGTGCGCAACTCTTTTTCAAGCCGATAAAACTGTTCAACTTCTGTTTTTTGTAACTGGTCCTCAATTCTATCACAGAGAAAGCTGATGCAATTGTAAGGACGTCGAGCGGCAGAAAGTTGACATCCCCGTGCACCCAGCAAAGGGCAGGTTGATGAAAAATCGAGCACCGGAAGCTCGATTTCCTGGGTCAGAAACAGCAGAAGATTGGCAAGAGTCAAATGATTGTGTCCCAAAGCACAGCAATCACCGCGACAGGTGCGGCACTGAGCCAGACCATCCCCGCTGCGAAATAATTGATCCAGCTGGTTCTGCAACGATTCGATCCGGGCGCAGGCCGTCCGAATCCAGGACTTTTCCCGGGGAGCAAGCTGTTGATACTCGGCCTGAATCTGAGCCACCAATTCCTGCCAGCGTTGTTCGCGCTCGAGCTGTAAAGACATTGAACCCATCCAACAAAAAAACGACTGATTCAGGTAAAAAAGAAAGCAGCATCACAAAAAATTGCGATACTGCCATAAAAAGTGGCCGAAGAAGTCCGTAAGCCGGGTTCTGTTCCCCCGTGCAGTTACCTGCATGAGGGCGATGATCATTCATCTAGGGTTCACGTTGCCGAGAACCTCGAGCGACCAGACCCGGGAACTTCGGACGGACCGCCCTCAAACGTTCCTCTATTCGGTCTTGCTCCGGATGGGGTTTACCTGGCCTTCGACGTCACCGCCGAAGCCGGTGAGCTCTTACCTCACCCTTTCACCCTTACCTGCTCTCACCAGGTGAGAACAGGCGGTCTTCTCTCTGTGGCACTATCCCTGGGGTTACCCCCGGTCCCCGTTAGGGACCATCCTGTCCTGCGGAGCCCGGACTTTCCTCCCGTCTGACCTGCGTCAAACCGGCGATCATCTGTTCTTCTCCGACCACATATCTGCTGGCGTTCAGGCCTGTTCCATATACAGCAGGCGATTGCAATGCGGACAACTCTGCAGCTCGGTTCCCCGATGCAGTTGATTATACTGCTGGGGAGGCAACTGCATATTGCAACCGAGGCAGGCACCATCCACCGCCTGGGTCACGGCCAGCCCACCGCGACGGGCGAAGATCTGCTGATACTTACGTAACAGCTGCTTGGGGAGATCCTTGGCCAGGCTGTCACGAGTCGCCTGCCGGGCCTTGACCTTTTCGTCATTCTCCTTGAGCAGTGCTGCAACTTCAGTCTGGCGCGCTTCACTCTTTTCGGAAATCGCCTTCAATTCAGTCTGTTTTTCATCAAGATCAGCCTGAAGTTCGGCGATCTCTTTTTCTTTTTCTGCTGTTTTGGCCTGGGTTTCGATACTCGCCTTCTTGGCCAGATCGATCTCTTTCAGAACCGCAACATACTCTTTCTGGGTCTGGATCTCCGGCAAACGACCCTCGACCTTTTCAATCTGGTCCTGCTCTCCAAGCAACTCCTGCTGCAACTGAGCTTCTTCCTTCTGCAGCACATCAAGCTGGGCGGTCAATTCATCGACCATGGTCTGAATCCGCTCTTTATCTGCACTGAGATTTTGCAGTTCATTCTCATGCCGGGTACGAACTGCTGTCATTTGAGCCAGTTCCTGATCAATTTCCTGCAGTTCTCTGAGAAGGTTCATCTTTTCGTGCACATCTTCCTCCGTCGGTTGCAAATTCTGCGGTTAGCGGATTTCAGATCCAGCTAAAGGGATCTTCTTCACCGCTCATTTCGATTATTTCGAGCGACCACTGCTGGTCGGCAAGGGTTCGTTTAAGTTTTGCACTCAGCTGCTGCACCATCAAAATCTCGGTTCCAAAGTGACCGGCATCGATCAGAGCCAGTCCTTCGGCCCGGGCCCGCTGGGCATCATGGTATTTGATATCGCCGGTAACCAGGCAATCAGCACCTGTACGCAGGGCGTTGGAGATCAACGAAGCACCACTGCCGCCACAAACGGCAACTTTTTTTACCAGTCCGGCACACTGCCCGGCCAGGCGCAGATGTTCGACCCCAAGAGCCTGCTTGACCTGATTGGCAAAGGCTGGAAGATCGAGTGGTTTTTCAAGCACGCCAATACGTCCCAGACCAACATCCGAACGCTGATTCGCCAGTGGATACAGATCGAAAGCCACCTCTTCGTAAGGGTGAGCTTTCTGTAGCTTTGCCACGACCTTAGTCGCCAATGCTGCCGGGAAAATCGTTTCAATCCTCAGTTCTTCTGTTTCGGTCACCTCTTCCGGATGACCGATAAAAGGCGAGGTTGCCGCATTACCGCGAAAGCTGCCGGTTCCCCTGGTACGAAAAGAACAGCGGTCATAGTTGCCAGCAACACCGGCTCCGGCGGTAAATATGGCTTCCAAAACAGCTTCTTCATGCCCCAGAGGCACAAAAACCACCAGTTTAAGAAGATCGCCAACGGACTGTTCCAGCGGAACTGTCTGTTGCAAACCAAGCCGGGCCGCCAGCCAATCGTTGAGTCCCTCTTTGGCCCGGTCCAGATTTGTATGGGCACTGACAACCGCAATCCCCTGGCGCAGGGCGCGAAAAATGGCTTTGCCCGCCCCATCTCCCGGAACAATCTTTTTAAGAGGCCGATAGATCAGAGGGTGATGCGAGAGAACCAGCTGGGCACCAACCTCCTCAGCATAGGCGATGGTCTTTTCCTCGACATCGAGACAAACCAGTACGCGGTCAACAACTGCGGCAGGATCACCCAGCTGTAATCCGACATTGTCCCATTCTTCTGCCAGAGCCACCGGGTAGAGTTGATTTATCAACCCACTGATATCCTGAACCCGTACCTGTTTTTGTTTTGCCATCACAGTACCTGCCAGAGCCCTGAATTCTCAGTTGTTTTTTGTGTCAGGACCATAAAGAAAGAGTGCACCGGTTTCACGGTGCACTCTTCTAAGTTAAATCTGGTTTTCCCCCTCGGCGGCCTGCGCCGCTTCCCCCTGGCAGCCCGCCCTCCCGATCCGGAGTCGCTGCCATTCTCGTGTCATCTTTCTTTTCAAGCTGTCTTCACCTTGTCAAAAACGACCCGATGGCCGCGGGGTAGTGCGTGGTGGGCCCACCAGGACTCGAACCTGGGACCAGCCGGTTATGAGCCGGCGGCTCTAACCAACTGAGCTATAGGCCCGCAAAAACGACAAGAGCAGATACTAGGCAAAAGCACTGCCAACTGTCAAGATATTTTGCGGGCATTTTTCATTCAACCGTTTGAATCGGTCTGAACAAAACCCTTGAGGCGCTTGGCCCGACTGGGGTGACGCAACTTACGCAGGGCTTTTGCTTCAATCTGACGAATCCGTTCCCGGGTGACGTTAAAATCCTGCCCAACCTCTTCGAGGGTGTGATCAGATTTTTCACCGATCCCGAAACGCATCCGCAGAACCTTTTCTTCACGCGGAGTCAACGAAGCCAGCACACGTGAGGTCTGATCTGACAGGTTGCCCTTGAGAACAGCCTCCAGAGGGGAGACCACACCCTTGTCCTCAATGAAATCACCCAATGAAGAATCTTCTTCTTCGCCGATCGGGGTCTCAAGACTGATCGGTTCTTTGGCAATTTTCAGCACCCGCCGGACTTTTTCAAGGGGCAGATCCATCCGGTCGGCAATCTCTTCCGGCGTTGGTTCACGGCCCAACTCCTGAACCAGCTGCCGGGTGGTGCGGATCAGCTTGTTAATCGTTTCGATCATATGCACCGGAATACGGATCGTCCGGGCCTGGTCGGCAATGGCCCGGGTGATCGCCTGACGGATCCACCAGGTCGCGTAGGTCGAAAACTTGTATCCACGACGGTACTCAAACTTGTCAACCGCCTTCATCAGGCCGATATTCCCCTCCTGGATCAGATCGAGAAATTGCAGGCCCCGGTTGGTGTATTTTTTGGCAATCGAAACCACCAGCCGCAGGTTGGCTTCAACCAGTTCTGATTTGGCTTTTTTAGCCAGCCATTCCCCCTTGTGAACCTCTTTGAGATATTCGACCAGTTCATCAGAGTCAAAACCGGACTCATCTTTGACACGTTTGAATTTTCGCTTGGCCGCTTTCAGACGTTTCTCAACGGTCAACAGGGTGTCGCCCGAAACGTTCAACTCTTCGGCAACGGCACAGGCGTCCTCTTCGCTCTTGCGCATTTTGCGCAACAGGCTGCGAATCTCCTTGTAGGGAAGGCCAATCTGCTGTTCGCAGGCCGCAACTTCCTGCTGGCCTTTTTTTACCTGCTTCCCCATCTCCTTGAGCCGATCAACGATCTTGGCAACCTGAAAATCTTTCAGACGCACCTGATGCAGATGACCGCTCATTTCCTGAATCAGTTTACTGCGTTCTTTTTCAAGCTTGGTTCGGGTTCGGGCTGGAGGCTCTACGGCCAGCTCCTCCTGCAGTTCTTCCAAACGCGCTTTTATCGGCTTAAGCGGTTCGTAAAGACCCAGCAGACGCTCACGCTGTTTACCTTCGGCATCACCACCCTCTTCATCGTCATACTCGCGGGTCACTTCCGAAACACTGACCGTACCTTTTTCAAGGCGTCCAAGCAGAATCATCACTTCATGAAACGCAACCGGAGTGCGCATAACAACCTTGGTAACCTGGTTTTCACCATCTTCAATCCGCTTGGCGATTTCAACTTCGCCCTCACGAGTCAAAAGAGCAACCTGGCCCATTTCACGAAGATACATCCGAACCGGATCACTGGTACGTCCAAGGGTCCCCGCCTCAAGTTCGACCTCGTCCTCGTTGGTATCACTGCCCGAATCATCCTTGACCGGGGCCTTGGCTTCAGATTCAACGATCTCAATATCCATATCGCTGAACATTCCCATAATGTCTTCGAGCTGCTCGGAAGACACCATGTCGGAAGGAAGAATGTCATTGACCTCATCGTAGGTCAAAAAGCCCTTCTCTTTTCCCATTTCGATAAGTTGCTGAACCTCTTCAGGATTACTTTTCTTTGCCATTTTTTTCTCTTTTCCTCCAGAATCCGTCAAAAACGGACATTTGCTCAGAACAATCTCCTGTATCCAACAGATTCAGGACTCTGTTTTTATTTTAACCTCTTCTATCGCAGAGTAAACTCCTGCCGTTAAAACTCTCTTTCCTGGTGTCCTTTTAGCTGTTGCCTGCGCCGTCTGTCTGCTGTTTTCTGCTGATAAGACACCAGCATCTGGCGTCCCGCCCCCGCATATTCTGCCGGGTCATAAACCAGGGGTTGCGGCAACCGTTCAAGCAACGCAGGTTGCTGCTGCAACCGGGTCAACTCCTGTCCTGACACAACACCTTGCAACTGCCGAATCAATTCGTTGGCCAGCTGGCAGGATGCGGTATCGTAAAAAAAGGATTCAACCCCCTGGTCTTCCATCTGCTGGCGAACATCCGCTTCAAAAATCAGCAGCTTCAAAAGCTTGGTATCTGCCGGTGTCAACTGATTCTGAGGCCGATTCCGGTGCGGCGCAGATGAGCTATCCGCTTCAGCAACTGGTTTCTTTGCAACAACCTGTCGTCGTACGCTGCGTTGTTGCTGCTGGCCTCTGATCTGCTCTAATTGTTGGCGCAAAAGATCAATATCTATCTCTGTGCGCCGTGCCAGCTCTTTGAGCGACAGATCAACTTCCAACGGGTTGGGCAGCAGGATCAACATTTCCAGAACTTGCTGGGCCGCCCGTGAAACCCCGGCAGCACCAGAAGGCATGGCAGCCAAACGGTCCTGCATGAACAGCTCAATAGCCGGTCGCGCCGCTTTCAGGCGAGCAACAAAAGCCTCTTTACCCTGTTGCTGCAAAAACGAATCGGGATCATCCCCGGCGTCAAGTTCAACAACTGCGGTCTCCAACCCGGTTGGCAACAACAGTTCCATCGATTTAAAGGTCGCACTACGTCCGGCAGCATCACTGTCGAACAGCAACAGAACCCGCTTGGCATAACGCTTCAACAGCTGTGCATGCTCCACCGTCAATGCGGTACCGCAGGTTGCAACCGCGTATCCCACCCCGGCGCGATTCAAGGCCAGCTGATCGAAATAACCCTCCACCAGAATCACTTCCGCCATCTGGCGAATTATCTGCCGGGCGGCATAAAGACCGAACAGCACCTGGCCCTTATGATAGATCGGCGACTCTGGAGAGTTGATATATTTGGGCTGTCCCTCACCCAGGATTCGCCCGCCAAAAGCAACAATCCGCCCGCTGAGATCATGAATCGGAAAGATCAGTCGCCCGCGAAACAGATCATAATCACCCCGGCTTTTTTCCCGCTGACGAATCAGGCCAAGCGTCCGGGCCTCGGCAAGATCAACCCCCTGTTGTTGCAGGTGCTGTGTCAACCCATCCCACCGGTCCGGGGCATAACCAAGCTGATACTCGGTCGCACTGGTCCGCCCGTAACCACGACGGTTCAAATACTGGCGACAACCTTCGGCCTGAGGATCATCAAGCAACTGGCGATGAAAAAACTCGGCCGCAATCGCATTGACCCGCTGCAAACGCTCCAATTCCTGGCGACGTTGTTCTTCGGCAGGAGTCAACCGCCGCTCTTCAATATCGACACCCATTTCACCAGCAATGCGCCGTGCGGCATCAGGAAAACTCAACCCCTCAATCCGCATCAAGAACTCAAAGGCATCCCCCCCGACACCACAGCCGAAACATTTGAAAATCTGCCGTCCGGGATTAACACTGAACGAGGGAGTCTTCTCGCTATGAAACGGGCAGAGCCCGACATGATTTGCTCCCGAGCGCTTCAACTGAACATAGCGCGAAACCAGTTCGAGAAGATCGACCCCTTCGCGCATCAGCTGAATTTTGTCGTCCGGAATGCTCCCGGTCATCAGTCCCCCAGTTCGGCGACAGTAATTTTCTCCCCCCCATTTTCGGCAGCAGCCGCATAAAAAGCGGTCACCACCGACTGAGCGGCCAGATACTTTCGCACGGCCTGCCGCAACGCGCCACTGCCACTTCCATGAACAATCTCAATTTGCGGCAAACTGGCCAACAGGGCGTCATCAAGAAAACGCTCAAGCTGCTGCAACGCCTGTTCAACCCGCTGTCCCACCAGCACCAGCCGCATCTGCTGTGCCGCAGGAGCCGCTGGCTGGCTGACCGCAACCGGCTTTTTTCTACTGCCGGCAGCGAAACGGCGCGGTGAAAAAGGTTCAAGTTGTCCCAGCTGCTGGCGCATGCGTTTGCCATTCACCCGCAGTTCAACATCTGCCCCCTGTATCCGCGCAACCTCGGCAGTCACTCCCAGCGGGAAAACCTGCACCAGCTCCCCGACCTCGATACTCCGCCCGTTATGCTGCTGCTTTTTGACCTGAGGCCGAAAAGGATCAAGCTGCTGGCGAACATCGTCAAGCTGTGCGGCCAGTGCAACCTGACCTTTGGCACCTGCCTCAACCTCTGGAGCCCGGCGTAAACGACGTAGCTGACGGGTCGTATCGGCAATCAATCCTTCGGCCTGCTGAACCGCCTGCTGGTAAATCCGGGTTTTCTGCTGTTGCAGTTTTTGCAACTGCTCCCGACGCATTTGCCAAAGCTGCCTGGCTGCCTCCCGTTCCTGTTCGACCTGCTGCTGCAAGTGGTCAAGTTCCTGCTGGCGCCGATTCAAGCTGAGCAACAATTCATTGCCTTGTTGCGGCTGTTCACCGAGCAATTGGTGAGCCCGTTCGAGCAAACGTCGGGGTAAACCAAGTCGTTGGGCAGTCGTCATGGCACTGCTGGCACCGGGAATACCATAATTGATCCGGTATTTCGGTTGCAGGGTTTCCGGGTCGATTTCGACCGCTGCATTTTCAACCCCTTCAGTCTCTGCCGCCCAGGTTTTAAGCCGACCCAGATGGGTCGTCAATACCGTATGGGCTCCGGCTTGCTGCAAGACCTCAAGAGCTGCCATAACCAGCGCAGCACCTTCGGCAGGGTCTGTCCCGGTCCCGGCTTCATCCAGTAACACCAGGGTGTTGGGGCCAGCCAATTCAAGGATCTGCCGCAAGCGTTGCAGGTGGCCGGAAAAGGTCGACAACTGCTCGGCAATACTCTGCTGATCTCCAATGTCAACAAACAACGCCGCAAACAGATGCAGACGGCTGCCCTCGGCACAGGGAATCGGCAGCCCGGCACGAACCATCAACAGCAGCAGGCCAAAACTCTTCAAGGCCACTGATTTACCACCGGTATTGGGCCCACTGATCACCAGAGTCCGTGTTGTTGGCAGCATCCGCAAGTCGCTCGGAACGGCCCGGGTCAATTCGAGCCGATCAGACCCTGTAACCATCAACAGTGGATGGCGGGCTGAACGCAGATCAATCACTGGCTCCGCAACCAACTCCGGCACATAGCCATCATATTCTTCGGCAAGTCTGGCTGCGGCGAACCGCAAATCCAAACGAGCCAGCAGGGCTTCGTTTTGTTCCAGGTCACCCCGAAACTGACGAACCAGATCTGTCAGCTGCAAAAGAATCCGTCGTTCTTCACGCCGTTCTTCCTGCAACAGCTGCTGCAGACGATTATTGCCCGCCAGAGCCTGTTCAGGCTCCAGATACAGGGTTTGACCACTGGCTGATTCATCGTGAATCAAACCTTTGATCCGTCCCCGGTAATCTGCCTTGAGCGGAATAACGTAGCGTCCGTTCCGAACCCGGATCAACTGCTCCTGAAAACACTCGGAAACGCGGTCATCCAGCAACAGTCTTTCCAGTTGTTGCTTGATTCGTCCCTTTAACTGGCGCAGCTCACGCCGGATATCACCCAATTCTGGCGATGCGGTGTCAAGCAGTTCACCCCGTGAACCAAGCGATTTCCCCAGACGATTCGCCAACAGCTCCAACGGGGCCAGTTGATCACACAACCTGGCCAATCGCCCCTCGGCAGGCAGGGATTCAGCCCAACGACGACAGCGGGCAACGGTCGCAAGAGTGACACCGACATCCTGTAGCTGCAGAGCGCTCAATACGCTCCCCTGCGCCGCAGAATTCTCAAGAATTCCGTTCAGCAACAAAACTTCTGCCAGCGGCGGAGTCCCGTTGGCCAGTTGGTCCCGGGCCTCTGTAACCTCTGTCAACGCCAGAACAACCAGCTCATCATCAGCCAGCGGTCGCAGGTTGGTCGCCAGCAAACGACCAGGCTCCGAAACTGCGCGTGCCGCCAGTAAGCGACAAACCGCGTCAAATTCAAGACGTTCCAGTGTGTTGGTGGCGATCTTCATTCTCAGTTAAGCGCCAGGTCCTTACTGCTGGAAAATATCGTTTCACCCAACCGACTGAACGGTGGTGCCAATTCAGCCTGATGCAGTTGCTGGTTCAAATCTCCTGGCAAGTCAGCAGCATTCAGGGCAAAAAGAATCAACGACAGCAGAACAACCCCCTGAGCCAGACCGAAAATTGCTCCCAGTATCCGGTTGACCCCCATCATCAGCGTCAAGGTGACAAAACGGTTAAGCAAATATCCCAGAGCGCCAAAAACCAGGACCGTCAATAAAAAAACCAACAAAAAACTGATCGTCACGCAAAGTTGCGACGGCCAGTGAAACATTTCCAGAAACCACTGAGACAGGGGAACATGCAGATAAAAAGCAAGCAGACCACCAGAAAGCAGGCCCAACAAGGTACAAACCTCGCGTAACAACCCGCGCAAGATCCCCTTGAGCAGGAAAATACCGAGAATAACCAGGATCAGGATATCGACCAGGCCCACTCTGTCTCTCCTAACCTGCGAGCAGCTCCCGCACCAGTTGATTTACCCGCTTGCCATCTGCACAGCCACGGGTTTTTGCCATCACCGGCCCCATAACCTTGCCCATATCCTTGGGAGAGGTCGCCCCCTGAGCTGTGATCACTTCCGCAATGATGCTGCGCAGTTCATCTTCATCCAGCTGTTGGGGCAAATAGGCCTGCAAGATCGCCTGTTCGGCCTCTTCTTTTTCAGCCAGATCAAGTCGCTCATTGTCACGGTACATCTGGGCCGCTTCGCGGCGTTGCTTGACCTGAGTTGAAATCACTCCAATAACGGCATCATCATCAAGGCTGGTTCCTTTTTCGATTTCCTTGTTTTTGATGGCACTGCGCAGTTGTCGTATCGTGGACAGGCGGGCGGAATCCTTGGCCCGCATCGCATCCTTCATATCACTGGTTAATTGATCCTGAAGACTCATGGAACCCTTCTTCCGGTTGAGAAATTAAGCTTTCATTCGGGGCAGAATAATTGCCCCCGGATTTAAACGAATTTGGCAGTATATGCACCCCGTTAGCTAATTGCAAGAAGAAATTTACTCCCATCAAACATCCCCCAACGACGTTCTTTACTCGAAATTGTTCCCTGCCGAATGCTATACTGAAGCCATTGATCATCTCATTAAGTGAAGGAGCTGGATATGAAAAGAGCAGCCTGGTTGATCGCAACATTTCTTTGTTTGCTCACAGCATCTTCCGTCTGGGCTGAAAGCACTATCAAGGACTACAGCCGCCAGCTCAGAACCTTCCGCGAATCTGCGGTCTCCGCCCCCTTTTTTCACGATTCCTACGGCTACGCCTTTTTCCCGACCGTTGGCAAAGGAGCTGTTGGCATTGGCGGAGCCTATGGCAAGGGGCAGGTCTACCGTAACGGCAGAGTCACCGGCACCGCCTCACTGTTCAAGGTAACAATTGGTTTTCAGTTGGGGGGACAGGCCTTCAGCGAGCTGATTTTCTTCAAAAACAGGCGGGCCTACGACAGGTTTATCAACGGATCATTTGAACTGGACGCCACAGCTTCAGCAGTCGCCATTACTGCGGGAGCCCAAGCGACTACGGGCACTGCCGGTAATTCTGCCGGCCTCAGCAGTGGTCCGCAAACCGGGCAGCAGCTGGGCGGCCATTATGTGAACGGCACCGCCATTTTCATTCACACCAAGGGCGGCTTGATGTATGAAGCTGCGATTGGTGGACAGAAGTTCACCTTCACCCCACTCAAATAAGCCGCAAAATCAACCTGACTGCTCGGCAACCTTGTCACAAATATAGGCACCGATCGGCAATGCCGAAGTCGCTGCCGGTGACGGTGCGTTACAAACATGCAGACTGCGGGGGCTGTCGGCAAACAGAAAATCATGCACCAGGCTCCCGTCGGCCCTGACAGCCTGGGCACGAATTCCCGCAGGATAGGGACGCAGGTCGTTCAGCCCCAGTTGCGGA
>JAJRWH010000082.1 GCA_024276935.1 Deltaproteobacteria bacterium
CTGACACAGGTTCCACTGGCGGCGGTATGGTCCATCCGCACCTGCAACCAGCCGCTGGTGACATGACAGCTTTCACAACTGGTGGACGATGAGATATGCGCAGCCGGTTTGCCGGTTGCCTTGCTGCCATTGTGGCAACTGACGCAGTTACCGGTCACCCCGGTATGGTCAACTGTCACCTGGGTCCAGCTGGTTGTTACATGACAACTGTCGCAGTTTGTCGAAGACTGGATATGCTGGGCCGATTTACCGGTGGCGGTACTGCCGTTATGACAGCTGACACAGGTTCCACTGGCGGCGGTATGGTCCATCCGCACCTGCAACCAGCCGCTGGTGACATGACAGCTTTCACAACTGGTGGACGATGAGATATGCGCAGCCAGTTTGCCGGTTGCTTTGCTGCCATTGTGGCAACTGACGCAGTTGCCGGTCACCCCAGTATGATCGACATTTACCTGGGTCCAGCTGGTCGTCCCATGGCAGCTGGAACAGGTATTGGATGACTGAATATGGCGTGATGATTTGGTTCTGGCCGTTGCCCCATTGTGACAACTGGCACAATTTCCCCTGACACTCTGATGATCAAAGGTTGCCGCTTTCCACCCTGAAGAAACGTGACAACTTTCACAATCATTGCCGCTGGGGATATGGCTTGCTGTTCGTCCAACCGCTACCTTGCCGTCATGACAGCTGGAGCAACGTCGGGCACTGAAGTCACCGTGATCAACCTTGGCATTCAACCAGCTTCGACTGCTATGACACTGATCGCAATTGGCCGCTGTTGCAATATGGCCCGGAGGCTTCCCCGCAGCGAGTATCGAACCATTTTGTGAATGACAGGAACCACAGTCCTGTGGCGTCCCCTTAAAAACTCCACGTATATGACAGCGTTCACAAGCGACCCGGGCATGGGGGCCATCCAAAGGAAAACCGGTCTTGAAATGGTCAAAGCTGGCATTACGCGCCTGGCTCGAACGAACGATCAAAGAGGACGAGGTCAATCCCGCTGTTCTCAGCGATGCAGGCAGGATCTCTACCCTGCTGACAGGCGTTAACGCCTCTGAAGGTAATGGTCGCAACGAAAGGACCGGACTCGACTGAACGCCAACCGTTGCAGCGGTTGCGGCGGTTCCTTGCGAAACAGCTTTCCGGGGGCGGATTGTTTCTGGGACAGGATGTACACCTGTGGCCACCGAACGGGATTGTTTGGCCAACACCTGTTGTTTCTCCCGGCGTGAGGCACGTGAAACCCACGCGGTCGGATAGCTTGACCCCAGCTTGGCCATAACGGCTTCCGCCTGTTGACGACTGGCGAAAAACCCCAGGCGTAACCGATACCAGGTCACACCATTTTTACGGAAATGCGTGACGTAGGTACGGGCCGCCCCGGCAAACGCGGTATCGATTGCCGTCAGTGGTTTGTGTGATGATTCGAGGGTGACCACGTAACGGGCCGAATCGTCGGCCAGGACAGAGGTTGGGCACAAACAGACCAGCACAACCAGGAGAGACAACAAGAAAACAGGTAATTTCATAACGATCAGGACCCAGTTCAAGCGCGATTACTGCGGTTATCCAAAAAGACTCCATCAGCCCTTCTGGAAGAGTGAAAAAGATAAAGACAAAACTACTGACCAAGAGTCACAAGGGTTGTCAGCTGTGAGTTGATTTTCCCTGACATCACATAACGCTTTTCGCGTTTGGATATCCGGGTGGCCCAGGCCGACGGATAATGCGATTTCATCCCCGCCAGAACCTTTTCGGCCTGCTGTCGACTGGCGAAAAACCCCAGCCGTAACCGAAATAAGGTCACCCCCCTCCGGCGAAAACTGGTGACATAAATCCGGAGTTGTTTTTGGGCACGGGAGATCCCCTCCACCAGCGGAAGAACAAATGGCTCCCGGGACGTTTCCAGAGTCACCACGTAGCGAATCGGATCTTCCTCTCTGGCCAGAACCGGGATGGACAACAGAACACCGGCCAGAATCAACAAACTACTTCGCCAGACAAGCCATTTAATCTCATTCATCGATCTACTCCCTGAATCAGCGTGAACTCCGCAGTTTTCTGAAACTTTCACTCAGATGACAGCGTTCACAATTTCGCCCGAAAGCTCCCTGATGAATATCCTGATTTCGGTGACATGAAGCGCAATCACGCGCCAGATGAAGCTTCTTTTTCACCGGTTTTTTATGGCAGGCCAGACATTCGAGATCACGATGCGCCCCTTCAAGTTTGAAGTTTTTCCGGCCATTATGATCAAACTGCCAAAGTGCCCAGCCGTTCGGGGTATGACAGTTTTCACACTGACGCCCCAGACGCTGTTTGTGCTTGTCGTCCTGACGATGACAACCGTTGCAATCGATCTGTACCTGGCGAAATTCCGCATTTTGATGACAACTTTCGCAAGGCCCCACGGCATGCAACCCGATAAGTGGAAAACGACTCAGATCATGATCAAATTGAACCTTTTCACGCCAGCCCGCGGGGGTATGGCAACGTTCACAGCGTTTGAATTTTTTGTCACGGTGAACATTTTTCAGCTGGTGGCAATTGATGCAGCGGTTGCCAAGTTTTTCACCCGATACCGGTCGGGTATGACAATTGGTGCAGGCAACCTGCTGGTGTTTTGCCACCAGAGGAAAACGGGTTTTCTGATGGTCAAAGGCTGAGATTTTCCACCCTTTGGGTTGATGACATTGGCCACATTTTGGTCCATAGAACCCCTTGTGCCGGTCATCCTGCTGGTGGCAGGAAAAACAATCTGTTTTCAGTTTCTGCCCATAGAGCTGACGTGGATGGCACAGGCTACAGGCCAGCTTCCGGTGTTTTCCCTTCAGAGAAAACCTGGTTTTCTGGTGGTCAAACCGAACTCTTTTCCAGGCAGATTTGGGATTTTTCGGATCAACAGGCGGGCCTTTGTCACTGTGGCAATCCTGGCATTTTTTGCCATAGCGCCCGGCGTGAGAGTCATTGAGTTGATGACAGCTGTAGCAGTCGCTGGCAATTTTTTTCCAGCGTTGATTGGGATGGCATAAAGTACAACTCACCGTTTTATGCATGGCGTTGAGACGAAAATCTGTTTTGTCATGCCGATAGGAAATCTTGTTCCAGGAGGTGGCCTGATGGCAATCCTGGCAGTTTTTCCCCAACTTTTTCCGGTGTGGTTCCTGTTTGCGATGGCAAGGGTAACAGGTTTCAGGGGCCTGGCTGAAAAATCCTAGTGCCGCAATAAAATCTTTGTTGGCCTGCACCTTTTGACGTTTTTTCGGAATATGACAGGCTTCACAGGCGAGTCGACGATGCCCACCTGTCAATTTAAAATCGGTCACCTGATGATTGAATGTTTCCCGATCAAGCAGAACAATATCGGCAGAACGGCCCTTATGTTCAGTATGGCAGTGCTTGCATTCTGCACCAGCAACCGCACTGCTGCGCCCATGAAACCCTTTCTTTTGCTCAAGATCGGTTGCCAGCGATTGATGACATTTGACACAAAGCTGCCCCTGCGCCCCCTTCTTGAAGGGCTGGTGGCAGCGTTTGCACTCTTGTTCAAACCCGGCATGAGCCTGAATAACAGCGCCGGGCATAACCAGTTGCTTGATATCGGCATGGGCCGGTAACGCAGCAAAAAATAAATGGATTGCGCCCAAAAGCAGCCAGATGGCCGGTTGTTTATACATAAATATTTCCTGTATCAACTTTTGTTTAACCTGAACCTGTCAGTTTCAGTCAACTGGAGAGCGCAACAGCCTGATCTGCATGAGGTTTCCAAAAAACCTGAGGCGCCCCCAAAGGTTCACCGGTAATTTTGAGGACTCAGGCAGACCAATGACTTGTGTTCGCCGTCGACAAGAAGTTGACTGTTACAAGGTTCAATACATGTGTACGGCGATCACATGCATCACCAGCGCAATGACCAGCAGGAGAAAAAGTGGCATATGAAAAATGTGCCAGAGAGCAAAAAACGTTCATAAAAACTGAACTCGGCAACCTTCAGGACTGCGGCAAGATGCGTCTTCAACAGTCGGTTTGTTGCCCGATACTGCCGGGCGGTCTCGCGCCTTGACCAATGGTTGCGGCGGGCAGAAACTTTCAGTGCCCGGCGCAGAACCAGTTTGATACGTAAATGGGTCCAACGCCGCAGCAGGTCGATCATCAACACGCGGCCAATACTGTGCAGAACCCCGGTCGATGGACGCAGGACCACCTCATCAAAATGCAGCAGGCGTTGCTGAATTTTGGGTGCATAAACAAAAACTGCGGCCAGATTATCGCGATTGTTGCTGATCGCATCATGCAACTGCTCAAGCGAAACGCGCTTTCCATACAATCCATAGTGAATACGGGTATAGAGATATCGTCCGAACAGACCACTTCCGGCAACCAGCAGGGTACTTCCCAGAACAACCTGGCTGTTCAATGAACCCAGCTGAAAGTTGGCGTGAAACAGAATGAGAACCGGGCCGATAATTCCGGCCAGCATATGAAACCTGAACCAGTACGGAATAGGCCCCCAGTTGCGCATAAAGCGAGCCTTTTTCCGCAGCGGATAGAGCATCAGTAATAACATCAACAAACTGCCGACAATGCCCAATTGGTAGCCAAGACCATTCTCAGCCGTCAGATAACGCTCGGCACGCAACAGATAACCACCCATCAGCACCGCAATAACCAGCAAACCAAAAGGAACAGTCACCAGCTTTGAGGTTGGCGCGGCATAGAGATCAACAGGGGGAGATGAGGGCAGCGGTGCTGGTTGTTCCGGTGGGGAAACCTTCCGGGTAACGGCTTCCTCTGCTCTCGGAGTCTCGGTCTTGAGCTTTGACTCTTGCGGCGGAGCAACCTTTTTTGCCGGGCTGACCGCAGCCGGTTGCAAATGTACAAGTTCCTGTTTCAGCGCTCTGACTTCATCTGCCGACCACCCCTTGCGCTCAATGGCAACTTTCAGTAACGCAACGGCCTTTTCTTTTCGCCCACTTCGCTGATAACAACGAGCGGTCATCACCAGGCAGGACGCCAGGCGATACTGTCCCTGCCCGGCCTGTTTAAAATCGAGGCAGGCATCCTCGAAACGACCTTCTTTGTAATGGGCCATTCCACTGGCATAGATCTGAGCCAGAGTCTTGCCTGGTTCAGAAAAATACAGCCCACTAAAAGGAATAACCTTGGCAACCTGAGGGGTTGGAGGGGAATCCTCGACCCCGGGATGATCTGAGCGGATAAGCTGGCGCGATTGCAACTGGCGATTTTTCACATCAAGCTCCTGGCACTTCAGGTGGAAGTTGTTGGCTGTCAAAGGGTGCCAAAATGAAAAGGATTGAGCCCCGAATGCTCTTTAAGTAAGGCGGCAACGTCTGTAAACCCTGCGGCAGCTGCGAGATCAACTGCTTTTTCGCGCTTTTTATTTCGCAGATGGGCCTTGGCTCCATGGGTCAGCAGGGTTCTGACTGTCGCTATATTTCCACTGGTTGCCGCCAGCATCAGGGCGGTATTACCACTCTGGTTCCGTTCATTCAGTTTGACTTTGGCGGCAATCAGCCGGGCAACGACAGGCTCATAACCCATGTTTGCTGCCAGCATCAAAGGCGTGTTGCCATTCAGTGTGGCAATTCCCGGATCAGCCCCGGCCTTGAGCAGTAAATCAACAACGGCCTTGTGGCCGCGCATGGCAGCCCGGGCCAAAGCGGTCTGGCCGTAGCGATCCTGCTGATCAAGAACTGCATGGTTGGCGATCAGAACCTTTATCGTTAAAGGTTCTCCCTCATCTGCTGCGGTCCAAAGAGCGATTTGTCTGTTCATGGCTAATGTCTCCTTCGGCCCCTTTTGCAGCAGAAGATCGAGAATCCGCGGATTTTTCATTCGAATGACCGCGACAATCAGTTCCTGCGCTTCCTGGGGGGTGAGATTCGGAGTGCGACCTGAAGACAATAAAGCGAGCACGGTTTGCTGATGGCCACCACGCACGGCAGCAACCAGGGCTGACGAACCCTGATCTGGGCGATGGTTGATATTTGCCCCGGCTGCCAACAGCCTGACAACAGCATGATTACGCCCCTCAGCCGCCGCATATAACAAAGCGGTGCGGCCTTGGGCATCCTGCAAATCAACCTTGGCACCAGCCCCCAACAGGGCATCGACAATCGCGACATGCCCCCGACCACTGGCAAGCATCAAAGCTGTCTTTTGCTCCGTATCACGAAAATCAACATCCTCTCCCTGTGCGAGCAGGCGTTCAACAACCTGAAGTTCACCACGCCAGGCGGCAATCAATAAAAGCGACCAACCGGAAAACGGGTTTTGTTTACCCAGGGCACGATCTTTTTTTGCCGTTTGAAATCCGCGCTCCAGCAAAGGTCCAGTCGGTGCATGCGGACGGATAGCACCGGGCCGGGCTCCTTTTTTTTCCAGCCAGTCGGCCAACGCCAGATGCCCTCGTCGCCGGGCCAGATCGAGTGCCGTCAACTGCTCCGAATCCGGATGGTTCAGGTTGGCGCCCTTTTGCAACAAGAGTTCGACCATCGCCCGGCTGCCATGCAATGCAGCAATTTGCAAAGCTGTTCTGCCATTGCGATCAGCAACATCAACCTGCGCTCCGGCACGCAGCAGGATTTCTGCAGGGCCAAGTTGATCGGCAGATACCGCAGCCAGCAGAGCATTTTCTCCATAACGATCGGCCTTTTTCAGAGAGCTTCCGGCCTTCACAAGCGTCTGGACAACTCCGGCGTGCCCCTATTGTGCGGCAATGTGCAGCGCGGTTTGTCCCTGCATATCCGCAGCATCCGGAGCGACTCCGGCATCAAGCAATCGTTGCAACAGCTTGCGATCACCATGAAGTGCAGCCTGCAATAACGCCTGTTGCCCTGCGGCGGTATCCCCCTGCTCAACGCCGGGAAGAAAGGCTTCTGATTTCAACTTGGTGGGATCAAAGGGAATCCCCTGCGCTGCAGCCGCTTCAAACCAGTAACGCGCCCGAGCCAGATCAACAGCAACACCCCAGCCGTTCAGGTACATACTGCCCAGACCATGTTGTGCCCGGGCATAGCCCTGATTGGCCGCACGCTTAAGCCACTCTGCGGCAAGCATCGGGTTGCGGCTGACCCCTCGACCCGCCCGGTAAAGTCCGGCCAGACGGTACTGGGCTTCGGCATCCCCGGCCTTTGCCAGGGGGCCAAGCAGTTGATAAACCCGGTGGTAATCACGAACCCGCGCCGCCTGATCAATGGCTGCAGGTAAAGAGGCACCGGCCTCTGAAGCAAGAACCAGCACCAGGATGAGCAACAGTCCCCAGCGCATCATTGGTTTTGTCCGATCCCGCTCAAGGTGTTCCATGTTTGGTCTCCACCAGAATGCCGCAATCCCGTAAAAAGGGGGTTGGCAGAATGCCCCCGGCACAGACAATCACGGCATCATTTTCGAGCATCAATGTCTGATCTCCCTGTGAAATTTCAACCTGATCGGCCGTTATCTTTTTAACCTGCGAAGACATCAGGACCTGCAAGCGTCCTGCTGATGCCGCCTCTTCAACAATCTGACGATTCTTCTGCTTGGCACGGGAAAAAGCTTCGCTACGGTAGGAAATGGCAACCCGGGTTCCCGGCTCCGAAGCAATGCTGGTTGCGGCTTCAAGAGCACTGTCTCCTCCACCGACAACCAGAACTTTTTTCCCCCGGTATTCCTGAGGATCAATCAATTTGTAAACCACCTTGGTCTGTTCTTCTCCTGCAACCCCCAACTTGCGCGGTGTCCCCCTGCGCCCCAATGACAACAGGACCGCCCGGCTCTCATAAGTCTTGCAATCCGTTTTGACCCTGAATCCTTCTGCTGTGCGCTCAATCTTTTCGACCCGTTCGCGATAATTGATTTCGAGGCCCGTCTTCTTTTCAGCCGCCTGCCAGAACTCGAGAAGTTTTTCTTTGGTTGTTTCGCGAAAATTGACCTTGCCCAGCAAAGGAATCTCAACCGGTGCCGTCATCACCAGCTTGCCGCGTGGGAAATTGGCAACGGTTCCACCCAGACTGTCCTGTTCGACAGTCACAAAGCGCAGCTTATGTTTCAAAGCACCAAGCGAAGCAGCGAATCCGGCCGGTCCGGCCCCGATAATCACCAGGTCCAACCTGTCTCCCTGGCCGATTCCATCCAACTTACAAATCGACTCCAGCGCCTGGCAGCCCTGGATAATTGCATTGCGAATCAACCCCATCCCCCCCAGTTCACCTGCGATAAACAACCCCGGAACATTGCTTTCAAAATCAGGTTTGACCTGGGGGATGTCGACTCCTCGCTTGGCGGTTCCAAATACCAGGGTAATGGCCTCTTGCGGGCAGGCCGCAGCACAGGCCCCGTGGCCAATACAGAAGCTCGGTCCGACCAGGGTTGATTTTCCGGCAATCAGGCCCAGAACATTATGTCCGGCCTGTTCGGGACAGGCGGCAACACAGGACCCGCACCCCAGACAGCGGTTGGTGTTGATCACGGGATGCAAACTGGCAGGTTCGGTCATCCCTGTTTCAATCGCCTCATTCAGGGCGGCAATATTTTTTTTCTGGGTACGTGCTTTGGAGCCAACATAAACTGCCCAGAAACCGAGCAGTGGCAACAGATAGATCCAGACATCGGCTAACATTGTTGTCGACATGGCCATCGTTCCTGTTATGAAATTTGTGTTGTTTATGACTTGCTGAACGAGCAAGGAATGGTCAGGATTTCCTGCTGGCGGGCGAAATAAAAAGGCCGCCAGAATATCCTCTGGCGGCCCGGCAGACATGGGAGCAAGGCATTTGATAAATGCTGCGGCTCCGGTAGTTCCACGGCTCTGCGTCCCACGGTTTCCCGTGGTTTGCTCTTTACAAAGGCATACCGCTAGATCAGCAATACGTCACAAGTAAATATTTATTTTTTCTACTTTTTGTTCACGTTATTGTTAGTGTGAAATATAATAATTACAAAACACACCAATATCTAAACTAATAAGTAAAACCAGTTATAACCAGTCGTTAGTTTTCTAATAATAAATGCTCTCTATTTATGTGTTTACTGTATCTGCTGACAGGGTCAATAAATGCAGTGCCCGTGCCAAAAGATCTAAACTGTTGCTACAACATAATCCTGAAAAACAGTCCTTGTCAACTGTTGTTTTATTACTGCATCTGCCTGTTATTTTATGCCACAGGACACAGTTTATACTTATGGTGATCAACGCATGCTGAGAAAAGACCTTTACCCAAATGTTAAATGTGGTTTTGCGCAGCTTCATGCCCCCCCAACAAAAAGAAGACCATTACCTTTTCAGATTGGCGACCCCTTTTTGAGGTCCACCTTCCTGTTCGGCTTAACGCAAAAAAATACCGCAACCACAAGAAACACCTTGATTTTCAAGGGTAATTAATTGTATTCATCACCTGTCATTATTCGCAATTCAAACCGATAAAAACTGGTAAGCGGTATCCTTTTATGGAGAGCCTGAATACAACCAGAATCGCACCAAATTTCAGACAAATTCATAACCGTCTGATTGAAAATATTTACGCGACCACAACCGACCCGGCCATCTGGAACAAGGTCATCCGCGACCTGGTCATGAATACCGATTCGCGCTCAGCACGCCTGCTGGTCATGAACGCGGATGCCTCTCAAGTCACTTACAGCCTCAAGCATAATATCGATGATCATTATCATCATCAGTACGTCAATCATTATGTAAACGCCTGCCCCTGGCGACCGGAGTTACGCAAAAAAACACCGGGGCGGCTCTATTCAACCTACCTTCACTTCAGTTGTCGTCAGCCCGACTTCCTGCGTTCAGAATTCTATAACGACTGGGCCAGACCTCAGGATATTCACCACGGCATCTGTGGCACCATCTACCAGGACAGTTCACAAACCGTTCAACTTCTCATACAGCGAACCAAGAAACAGGGTTATTTTACCGAAACCGAAACAGATTTTTTCAATGGGCTTGTCCCTCACTTGCAACATGCCCTACAGCTTGCGAGCCAACTTGCCAACAGCAAAGCGCAAGCTGAAGCCATCGCAATAACTGCCAGCCGTGAAACGATGCCTTTTATTCTTCTGGATTTCCGACTACGCCCTGTTTACTGCAATTCAGACGCTGAAACACTGATAAAAACGGAATCTATGCTGGTTCTCAAAAAGGAACAATTACAGCTCGCCGACCGGGAGAAAAACCTGCACCTGCAACGGTTATTGCGCAAATGTCTGGACGCTACCGAATCACGCACCTTCCATACCGCGGGGGGAATGCTGAAGATACCAAGGCCGGACGGCTCTTCTTTACACCTCTGGGTAAAACCTGTCCATCCGGATGTCCCGACCTTGAGCGGAAAACCCTCTGGATACGTTGCTGTTTACCTGCACGACCCCAGGAGAGAAATCTCCATTGATCAAAAACGACTGGTTGAATTGTATGATTTGTCCAAAGCAGAAATACGCATGGCCATTGAACTGCTTGCCACACCCAACCCTGCTGAAGTTGCACGACGCTGCTGTTTAAGTTTGCATACGGTGCGCTCCCATCTCAAGATGATCTTTTTAAAAACAAACACCAAAAACCAGGCAGATCTTGTAAAAAAACTGCTGACGGGACCAGCCCGACGGAGATAGAGAAAAGCGCGATGATAAAGCAGCATACATCTAATCACTCTGCAACCCTGTTTTCATATGACGGAATTCCGCTGGCCCTCGATTACCGCGGTCAAGGCAGCCCCCTGTTGTTATTTATCCACGGCTGGTGCTGCCGCCGAGCCTACTGGCAACCACAGATTGATTTCTTTTCTCCTGACTATACTGTTGCGGCACTCGACCTGCCCGGCCATGGTGACTCGGAAAGTGGCGCACGAAGCGGCTGGGGAGTAAAACCCTTTGCCCTTGATATTGTTGCAGCAGTCAAAGAGCTGAAAGCCGCAAAGGTGATTTTAATCGGACATTCCATGGGAGGAGCCGTAGCCCTGGAAGCCGCTCGGCATTTAGGAGAAACGGTAGCGGGAGTGGTTCTGGTCGACACCTTCGTCATCGACTACGGTGGCTTAACTGTCGATGCAGTCCAGTCGATTGTGGCACCCTTCAACGAAAATTTTACGGCGGCAGTAACTGCGCTGGTTGATCAGACCGCCACCTCCGCAACTCCATCTGACCTCAAGCAGAAGCTCGCTCGCGAGATGGCAGCGGCTGATCCGACGTGGGCAATGCCAGCATGGCAAGACCTTCTATCCTGGAACCCACAATCCGCTTTCGAGGAACTGCAGGTTCCGATTCATGCGATTAACGGTGATCTGATCCCGGCATCAGCCCGTGAACGCTGTCGGCCTTTTGTTATTGAAACGCTTGTGCCCGGTGCCGGTCACTTTTTACAGATGGAAGACCCTTCGGGGTTCAATCTTGTCCTGAAAAAAATCCTGCTTCGTCTCTGCTGATTTTCGTTGTACCTGCCAACATTCCCCCCCTGCCAGAAATCACCCATATGGGTGATTTCATCGTTTACGGCCTCTGCTAAACTGCGCATCACTTTACAGCCGATGTCCTTAGCAGGGTGTTGAAAAACGTTTTCGAAGCCGCGAGTGCAAGGCAAAAATTGTCGAAAAAGCGCAGTTTACACCCAGTAAATGAGTATTTTGAGGCAATTTTCAACACAGCAGTCGCAACGCAGATAGTTTTTCAACAGCCTGCTAGAGTCTTTTTAATGGCCGGGAGGATTAACCCTCTCTTGCCAGAATAAAATAGAGTTCCTACGAAGGGGGGGGGTCCTATCACCCTGAATACCAGCAGCCGCAGAAGACCCTTGATGGAATCCACTCGGAGGGTCTCATTCTTCCAATGGCTCTGTTCAGGGTAATAGGACAAGGATTTTTCCATGTGAGGGTTTTTCAATCCGCCTGATGTCATTTCTGAAATTGGTCACATTTTGTCCATAAACAAACCACTATCCAGCCTGAATGGAGATATCCCCAATGCGCTTGTTGCCGAAAGGTCCGACGCTACAGTTTTTGGTTGTTTTTCTGTTGTGCTCTCTATTAGCCACACCAGGTTATGCCGACACCTTCAACATCAGAAACGATACCAGGGTCATCTTTACCGATCTGAGCGGACCGGGCAAGTCAAGTTCGTCCCTGACTGAAGGGATTCGTCATTTCAGCACTCTGGGAATTAAGACGCGAGGGAAAACTGCTCGCTCTAACTACTCTCTCGATCTTGGTTTCAAAGCAACAAATGATAAACGGCGCGATACAGAAAAGTTTTCACTGACCAACTTAAGAGGCCGGTTTTCAAATCGTTTTCACACTGTGAACATGGGGGACACTTACGAATCCTTTTCAAAATATGTGTTGAACACAGCCATTAAAGGCGTATCTTATCACTACCGCAATAACGAGAATATGGCCCCTGAGATCACTCTACTGGGTGGAATCGCCTACTCACGCTGGGATAATTTCTGGGGGACGGATGCAACCGAACGCAAACTCTACGGCGCACGAATCAGACAGGATTTAACCCCTGAGCTGTGGCTGGCGGCATCACTTGTAAGAATTGACGACAGTCAACGCAATTTCAGGTCACCCCTGTACGACGGCGACACCCTGTCCTTTGATCTTGAGTACCAGCCTCTGGACGGATTAACCATTGTTGCCGAGAGTTCTTTTTCCCATATCGATGAGGACAATTTGACCTCGGGAACGATCAAACATAACGGCCAGGCATACCGAATTGAAGCAATTGGCGATCAGAATCCCAGCCGGGTGACCATTGAATATGAACGGGTTTCTCCCGATTTTCTATCAATTGCCGGGTCAGCCACAGCAGATCGCGAAAAGGTCAAAGCCCGCTGGCGCTACAAATACACCAAACGAATTACAGTGACTTCAGCCTTTCTCTGGTATCGTGATGATCTGAAAGGTCAACTTGCGGTCCGGACCCAGCACTACAAGCCGGAGATAACACTTGCGCTGCGACGAATGTTTC
>JAJRWH010000083.1 GCA_024276935.1 Deltaproteobacteria bacterium
AAAGAGGAACTCAAGGAACGTATCCTTCTGGGAATCAAGGAGATCAACTCCACCCCGGTTGTGTATCGTTGGAAGAAATTTGACCTTGAAGTCGCTTAATGTAAACATTTTAGAGAATCGAAATACTAGACTGCCTGTGACATTTAAAACGGGGTCAATATGGGCGCTACAAAGAAAACCGATCAGACAGTGAATAAACTTTGTCGCAAGTGTATTCGCACCTGTCGGCAGGACGAATCTGTCTTGCTGGTTGATTGCCCGCGTTTTTTGCCGCGTCCATTCAAATCGGAAAAGTTGACCTTTACCCAGCTGGATCTGTTTGGTTCCTCTGCCGAGCCCGAACAGGAATGATCGCTCAGAGTTGATCAAGAAACCTTTTGAGTTGGGGGATAAATTTTTCCGGCTCGACAAGAAAACTGTCGTGGCCGTAGTCTGATTCGATCAACTGATAATCAACCGGTTTCTTTTGGCGCTGCAACTCTTCGACAACCTCTTCGGTTTGTGATGGCGGATAGAGCCAGTCGCTGCTGAAGGCAAACCACAGTGACGGACAGACCAGTTGCGACAACGCCTCCTCCAGTGAATCAAATCGCCAGGCGACATCATAGAGGTCAAGAGCCTTGGCCAGATAGAGAAAGCTGTTGGTGTCGAAACGATCAACAAAAGAACTGCCGTTGTATTCGAGGTAGCGTTCCACTTCAAACCGTCCGAAAAAATCGAACATTCCATCCATCCGCGAAAAGCGGCGTGAAAATTTCAAGTGCATCGAGGCATCGGACAAAAAACTGATGTGACCGACGGCACGAGCCAGGGCAAAACCGTCGGCGGGCGGGTGTTCGGGGCGATAGTTCCCTTTTTTCCACAGCGGATCATTATAGATCGCCTGCCGGGCCAATGCGTTCAGTGCGATCGCCATTGGTGAGGTGCGTCCGGTTCCGGCGATGGGGACAATGGCACGAACCCGGTCCGGGAAATGAATCCCCCATTCCAGGGCCTGCATTGCGCCCATAGAACCACCAACCACTGCCAGGAGTTTGTCGATTTGCAGGTGGTCAATCAATAGCTTTTGAGCACGAATCATGTCACGGACCATAATGACCGGAAAGTTGAGGCGGTAGGGACGGCCTGTTGCTGGATTGATGCTGGTGGGGCCGGTCGAGCCCTTGCAAGAGCCAATGACGTTACTGCTGATGATGAAATAGCGATTGGTATCAAAAACCTTTCCCGGACCGATCATGTTGTCCCACCAGCCCGGTCTGCGATCATCTTCATGGTGGCGCCCGGCGGCATGGGCATCACCTGTCCAGGCATGAGTGACCAGGATGGCGTTGGAGCGGTTGCTGTTCAGTTCTCCGTAACACTCATAAGCGATGGTCAGCGGGCCGAGCCGCCGCCCACTTTCAAGGCGCAATTCGGTGTCGAAATGAACCTGTTCTGTTTTTACGATGCCGATGGAGTCACTCACGTCGATCTGTCCTGTCATTCCGATCCTGTAGAGCGGGTCGTAAAAAAGGCCCGTTTCCGATAAGGAAACGGGCCTTTGAGAGAGTGTATCTTCCCTTGAACAGGCACCGTCCTTATCTTTCTCTGTTTTACAGAGAAGGATTTGGCACCGGACCCCGCTGAGTTGCTGCGGGCGGCTGCCGTGGCTTCAAAGGGCCTTTCCCTCCACCACTCACGATAAAGACGTGGGCGTTTACACGCCCGGATAGGTTTCTGAACTCTAGCTCAGCGAGGCTGCAGCTGTCAATTGTTACCTGGCAGATTGCAGTCCCGAACCTGAGGCATGTTCCATTTGTCTTGTGGGTCGCCCCGATTTAAACCTTGAAGGAACCAACATCCTTTTGCAGGCTTTTGGCTTCAGCTGCGAGGTCTTTGACTATTTCGATAAACTGGTCAGCCCGCTCAGCATTGTTCTCGGCAATCTCGGCGGCGGTGCCAACAATTTCGATAACCTCCCGACTGCGGGAACTTTGCTGCTGGGTGGCATTGTTGATTTTTTCAATCGTCTGCTGGATCATTTCCATGGCCATGGCAATCTGCTGGCTACCACGTTTTTGCTCACCGGTACTGACCTTGACTCGTGCTGCAATACCGGTCATCTGCTCTGCAGCCTGTGCCAGGTGGCGGGTGCTCGAGGATTGCTGGCCAATGGAAGAGGCCACCTGTTGCAAGGTGTCTGTGATTCTGAGAACCGATTGGGTGATTGTGCGACTCTCTTCCGCCTGTTGATGGGTCAGGTCGGCAATCTGTTCGACCTGTTCTTTTGAGGCGACCGAGCTGCTGTACAATTCTTCGAGAGCGGCTCCTGCGGATTGACTGCGTGCCACTTCCTGCTCGGCTTTGATGTTTCCGGCTTCAATCGTGGTGACCGCCTGCCTGGTGACATCCTGCAGGTTTTCAATAATATCGGCGATCTCGTCGGTCGAAATGGAGGTACGTTCGGCCAGGCTGCGAATTTCATCAGCGACGACCGCGAACCCCTTGCCATGCTCACCGGCCTGGGCAGCAATAATGGCTGCATTTAACGCCAGCAGGTTGGTCTGATCGGCGATTTCGGCGATAACATTGACGATGCTGCCAATCGCATCCGAGCGGCTGCCCAGCTCTCGCATCGACTGGTGGGCCTGTTCAATCGTCTGTTGCAGACCGCTGATACCCCGAATGGTATCCATGACTGCGGATTTGCCATTTAAGGCCTGTTCGGCGGCCTGCTCGGCCAGCTGTCGTGTTTGATTGGCCCCTTCTTCAATGGAACAATTTGCTTCGTCCATCTGGCGGATGGAGTTGGCGGTCTCTTGCGCATTTTGTGAAAGTTCGCTGACATTCCCCTCGATCTGCTGGTTTGAGGATGACAGCTGGTGGATAGAGCTGGAAATTTCATTGGTGATCGAAAAGAGGTTTTCCATCTGTTCAGTAATGCCAACCGTGGTGGAACCAAATTCCTGGGTGGCGGCGGCACTTTCCTGGACCGAAGCGACCAGCGATGAAACATTATCGGCAATCTCCTCGGCCTTTTGACCAATTCCCCTGATCTCCTGGTGACTTTTTTCGAGGGCAATAGACTGCTCATTGGCCTCACTACTCAGCTTTGTTGCTCGGCTGCCGATCTGTTGGGTAGCTTTACCAACGCTGTCGGCAGTTTTACGGGTTTGGGAAATCATCTCACGTAAGCGTGCCATCAGACGGTTGAAGCTGCTTGCCAGGGCACCGACTTCATCGTGAGAGTTAACCGGCAGGGTGCGAGTCAGATCACCGGCCCCCTCAGCAATCTGTTGCAGCTTGCCGACGACCTGTTGTAGTGGGGTGGTGACTCCGCGTGAGACGACAATTGCCAGAATTGCGGCGAAAAGAAGTACAGAAACCAGAGCGACAAGGAGGGTTTGCTGCATCTCGGCGCGGGCATTTTTGGCGATGGTTCGATTGATGGCCAGAAAAAATCCCCCTTGATCGTCTTGCAGCGAGTAGGCAAAAAGAGCGTATGGCGTTTCGTTGAGAGTGGTCTGTTTCAACCGATGTGCCAGAATGCTACGCAGATCCAGCTTTGCCAGGTCTGGATTCGATGTTGCGACAACGTTTATTCCGTTGTGAAATGCGAGCTCCGTTCCAATCAGTCCCCTGAGTCGTAAGGCAGTACGATCGCTGAAAAGCCGAAACCCTCGCAGGCGGGCAATAACCTTCCCCTGCAGTTTGATAGGAATACTGGCAGCCAGGGTCAGGTCACCACGGATTAGTTGCATAGAATTATCGGCGGCGGCAGCTAAATCAACGGGAAGCCTTTCCTTCTCTTCTTCGGTCAGGGATTCTGTTTCAAGGGTTTTGGTATCGCGAGTCAGGGTGTAGAGCAGGCCGTTTTGATTAAGAAGCTCAACCCGATCAAGATCGTAGTGCAGAGCTATTTTCTGAAGCAGTGGTTCCAGGCGTGAGGTGTCACTGGTGAGCTGGCTGAAATAAATGGCGTTGATCAGTTCGCCACTTTCCTGCAAGGGTTTGAGAAATGCACTGAGTTCACGTTGCATGGCCCGACTGGTCTGCAAAACAAAGCTGCCGGTTCGGTCTGCTTTTTCCAGAAGTTCATCATTGAAACGGCTGTCGGTCATGCGGGTAAAGAGCAGACTGACCAGCAACAGCGGGATCAGCGACAGGCTGAGCAGGGCGATCAGGATTTTCCAGCGCAGACTTAAAGAGCGTAGCATCGATTATCCCAGAGCGGTGAGTTGCAGGTTGTCGTGCGGACTATAACAGAAGAAGTCTGCCCAGTCGGATCTCATATGAAAAAAAGTGGTCGATGTCCCCCTGTTTTGATTGGAGAAAATTATAAAGAAATAATAAGCATCCGGCAAGTCGTGTTTTGTAGTCGTGTTTTGTATCGTTCTTTTCGACAGGCTCTTTGGTGTGATTCAGGATGATTTTTCGTTCAGAGCCTGCTGCAGATCTTGCAGCAGGTCGTTGACATCCTCACAGCCGACAGACAGGCGCAGCAGAGCATCACAAATACCCAGTCGCTGGCGTTCTTCTGCGGGGATATCGCCGTGGGTCTGAATTGCAGGCAGGGTCAGCAGGCTTTCGACCCCGCCGAGACTCTCGGCAAAGCTGATCAGTTTTATGCGCTCAAGGATCTGGCGTGCACGCCGGGGGGAGTCAACGCGAAACGAGAGCATGGCCCCATAGCCACTTGCCTGCTGTTGCATCAATTGATGTCCCGGGTGGTCGGGGAGGCCAGGAAAGTAGACGTTTGTTACCTGGGGCTGCTGTTGCAGCCATTGGGCAATAATTTGTGCATTTTGACATTGGCGCTCAAGGCGCAGGGCCAGAGTTTTAAGGCTACGAACCAGCAGCCAGCAATCCTGAGGGGGCAGAATCGGGCCGGTTGAGTTTTGCAGAAAATAGAGGGCTTCGCCCAGTTCTTTGTCAGCGGTGACCAGAACCCCGGCGCAGAGATCGTTGTGCCCTCCAAGATATTTGGTGGCGGAGTGAACCACAATGTCGGCTCCCAGTTCCAGAGGCTGCTGGAGCAAGGGGGTCAAAAAGGTATTGTCGACGATAAAGAGCAAATCATTTTTTTTGCACAGCTTGGCGATGCTGCGAATGTCTGCAACGCCGAGCAGGGGATTACCGGGGGTCTCGACCAGAATTGCCCGGGTCTGTGGCCGGATTGCCAGGCTGATGGCAGCAAGATCGGTTGTGTCGACATAGCTGGCAGTCAGGTTGAAACGGGAAAAAATCTGATCAAGAACCCGATAGGTGCCACCATACAGATCTTCTGAAAGAATCAGATGGTCACCACTGGCAAAATGGAGAAATACTGTGGTCAGCGCAGCCATCCCCGAAGCAAACGCCAGACCGCGTGCGCCAGATTCCATTTCGGCAAGCAGTTCTTCCAGGGCTTCGCGGGTTGGGTTGTTTGAGCGGGTATAGTCGTATCCGGTCGATTCACCAACTGCCGGATGGCGATAGGTGGCACTGGGATGAATTGGCAGGCTGATGGCTCCGGTCTGCTCATCGCGTCCGACACCGGCCTGTACCAGACGGGTCTCAATGCGGGTGTTGTGTGAATGTCCCATGAAGGATTCTCCTTGTGCCAGCTGGCATCAGGTTGTTCAGTAAAAAGGCCCCTTTTCAGCAAGAAAAGGGGCCGGGATAGAAGGAGACATTCCGGAACCTTTTCATCTTTCTCCGCCTGTTGCGGAGCAGGAATTAGCACCTGACTCCGGTTCTCCGGTAGTCGGTTGCTGTGGCGTCAGCGGGCCTGTCCCTCAGCCACTCTCGATGAAAAGCGGGTGCTTTTATTGTCGGGTTGTTCCCTCAACTCTCCTCAAACAGGATACTTGAGAGATAACGTTCACCAGAGTCGGGCAAGATGGCGACAATGGTTTTGCCATTGTTTTCCGGCAGCCGTGCCAGGCGAACCGCAACAGCAATAGCTGCTCCGCAGCTGATGCCAGAGAGAAGACCTTCTTCAACCGCCAGGCGCCGGGCCATTTCGAGTGATTCTTCATTGCTGACCTGTTCGACCTGATCAACGACAGAAAGATCGAGTGTTTCCGGGATGAATCCGGCGCCGATCCCCTGGATCTTGTGCGGGCCGGGTGCCAACTCCTGCCCGGCCAGGTGCTGGCTGATAACCGGACTGTCCGTCGGTTCGACAGCCACAGAAGTGATCGCCTTGCCTTTGGTGTTTTTGATGTAGCGTGATATGCCGGTGATGGTTCCGCCCGTGCCGACACCACTGACCAGAATATCGATATTTCCTTCGGTATCATCCCAGATTTCTGGGCCGGTAGTCCGTTCGTGAATGGCCGGATTTGCCGGATTTTTGAACTGGTGCATCAGCAGATAACGGTCGGGATCACTGGCGGCCAACTCTTCGGCAGCGGAGATCGCTCCGCCCATCCCCTTGGCCCCCGGAGTCAAAACCAGTTTGGCGCCAAATGCCTTCAGGACCTTGCGCCGTTCAAGGCTCATGGTTTCAGGCATGGTCAAGGTGATTGGAATCCCACGTGCCGCGGCAACAAAAGCCAGGGCAATCCCGGTATTTCCACTGGTTGGCTCGACAATTTCTCTGCCGGGGCGCAGCAATCCTTTTTCTTCGGCATCCCAGACCATGGCGGCCCCGATGCGACATTTGACACTATAGGCCGGATTGCGGCCTTCGACCTTGGCGAGGATCGTTGCTCCTCCTTTGGGAGCAAGGCGGTTGAGGCGAACCAGTGGGGTTCGACCGATTGCCAGTGAATTATCATTGAATATCTGCGCCATGGCTGACTCCTTAGCTTGGGTAGTGGATCTCTCCTGCATTGTACGATGCATAGAAAGCTAACGGACCAGACTAATTTTGTCAAGAATAAATATGACTATTTTCCTGTAAATAACGGCACAATTGTGTGGAAAATCAATTGTGCCTGTTTTTGAGGCAGTGCTGACTAGAAAATAGTCAGAATCCTGTTTGGACCAGGGGGGAAGCTGCGGCTGAAGCCCAAAATACTGTTGGGCATAACAATTGAATCTATGGGGCGACCATTCGGGGACACTGGCGTCTTCGAATTGCACACCGGACGAGGAGGTCCTGTCGATGGAAGCTTCGATTGCTACCCTGCAAAAAGGGGGGGATGTACTTTTTCTGTTGCTTGGCGCGGTGATGGTCTTTGCCATGCACGCCGGTTTTGCTTTTCTTGAAGTCGGTTCAGTCCGCAAGAAAAGTCAGGTCAACGCCTTTTCGAAAATTCTGACCGACTGGTCGGTCTCGACGGTTGTCTATTTTTTGATCGGTTATCCCATTGCCTACGGGGTCAGCTTTTTGATGCCTGCCTCCGGGCTGCTTGGTGACAACCAGGGCTATGAATTGGTCCGATTCTTTTTTCTGCTCTGTTTTGCTGCTTGTATCCCGGCGATTATTTCTGGCGGGATTGCCGAACGAGCCAAGTTCTGGCCGCAGGTTATTGCCGGAGCAATTTTTGCCGGACTTTCCTATCCTCTTTTTGAATCATTTATCTGGGGTCGCAACAGTGCCGGTTTGCAGGGATTCTTTGAGAATGCCTTCGGTGCCCAGTTTCACGATTTTGCCGGCAGCGTGGTTGTTCATTCTATTGGTGGTTGGTTGGCCTTGCCTGCGGTGTTGATTCTTGGTCCACGGATGGGACGTTATGTGCGTGGCCGGAGCCAGGCGATTCCGGTCAGCAATATTCCTTTTCTGGCGCTGGGCAGCTGGATCCTGATGGTTGGCTGGTTCGGTTTCAATGTTATGAGTGCCCAGAGTGTCAGCGGAATTTCCGGTCTGGTTGCAGTCAACTCTCTTGCGGCGATGGTCGGAGGCGTTCTGTTTGCCCTGATTGCCAGCCGTAATGACCCGGGATTTGTCCATAACGGTGCGCTGGCGGGTTTGATTGCGATCTGTGCCGGATCAGATCTGGTGCATCCGATCGGAGCCTTTTTTATCGGGGGCATCGGTTCGTTGATTTTTGTTTACGGTTTCACCTTTGAGCAGGAGAAACTGAAGATTGACGATGTCCTTGGTGTCTGGCCCCTGCATGGAGTCATCGGGACCTGGGGTGGAATATCCACCGGAATCTTCGGCGCCAAAGCCCTGGGAGGACTTGGTGGAGTCAGCTTTTTTGCCCAACTCAGTGGCAGTCTGCTGGCAGTTGTTTATGCCCTGATTACCGGTTTTGTGGTTTATTATCTGATCGACAAATTCTTTGGTTTCAGGCTGGATGAAGAGGCCGAGTTCATGGGGCCGGATTTGAGTATTCATAAAGTCCACGCCTATCCCGAGGAGCGGGTTGGTTGATTTTATCTGCTTTTTTTACTGCGGATATCAAGGTGTGAAAAAGGCAGGATTTGTTTGACAGGACCGGTTTGAGGGATAAACTGGTGGTTAATTGTTCAAACAGATCCTTTACAGGGGGCGGTGGCAGCTCCCTGGTTCGCCCTGGAAGACCGACCCTCCTGGTCTCCAGGGTGTTTTTTGCGTAATAAAAAGCCCGTCTTGCAGTTGGCAAGACGGGCTTTTTATCGAATGACGTTGTGATTTTTTCAGTTTTTATCCCGTGCGGCCAGTTCTGCAATACTGTGTTTTTTCAGAACCCGAACCATTTCGGCCTGGGCTTCGGTCCAGACCTGATGGGCGGCACAATAGGCATCGCGCAGGCAGCTTCCCTCATCGATCAGGCAATGGTTCAGCTTGAGAGGGCCTTCTTCTGCTTCAAGCAGATCCAGCATGGTAATTTCACGTGGGTCGCGTGAGAGAAGAAATCCACCTCCGACACCACGTTGTGAACTGACAATTCCGGCTTTTATCAAAGGTTGCAGGATTTTGGTCAGAAATGCCGGCGTTACCTCCTGGGTTCGGCAGATATCCTTTTTAAGCACGATCTCGCCGGGGGGTTGTTTGGCAAGAAAAATGACTGTTCGGATAGCGTATTCTGTTGCGCGCGTGATGACCAAGGGATTGCTCCTTTGCGGTTTGTCGGATTTGATGTGTTATGTGGAAGATTGCTGACTTGCAGGGTAATCAATACTATGTTTTGGGATTTGCTGTCAATTGCTTATTCTCAGGTGTTCTGTGGGATTCTTGACAGTCTGACACCGACAACGGCATTATTTCACAGCTCTTTTAATGCAGCGGTTACGCCGGAGCCGTTTTCATGGCAGGGAATTCAGATTGATGGTTGCGGTATCGCAGAAAGCGGCTGGGCGCTTTGCCCCCAGCCCGACAGGCCCTTTACATCTTGGCTCACTGATAGCTGCCCTCGGCAGCTATTTGCTGGCCCGCCAGAGTGGTTTGCGCTGGTTGTTGAGAATCGATGATCTTGATCGACCACGGGTGGTTGCCGGTGCGGCATCAGAAATTTTACAGCGGCTTGAGGACTTGGGTTTCGAGTGGGATGAAGACCCGGTTTGGCAAAGTCGTCGTTATGCACGTTATGCCGAGGTTTTGCAGCAACTCAAAAAACAGAAGCTGGTTTATCCCTGTAGTTGTTCCCGGAGAGAGATCCTGGCCAGCGCACCTCATGCAGGTGAAGAAGGGCCTGTCTACCCTGGCACCTGTCGCAATGGCCCTGCCGGGCAACGTCAGCAGCTGGCATGGCGGTTACGAACGCATTCTCGCCCGATCTGTTTTCATGATCGATTCTATGCCGATCAACAGCAGGTTCTTGAGGCCGAGGTTGGTGACTTTGTTCTTTTTCGCGCTGATGGTCTCTTTGCCTATCAACTGGCGACCGTTGTCGATGATATGGATACCGGAGTGACTCAGGTGGTGCGGGGCGCAGATCTGCTCGGTTCGACGGCCAGGCAGATCTATCTCTATCATTGTTTGCAGCAACCGATTCCGAGTTACCTGCACCTGCCCTTGTTGTTGGGGGGGGATGGTGAGAAAATCAGCAAACGTCAGGGGGATACAGGCATTGTCAGCCGTGAAAATGCACCAGAAATGATGTGGCTGGCATTGGTTTTTCTGGGGCAGTGCTTACCGCCTGAATTACTCGGGGCTCCGGCACCAGATTTGCTTCATTGGGCGCTTGAATCTTTTCAGCCTGAATTGATTCGGCCCTGCAATCGTCCATTGGCTGCCTTGCGGGCGGGGTTGTAGTGGCTGACCATTTCCTGCGTGACTTTCCCTGTGGGCTTTCTTCTGTTAGGGTACCTAAATACCGTTAAAAAAGGAGAAAATCATTCCGGTCAGTTTTCTCTTCAGTTGATTGATGACTTCGGGGTTTATTTCCAGTCGGGAGGAACACGATGCGAACACTGATTCTGATTCTGGTCTTGCTGATAGCAGGCTGTACTGGTGGTGTTTACAATATCCCACCCAAAGAATATCAGCAGCAGGTCAAGACGCTGGGAGTGTTACCGTTACTGATTGATAGTCGCTCAACGATTATCCATCCTCAGGGTGATGCGATCTTTGCCCTGTTGGGTCGTGCTGCCGAGGGGCAGAGCGATACCGTGGTTGAGAAGATGCGGAATCGAAAAGGCTACTTTGATGTCCGTCTTATCCGTGAACCCTCGCGGCTGCTGGTTGATGAGTTGCTGGTCAAGGCCGATATCGATGAGCTTGGCCAGCCTAGAGGCTACCTGTTGAATCAGCAACGCCTTGCCGAACTGTGTAAAGATGCCGTGGTTGATGGTCTGCTGGTCATGACATTGCAGTCGGTGGTACATCGCGAGAAACGCTGGTCGCGCAATACATTTGAAACCTTGACCACCGATTACAATGACATCATGGCAACGGCCAGCGTGGTCGCAGTTGATGGCAGGGTTCTGTGGGAAATGACCGGCACTGATGCCATGACAATTCTGCGCTTGCAGTATCCTGATTTTGACGAGGCCTATTATAACAAGACCGATGCGGTCAAATTGAAATTCATCAGTCTGGCCGGTCTGGAAAAGACTTTGTTGCCTCCAGCTGATAAAGAAGGAGAAAAGTCGCAATCGCCCCAGATCAAAGCCTGGCTCGACAAGGTGGTTGCTGCACTGAGCCCGTCACTTTTCCGTTAGTCTGTGAAATAGTGACCAGGGTTGATCTGAAATCCTGTCATTTAAATACTGGTATACTTGCCGTATGAGAAAATCTCTCGTCTGGCTTGTCTGCAATGAATAGATAATGAGGAATTGAGTGAGCTCCCGCCCCTGTTCAGAAAAGCATAGCGAGGTCTGCCGTATCGAGATTGAGGAATGCACACGTCTGCGTGAGCGGATTCTCGAACAGGAGCGGATTGAACTGCGGTTTCAAAATCTTTTTGAAGCGGTCAGTGAAGCGATTATTTCCCTCTCGGTTGAGGGTGAAATAATTCGGGCCAACTCTTCCTGTCGCCAGATTCTTGGTTGCCGACCTGAACAACTGATCGGGAAAAAACTTGAAAAGGTTTTTCCGTTAACTGATCTGCCTCGTCTTGAAGCCGCCTTTGCCTGTGCCCTGGGTGGAGAAGCGCGTGAGTGTGAGCTGAACTTTATCTGGCCGTCAGGCAAGGATGTTATTCTGGCCGTTCTCTTGGCTCCGATTCGCGAAGAAGACAAGATTGGTGGTGTGCTGCTTACTGCGCGTGATCTGACCGGAGAGCGTCTGCGAGATCAGGAACGTTCACGGCTCTACGAAGAGTTGCAGGAAAGTCATCGTGATCTCGAAGAAAAAGCTTTAGCTCTTGAAGAATCACAAGCCCGCCTCAAGGAGGCGATGGCTGAACAGGAAAAAGTCAACGCCGACCTGCGCGAAATAGATCGAATTAAAAGTGATTTTATCGGGATTGCCTCCCACGAGTTGCGAACGCCCCTGACTTTTCTGCTCGGTTCTCTTGAATATCTTTATGAAAGTCTGCCGCAACGCCTGAATGAGGACGAACGCAGTCTGCTCGATTATTCAATGCAGGGGGCACGACGGCTGTCGGATATTGTCGAAGATATGCTCGACATTGTGCGTATCGAAGCCCAGGGGTTCAGCTTGCGGCGACAGCAGATCAGTTTCTTTGACCTGCTGCAAGAGGTTCATCTGGAATTGAACTGGATGTTGAAAGAGCGAAATCTGCACCTGGTTTTTGCCCCGGAAGCAGAGTGGCCACCACTTTTGGGTGATGCTGCAATGGTGCGACGGGTTTTTACCGATCTGCTTGAAAATGCCATCAAATATACCCCCGATGGTGGCCGGATCGAGGTCAAGTCTCAACGGGTAACCAGAAACCAGCTGCCACAGGAGCAGCTTGAACTGTTCTATCCTGATTTTACCGACCGTTTGCAGTGGGAGGGTGATTACCTTCAGGTGATGGTTTGTGATAACGGCATCGGGATCTCGGGTATTGACCTGCCGCGTATATTCAACCGGTTCTATGCTGCGGGGAAACTGGAAGAGCATAGTAGTGGCCAGAAATTTCGTGGCAAGGGTGTTGGGCTTGGTTTGGCCCTGGTAAAGCGAATTGTTCATGGCCATGGTGGCCTGGTCTGGGCCGAAAGTTCCGGAACCGCTGAAGAAACCGGAGTTGAAAATCCCGGAAGCTGTATCAATCTGCTGTTTCCGATTGACCTGAAACCGGCGGCATTTGAAGCCGAAGAGGGGACAGTCCGTGATCGCCGTCCACGGATTTTGCTGATCGATGATGAACCGGCGATTCGGCGTTTTGTTCAGGTTTTGTTGAACGATTCGTTTGAACTCGAGGTTGCCTCAGGGGGGGAGCAGGGCCTGGTCATGGCCCGATCCTACAAGCCCGACCTGATTCTGCTCGACCTGTACATGCAGGGGATGGATGGCTTTGAAGTTTGCAAGCAGCTTAAAGCTCAGGATGAAACCCGTGATATTCCGGTCGCGATGTTTACTGCTGTTGCCCGCAAGCACGAGCGTGAGAAGGGGTTTTCGGTCGGTGCGGTTGACTATATTACCAAGCCGTTCTTTCCCCGTGAACTTCTGGGGCGGATCCGGGCCTTGCTCAGCGAGTATGGTTTCAAGCTCGAAGATCTTGCAGATAAGGACCTTGGGTAGTTTTTTCCTGTTGACATAAGAAATTAAAAGAGGGTACAAGCAGCTATCAGGTATCGTGAATCCCGGCAGTGTGGCTGTCAGGTCGATTCCCACCTCTTATCTTCCAAGCGAAATTCTAATGGTTTACCATTTCTTACTCTTTGAACCTGGATCTTTCTGAACATTACGTTAAACTTTCTTGTCCGAGTGGCCGACTATACCGAAAAGTAAAACCTCATATATATTAATTCATATTTCTGCCTTTATTTATTTAATCCCATTTTGATCCAAGATTCGCAGTTCCTAAAAGGGAGAGGAACTGCCCTGATTCGGCCTGTTTAGGGCCGTGGAGATCCTGTATGAACCTGAAAGAACTCAAAACCCGCAAAATGGCTGACCTGATTTCTCTGGCCAAGGAACTGAAAGTCGAAGATACCGGTGGTCAGCGTCGACAAGACCTGATTTTTTCGATCCTCAATGCAACAGCCAAAAAGAAAAAGGAAATCTCCGGCGAGGGGGTTTTAGAAATCCTGCCGGATGGCTTTGGTTTTTTACGGGCCCCTGATGCCAACTACTTGCCCGGGCCTGACGATATTTATGTGTCGCCCTCACAGATCCGTCGTTTTGGCCTGCGTACGGGTGATACGGTAGCAGGGCAGATTCGACCTCCCAAAGAAGGAGAGCGATATTTTGCTCTGCTGAAAGTGGCCGAGGTCAATTTTGAAGATCCGAGCAAGATGAAGGAGAAAACCTTCTTCGATAATCTGACTCCCCTGTATCCAGATGAGCAGATTCTGCTGGAGACGACCTCTGACAATATGTCAACGCGGGTCATGGATCTGGTCTCGCCGATCGGCAAGGGACAGCGTGGCCTGATCGTGGCACCGCCGCGGACCGGCAAAACGGTGCTGATGCAGAATATTGCCAATTCAATTACCCAAAACCATCCCGAGATCTATCTGATTGTTCTGTTGATTGACGAACGTCCCGAAGAGGTCACCGACATGCAGCGTAACGTTGATGGCGAGGTGATTTCCTCGACCTTCGATGAGCCTGCCAATCGTCACGTTCAGGTTGCCGAAATGGTCATCGAGAAGGCGCGCAGACTGGTTGAGCATAAACGTGATGTCGTGATCCTGCTTGACTCGATCACGCGTCTGGCCCGGGCTTATAACACCATCATCCCGTCGAGCGGTAAAATCCTTTCGGGTGGTGTCGATGCCCATGCATTGCACAAGCCGAAACGCTTTTTCGGCGCAGCCCGCAATATCGAAGAGGGCGGTAGTCTGACGATTATCGCAACGGCACTGGTCGATACCGGCAGCAAGATGGACGAGGTTATTTTTGAAGAGTTCAAGGGCACCGGAAATATGGAGGTTCACCTTGACCGTAAGCTCTCCGATAAACGAACCTATCCGGCAATTGACATCAATCGTTCAGGAACGCGTAAGGAGGATCTGCTCGTTCCGGCCAATAACCTGCAGCGAATCTGGTTGTTGCGCAAGGTTCTGACGACCATGCATTCAGTTGATTGTATGGAGTTCATGCTGGACAAGCTGAACGAGTCGAAGACCAACCAGGATTTTCTTGATTCGATGAACCGTTGAGCCTTCGGTTCTTCTGTTACGCAGAAAAGTCTTGCCTGAACCGGGATAAGATGGTACAAGACCGCTTTGTTTGACCCGGATCGGTTGCTTTTTCGTGATGGGTTTGGTTAAACATCTCAAGACCTGTACCAAAGCCAGGTCGCAAGGAGACAAAAATGAAAGAAGGAATCCACCCCGTATATGAAGCTGTTACTGTCCGTTGTGACTGTGGCAACTCTTTCGAAACTCGCTCAACCAGAGGCGAGGAGATCCATACTGAGATCTGCTCGGCCTGTCACCCTTTTTACACTGGCAAGCAGAAACTGGTTGATACCGCTGGTCGTATTGAGCGTTTTCGTCGCAAGTATGGAAATGCCAAACCGAAATAACGCCAGATATTTACAGAAAAAGCGGTCCTTTCGGGGACCGCTTTTTTTTTGGTGCGCCCGGCAGGGCGCGTGGTGCGTAAGCACCATCCATTTAGCCGTGGTGGCTGAATGGTGACTTGGAGGTGCAAGTCCTCTGCGGACCCTGATGACGGGAACCGCTAGCCGGA
>JAJRWH010000084.1 GCA_024276935.1 Deltaproteobacteria bacterium
ATTGTTTCGACGATTTCATCGTGCAGTTCTGCCGTAACCACCGGTGCCGGTGAATAGGCCCCCATACCACCTGTATTGGGACCCTCATCGTTATCGAAAGCGCGTTTGTGATCCTGGGATGAAGCCAGGGGCAAAATATTCTTGCCATCGGTAAAAGCAAAAAAGGAGGCTTCTTCTCCCGCCATGAACTCTTCAATAACGACGCTGGCTCCGGCACTGCCAAATACCTTGTCGAGCATGATATCGTCCACCGCACTGATCGCCTGCTCTTCACTCATGGCGACGATGACCCCCTTGCCGGCCGCCAGGCCATCCGCCTTGACAACAATCGGCGCACCCTGCTCACGGATATAAGCAACGGCAGCAGCATGATCAGTGAAGCTCTGATAGGCTGCAGTCGGAATAGCGTAACGTGCCATCAAGTCCTTGGAAAATCCTTTACTGCCTTCAATCTGTGCCGCAGCCTGACTCGGACCAAAAATCTCGAGACCTGCGGCCTGAAAACGATCAACGATTCCCATCGTCAATGGAACTTCCGGCCCAACCACGGTCAGATCAACCTGTTCTGCCAGAGCAAAATCGAGCAGGGCATCAATCTCATCCGCTGCAATATGGACGCACTCTGCCAACTCGGCAATTCCGGGGTTTCCCGGTGCGCAGTAGAGGGTGTCAACCTGTGGTGACTGGGCAATTTTCCAGCACAGAGTATGTTCGCGACCACCGCCGCCGACAACGAGTACCTTCATCAATCAACTCCTTCTAAATCAATTTAGCCACCAGGACAGCAGGCACACCCAAAGGATCAAAGGGCATTTTAACGCAGAGGCGGAGAGGGGCAGAGACGGAGAAAAAAACAAGGCTCTATGTCCGGTTAAAAAAAACGAAGACTTAAAGTACTTTTCAGCGACTCTCCAGCTCAGCGACTCTGCGTTAAGAGGCTTTGCCTGACGGTCTCAATGGCAAATTACTTTCTCAATGTCTGAAATGACGCATACCGGTAAAAATCATCGCGATCCCATGTTCATCGGCAGCAGCAATGACCTCTTCATCCCGAATCGAGCCACCGGGCTGAATCACTGCGGTCACCCCGGCGGCAGCTGCATTGTCGATCCCGTCACGGAACGGGAAAAAGGCATCGGAAGCCATGGCCGAACCCTTGACTTCAAGACCGGCATGTTCGGCCTTGATGACTGCAATCCGGGCTGAATTGACCCGGCTCATCTGACCGGCCCCAACCCCGATAGTCATACCGTCACGACCATAGACAATAGCGTTGCTTTTAACGAACTTGGCAACTCGCCAGGCGAACATCAGATCCTCGCGTTCTTTGGCCGTTGGAACCCGCTTGCTGACGACTTCAAGATCGCTGTGCAGCAACAGATCGGTATCCTGAACCAGCAGACCACCATTGACACGTTTAAAGTCATAGCGAGCTGTCGGCTGCTCTGGCCAGAAACCACATTCGAGCAGACGGACATTTTTCTTGGCCGCAACAATCTGCGCAACCCCTTCGGCAACCGCGGGAGCGATAATCACCTCAACAAATTGCTTGTCGACAATAGCCTTGGCTGTCGCACAATCAAGCTCACGGTTAAAAGCAATGATCCCGCCAAAAGAGGATTCAGGGTCAGTGGAAAAAGCCCGTTCGTAAGCATCCAGCAAACTCTCACCGATCGCTACGCCGCAAGGGTTGGCATGCTTGACGATGACACAGGCCGGTCCCTCACTGAACTGCTTGACACACTCAAGGGCAGCGTCTGTATCGCCGATATTATTGTAGGACAGGGCTTTGCCCTGCAATTGTCTGGCAGTCGAAATCGACGCTTCGGTAATATCTTTCTCGACATAGAAAGCTGCTTGCTGGTGAGGATTTTCTCCATAACGCATTGACTGCGACTTGGTGAACTGCAAGCTCAAGGCAGGAGGGAAACTGGCATTTTCCGGAGCTGTCTTTTGGCCCAGCCAGTTGGAGATTGCCCCATCATAGGCCGCAGTGTGCTGATAGACCTTGACTGCCAGTTTGAAATTACTTTCCGGAGAAATTGTCCCACCGGTCTTTTTCATCTCGGCAAGGACCGGTGCATAATCGGCTGGATCAACCAGCACCGTAACAGAACGGTTATTTTTGGCGGCACTGCGCAGCATGGTTGGCCCACCGATATCGATATTTTCGATCGCATCTTCAAGGCTGCAATCGGGATTGGCAACGGTCGCCTCAAAAGGGTAGAGATTAACCACCACCATATCGATATTTTCAATACCATGTTCAGCCATGGTTGCGACATGCTCGGGGTTATCACGCAAACCGAGCAGCCCCCCGTGAACCTTGGGGTGCAGGGTTTTGACCCGCCCGTCGAGCATTTCCGGAAAGCCGGTATAATCCGAGACATCCATCACCGGCAAACCCGCCTCACGCAACAGCTTTGCCGTTCCGCCGGTTGACAAAATCTCAACCCCGAAACCACAGAGCTCACGAACCAGTTCGACAATCCCGTTTTTGTCCGAAACCGACACCAGTGCACGCTTGATCATCGCCATAGAAACAGTTGTCCTTTCTGCGCAGAATCTGTCATTTCCGACAAAATCTGAAAAAATGAGACAAGAATGGACAGCTGCCACAGCTGTCCATCAGACTTTATAAAGTTTATGGGAGTTCCGGTTGATGAAAAGAACCGGAAGAAGGGCCTTTCTCTACCACAAAGCCCATATTCGGGCAACCTTTTTCAAGTTGTCGGCAGCGCAGAAAAGTGGCGTGGGACCCGCTGGCCGATGCGACAGAAGACCTCATAACTGATGCTGCCCAGCATATCGGCCCAGTCTTCGGCAGTGATTGTCTGGTCACCATCACGGCCAAGCAGCACAACCCTGTCGCCAACAGCTACCTCCGGAACATCTGTGACATCCACCATAATCCAGTCCATGCAGACCCGCCCGACCACCGGCACACGCTGGCCACGAATCAACACCACACCACAATTGGATAACAGGCGGTTGTAACCATCAGCATAACCCACCGGCAGGGTCGCAAGCCGTGTCAGTCGCTCAGTATGAAAAGTATGACCGTAAGAAATGCCGCTGCCCGGTTCTATCTCGCGCAACTGGGCTATTCGGGTTGAAAAGGTCAGCACCGGTTGCAGGTCAATTTTAGATCTGAACTCAGGCGCAGGATAGCTGCCATAAAGAATGATTCCCGGACGAACCAAAGTACATTCGGGAACCTGCCAGGCAACCAGCCCGGCACTGTTACTCAAGTGAACTGCGGCGGGACAAATCCCCGCAGCGTTAAACTGTTGACAGATTTTCCGGAAACACCGAATCTGTTTTTGGGTGACCCGGGGATCAGCTTCATCAGCCCTGGCCAGATGTGACATCAAACCCTGGACCACAATTCCCCGGCCGCCAGATAGCAGTTCAATCAGCGCAGAAACTTCTTCAGGCAGAAAACCAACCCGCCCCATCCCGGTGTCGCATTTGATATGCACCCGAAATCGCTCTTCCCGGCCCCGCGCAAACTGCTCAAGTCGTTGCAGATCTTCCAGACTGAAAACCGCCACATCAAGGTTACGGCGAAGAAATTCGTTTTCCTGGCCCGGATAACAACCGCCCAACACCAGAATCGGCGTCTGGAGCCCGGCAACACGCAGCTCTACCGCCTCTTCCAGGGTCGCGACACCAAAATATTCAACCCCCTCTTTTTCGAGCTTCTTGCCAACAGCAACGGCTCCATGGCCGTAGGCGTCCGCCTTGATGACCGCCAGAACACCCTGGCCTTGTGAGCAACAGGACCGCACCTGACGCAGATTGTGACCAAGCGCCTCAAGATCAATATCCACCCGGGTTGGTCGTGGAGAAAAACTCATCGTTCCAGAATCATCTTTCGTGACAGAGACTGTTAAAAGAGGGATTTATGCTGCAACATTCTACAGAGGCAAGGAACCACCTGTAAAGGTTTCATCTCTTCAGGGGATTCCAATTGACAGTATTTATTCTCCTCTGTTAGTCTTCTCTACTGTTCCCTACCCCGTCTGGAGGTTCAATTCTATGTGTCTCGATTACGGTCCATTCAAACTGGTTTCCGATGAAGAGGAAATCAGCCTGGAGAATGTTGCGTCATTGCTGGTCCAGTCAAATGGCTTGAAACTGATCGACAATTTTGGCAAAACCCAAACAATTTCAGGAAGAATTGGCGAGATCGACCTGCTCAATCAACGCATCGTCCTTGCCTGATTTTGTCAATTTGCGAAAAACCACCGGGGCAGATCAATGATCCGAGGATCATCCCCCAACCCACATTCAACTGCCTGACAGGAGTTTGCTGATGCTTTCCGGACTCTACCTGATCACCGATGACAACAGCGATGGCAA
>JAJRWH010000085.1 GCA_024276935.1 Deltaproteobacteria bacterium
AGCTTCTCTTTGGGAGAGGCCCGGTTTCGGTGCTGGAAAAAAGAGGGGCATGGGAAAACCAACCTGAAAAAGGCGTTACGCGAAAGTTGCGATGTCTGGTTTTATCAGGTGGGGCTTGAGCTGGGAATCGACAAGCTTGAAGAGGCTGCCCGTGAATTTGGCCTGGGAGCCCCGGTCGGGTTTCCTCTGGCGGGCGAAAAGACCGGAGTGATCCCTTCGCGCAGCTGGAAGCGCCAACGTTTCAATCAGCCCTGGTATGGCGGAGAAACTGTGATTTCCTCTATTGGTCAGGGTTATGTGCTGGTGACACCCATTCAGTTGGCTGTCATGACGGCAGCTCTGGCGAACCGCGGCGATGTTTTGCAGCCGCAGATAATCAAGCGGATTGAGGATTGGGATGGAAATATCCTTCAGCAGGCAGAGCCTCAGTTAATTCGTCACGTCAAATTCTCTCCCGATGCCTGGAAGGCGATTAATCAAGGTCTGGTCGCAGCAGTGAACGAACCCCACGGAACAGGTTGGGCTGCCCGGCTCAAAACAGTAAAGGTTGCAGGAAAAACCGGGACATCACAGGTCATCAGACGGCGGTCGGATGAAGAAGAGGAATCTGGCGTAAAGCGGGAGGTCCCCTATCGCTTTCGTCCCCATGCCCTGTTTGTTGCCTATGCCCCGGCTGACAACCCTGAAATTGCCGTTGCGGTGGTTGTTGAACATGGTCAGCATGGCGGAAGTGCGGCGGGGCCTATTGCCAGGGCAATGCTGGCCAGTTATTTTTCAGGAAAAACTCCCAAAATTGCCGTTGTTCAGGCCGAGGGCGAATAGATGTTTGATCGTCGACTGGTGACAAACTTTGACTGGGTACTGCTGATCACGGTCTGCCTGCTGACCGGGGTCGGAATTATGAACCTGTACAGCGCAACCGCAGGATGGGCTGTTTACAGTACCCCGATCTATCTGAAACAGTGCCTCTGGTTTGGGGGTGGCGTATTCCTGGCGTTGTTGATCTGCTGTTTCGATTACCGTCACCTTGAACACTATTCGCTGCATGCCTATGTGGTGATGCTGGCGATGCTGATCTTTGTGCTGATTTTGGGAAAAACCTCAATGGGAGCGACCCGCTGGATTCATCTGGGAGCCTTCAATCTTCAACCGAGTGAGGTTGCCAAGCTGGTGATCATTGTCTCCCTGGCACGTATTTTCGGTCGGACCGCCCAGCCTTTTGGTTACAGTTTGCGTGATCTCTGGTTGCCGGCAGGATTGTTGCTGCTGCCCTTTGTGCTGATTGTCAAACAGCCGGATCTTGGTACGGCCCTGCTGGTGATCTTTATCGGCGCCTCAATGCTGCTCTTTGCGGGGTTGCAGCGCAGAACTCTGTTTGCTCTCGGGGTTGCCGGTTTTGCAACCGCTGGTGCTGGCTGGTTTATGCTGCATGATTATCAAAAGGCACGAATCCGCATCTTTATGAATCCTGAAACAGATCCGCTGGGGAGCGGCTATCATATTATTCAGTCAAAAATTGCAGTAGGCAGTGGTGGTTTTCTGGGCAAGGGATTTATGGCCGGGACCCAGTCCCACCTGTCTTTTTTGCCGGAGCGCCATACTGATTTTGCTTTTTCTGTTTTTGCTGAAGAATGGGGTTTCAGTGGCAGTATTCTGTTGTTGCTGGGCTATCTGTTTCTGATCGTCTGGGGAATCTATGTCGCACGGCGGGCTGCGGATCGGTTCGGGACTTTTCTCGCCATTGGAGTCACGGCAATGATTTTCTGGCACATTGTTGTCAATCTGGGAATGGTGATCGGTCTGCTGCCTGTTGTCGGGGTGCCCCTGCCACTTTTTTCCTACGGCGGGACCAACATGATAACCACCATGATTGGGGTGGGCTTGCTGATGAATGTCAGTATGCGCCGGTTTATGTTCTAGTGTCCCGTGCGGTTAATTCTGCCTTCTAATTCTGGCCCTTTTGTCTGCGGCCTGCGTTCCACCTCCTTGGTTTAACTCAGGCTAGGCCTGCGTCGGTGCGCCTTGTCCGCAGTCAAAATGACTCAGAATTAATTGACACAACTAACCAAACGGGACACTAGTTTCTGTCCTGACTGCCGTTTGTTCCCGCGTCAGTCCGTTCCCGCCTCTCGCCGCTCATCCCCGTTCAACCAGAAATCGTTATTAGACAAGGGATCATAAAAACGCCGGTACCCCCATTTGATCATCGGAGTCTGTTGTTCAAGAGGGTCGACCTCGTGAATCAATCTGTCGACGGCCATAAAGGTTCCGATCAGGGCTCCATGCTTACGCAGCGCCTGGCGTGCATAGGCTGAACAGGTGGGATACATCTGACAGCGTGCGCCATCAATCGGTGAAATATATTTTTGAAAAATACGAACGGCCTGGTCCAGAGGGTCGATTTTGTCCGTTACTGGTGGCGAGATTTTTGCCGATGTTCCGACCTCCCAGGGACCCCAGGTGTCGGACGCTGTGGCGGTGATCGGGAAAAGAAGCCCCATCAGGACGATGAGCAGGACGATGGCCAGCAGGCCAGAGACTGTCAGTTTTACGGGCTTGTTGGGTCGGAGGGGAAAGCGCATAAAGAGAGGATACCTGCTGTTGTTTGGGCTGTAAAGTCGGACAGGCCATGGGTCTGATAACTATGAACCTTTTTTACTTTGGTTGCGCAGGTAGGCCATTCGTTCGTTGATGGTTTTTTCGTAACCCCGGTTGCCCGGGCGATAAAAGGTTCGGCCCTGCAGCGCGTCGGGCAGGTGTTGTTGCTCTGCGATGCCATTTTCATAGTCGTGGGCATATTTGTAGCCTTCGCCATAGCCCTGTTCCTGCATCAATTTTGTCGGTGCATTGCGGATATGCTTGGGAACAGGCAGGGCTCCGCTGCTGCGGACTTCGGCCTGGGCCTGTTTGATCCCGACGTAGCTGGCGTTGCTTTTGGGGGCAGTGGCCAGATAGGTGACTCCCTGAGCCAGTGAGATACGGGCTTCGGGTAAACCAACGAAATGTACCGCCTGTTGTACTGCAAGGGCCAGCTGCAGTGCTCGCGGGTCGGCGTTGCCGATATCTTCAGAAGCGAAAATGACCATCCGCCGGATTATAAACAGGGGATCTTCCCCCGCTTCAATCATTCTTGCCAGCCAATAGAGTGCCGCATCAGGGTCGCTGCCGCGCATACTTTTGATAAAGGCCGAGATGACGTTGTAATGTTCTTCGGCTCCTTTGTCGTAGAGCAGCGCTTTTTTTTGCAGGGCTTCCTGGGCCAGGGTCAGATCAATCTTTTTGTCGGTGGCTGTTGATGCGGCGACTTCAAGGGCTCCCAGAGCTACCCGGGCATCACCATCGGCCTGGGAGGTCAGAAAGTCGAGCGCATCCTCATCGATCTGCAGCTTTCGCTCTCCCAGGCCACGTTCTTCGCTCAACGCCCGCTGAAGCAGGTGTTTCAGCGCTTGTGAATCGAGTGGTTCAAGAACAAAAACCCGTGAACGTGAAAGGAGG
>JAJRWH010000086.1 GCA_024276935.1 Deltaproteobacteria bacterium
GCCGCGCTTTCAAAGCTTTCTAAATCTCAAGCGCTTTGAAAGCGCGGCCACGCACGCTGGCCACAATGTCAACCATTTTTGGCTGTTTTTTTTATGCTTCGGCAAATTTTCAAAGATCACGAAACTCTAAACTTCAGCTTAATACGAACGATCCACAAATTTTATCCATCTCTTTTTCTCTTCAAATACCACATAGGATTGGATAATTATTATTAACATTTGTTGCGTAAATAATCGTTGTTTGTTAGAATTCTCCAAACCTTTCCACGGGAGTTCACCATGTTGGTCACAGCACCTCAGGGTTTCCATTTCAAAATTTTTCACAAAATTTCCCTGATCGGCATCCTCGGCCTGATCGGTATGTTGCTTCTGGGAGGAATCGGCTACCGGGCAACTCACAGCATCGACCTTGCCGCACGTCATAGCCTTGATCGCAACGCTGCCATTCGCTCTCAACTGGTCACAATTTATGATCGTACCCTGAGCAGCCAGGAACAGGCCCGTATCCTCGGCGATTTGAATCGACGTCTTATTGAACTCCAACAGGCGGTTATTTCCGGACAACGTAAAGGACTGACTGCCGACCAGATTCTTCAACAGGCACAACAGCTGGCCAAGGATGCCCAGATCATCAATCAGGTTTCTGGAAGTGACCGCCTGATCAAAGGAACAAAAAAGACTCTGGGACAGGTCACCGTCGCCAATTTTGAAGATGTTGCCACCCTGCTTGAATTTGAACTGCCCGATCTGTTCAGCCTGAAACCAGGCTCTGAAGAACACACTCAAAAACTGGGAGAGATTTCGGTCTCATTGGCCGGAATGTATTTCTTTATTTCGCGCAACATCAAAGAAATGGCCGACAAAAGCCTGCAACGGGTCGCCGATACCCGGCTTGAATTAAAGACTGAACTTGAAAAGGCCAAACAGGAAGCCCAGGCAACTCGCAAGGATCTTTCGGCGGTTGCCAAATCGGCCAGCTTCGGGCTGATCAGTACCTTTGTCGTCACCCTCATCGTGCTTGGTGGTATTTTCATCCTGTTTGCCCGCAGCCTGGTCATCCCCTTGCATCGCACCGTTGAAATGGCGCGCGCACTGCGCCAGGGTCGCGTTTCAGCCCGCCTGTCAGACACCAGCCGCAGTGATGAATTTGGTTCCATGGCCAGAGCTCTCAACGATTTTGCCGATGACCTTGAACACGAGATTGTCAAAACTCTGCAACAAATGGGCAATGGCGACTTTTCGCGCCGAATCGAACCACGAGATGATCAGGATATGGTTCGCTCTGCCCTGAAAAAAATGGCCCAGGAAATGAGTCGTGTGCTGAACGAAATTCAAACTGCGAGCACCCAGATTGCCGGTAGCATCGTACAGATCGCTGACAACAGCCAGACCCTCTCGGAAGGAGCGACAAGATCAGCGGCATCCCTCGAAGAAATCAGTGCCAGCATGGATCAGATCGCCAATCAAGCCAGAGAAAGTACCGAAAATGCAGGTCAGGCCAACCAGCTGACCAGTCAGACTCACAAACTGGCTGTTCGCGGGAATGAACAGATGCAAAAAATGGTCGAAGCCATGAGCGAAATCGAAGAATCGGGCCAGAGCATCAGCAAGATTATCAAGGTCATCGATGAGATCGCCTTTCAAACCAATCTGTTGGCACTCAACGCCGCCGTTGAGGCCGCCCGAGCCGGTCAACATGGCAAAGGCTTTGCCGTTGTTGCAGAAGAAGTTCGCAACCTTGCAGCACGCAGTGCCAAAGCTGCCCAAGAGACAACGGTTCTGATTGAAAGTTCAGTTCAAAAAACCAGTAATGGCAGTTCGATTGCCCGCCAGACATCCCAGGCACTCAACGAAATCGTCACCAGTGTGACCCAGGTTTCTGACCTTGCCGAAAAAATTGCCAACTCCAGTAATCAGCAATCCAACGGAATTAATCAGATAAACCAGGGACTTTCACAAATCGATCAGGTCGTTCAGCAAAATACGGCAGGCTCGGAGGAAAGCGCTGCCACCAGTGAAGAGCTCTCGGCCCAGGCCATGCACATGAATAATCTGCTCCAGCGCTTTAAACTGGCTGAACAAGAAATGCCGCCCGCGCCCCTGCTTTCTCCTTCGGTGGACCTCGCCCGTTTTTGATAAATTGCACTGTTTCAAAACAAGCCCTTGACAGACCTCCACCTATTTGGCAATATCGCCAAATAGGTGGAGGTCATTATGGCGTACAACCAAAAGCATTTTGTCGAACGTGCCCGCATCATCAAGGCTCTCGGACACCCGGTACGGCTTTTTTTCATCGAAGAACTTGCCCGCCAGGAACGTTGTGTCTGTGAATTGACCGAAATGGTTGGTTTCGATATGTCAACGGTCTCCAAACACTTGAGTGTGTTAAAAAATGCTGGTCTGGTCATCGATGACAAACGTGGCAACCAGGTATTCTACCAACTCACCACACCATGCATTCTGAATTTCTTCGGCTGTGTTGAAGCCGTTCTTAACGGAGACCCTGCAACAACCAACGACGCCTGCTGAACCTCATTAAGTGGTTCAGCAGTTTTTTATACCCTAGTATTTGGCAATATTGCCAATTTGCCAAGAGGTCAAAGGATGAATTGGAAAACAGAATGGAAACCACTCTTCTGGATTATCGTTGTTTTTACTGGCTGTTTTTTTCTGCCGGTTGAAACACCACGTGTTCAGAGTGCCATCATCGAATCACTCTACCTAGTTAAATGGTATGCCCAGGAACACGTTTTGCTCTGTCTGATTCCAGCTTTCTTCATAGCCGGAGCCGTCGCTGTCTTTGTCAGTCAGGCCGCAGTAATGAAATATCTTGGACCCAGGGCAAACAAAGTTCTGGCCTACGGGGTGGCCGCAGTTTCAGGGACAATCCTTGCCGTCTGCTCCTGTACAATTCTGCCATTATTTGCCGGCATATACCGGATGGGAGCGGGTCTGGGCCCCGCCTGTGCCTTTCTCTATTCCGGCCCGGCAATCAACATTCTCGCCATTGTCCTGACCGCACGTATTCTCGGCCCGGAAATGGGAATTGCCCGTGCTGTCGGGGCCATTCTCTTTGCCGTCATTATTGGTCTGGCCATGCACTTTTTCTTTCGTCATGAAGAGGCAGAAAAAGCGGCTTCAGCCCCAGTGAACCTTCCAGAAGAAACCGGTCGTCCATTGTGGCAAACAGCTCTCTACTTCGCGAGCATGGTCGGAATTCTGGTTTTTGCCAACTGGGGAAAAACTGCCGACCAGACCGGACTCTGGCACGCAATATATTCGGCAAAATGGTGGATCACCAGTGGCTTTTCTATTGCCCTCGGGCTGATGCTCGCCACCTGGTTCAAGGTTGGCTACACCCGCGTCGTCATTGCCGCCCTGCCCGCACTGGCCGCCGCCATGATCCAGCCACAACATCCCGCCCTCGCTTTTACTTTTGGGGTAATCGGCCTCTCAATACTAAGTAACCTCAAAAGCACCCGCGAAAATGAAATGGGGCAATGGTTTGAAGAAAGTTGGGATTTTGCCAAGAAGATCCTGCCCCTGCTGCTGATCGGAGTACTGATCGCCGGGGTTCTTCTCGGGCGTCCCGGCCATGAAGGCCTGATCCCGTCAACCTGGGTGGCATCTCTGGTCGGTGGCAACTCACTGTTCGCCAACCTGTTCGCCTCGGTCTTTGGAGCCTTCATGTATTTTGCCACCCTGACCGAGGTTCCGATTCTGCAAGGGCTGATGGGAGCAGGAATGGGCAAGGGACCAGCCCTGGCTCTGTTACTGGCTGGCCCGGCACTCTCGTTACCCAACATGCTGGTTATTCGCAGTGTTATGGGCACCAAAAAAACCCTTGTTTTCGTCCTGCTGGTAATGGTGATGGCAACAGTAAGTGGATTGATTTACGGAGCGATATTTTAACCCTGATTGCTACCAGGACACCAAGGAGTGGCAAGGACTATTTTAACGGAGAGACGCAGAGGAAGAGAGAAAGGCTAATTCGTTTTTAAGGTTAAACCAAAAGCATTGATTCTGTCTTTCTCTCCAGCTCTGCGCCTCTCCGTTAAGAAAAGATTTCTTGGTGTCCTTCGTGCCCTGGTGGCTAACAAAAAAGGAGATTCAAAATGAAAAAGATCCAGATTCTCGGTACCGGCTGCGCCAAATGTCAGAAACTTGCCGAAAATACCGCTCAGGCGGCCAACAATCTCGGTATCGATTACGAGATGGAAAAAATTACCGACATCAATCAGATAATGACCTTTGGTGTCATGACAACCCCCGGCCTTGCCATCGATGGCAAGATCCTGATAACCGGCAAAGTTCCAAGTGCTGCGGAGATCGAAAAACTGTTGGGATAAATCATATATTCCGCCTGAAGTCCGCTTTTTGCACAAGAAACCTTGCCATGGCTCAGCACCTGGATAAGAATGGTGTTTCATCTTCTTAACCCAGGGAGATCTGAATGCAACCCGGATTCTCGCCCCAGAAAACAGCCGCCGGGCTTGAAAAACGCCTCAGGGCATTTCCCTTTCTTGAGCAATTAAGCCCGGAAAGCTGGGCCCTTCTTGCCTCAAAGCTGATGGCCAGAGAGATCCCTCCTGACAGCTTACTGCTGCAAGAAGGGGATGACTGTCAGGCCTTGTTGCTGGTGGAAGAAGGGGATATCCGGGTCTATCGCCAGGCAGAAAATGGTCGGGAAATTACCCTCTACCGAGTCGACCCGGGAGAATCCTGTGTCCTTGGCACCAGTTGTCTGCTGGGAAACAAAACCTACCCGGCCCTGGCCAAAACTGACAAGCCCTGCCGCGTGCTGATTATTCCGGCTGATATTTTTCGCCAGCTCTTTCAAAGCGACAATGCCGTCCAGAAGTTTGTGATGGATCTCTTTACCCGCCGTATGACCAGTCTGATGCTACTGGTCGGTGAAATCAGCTTTGGTCGTATGGACCAACGGCTGGCACGCTTCATCTACGATGAGGCCGAAAAGTCACCCGGTGAATTTCATCCCGTCACTCTCAGCCACGAACAGATAGCCCTGCATCTTGGCACAGCACGCGAAGTGGTCAGTCGTCTGCTTCATCAGTTTGGTGAAGAGGGGCTGATTCTTCCGGAACGTCGTCACATCAGCATCAAGGATCCCCGGGGTCTGCGCACAAAGTTTTCAACCCATGAATAAAATCATTTCTTTGTGACTTCGATCACCGAACTTTTTTGCCACAATCGCTACTCTACAGATCAGTTCAGCAATTAATTCATTCTCTGTGGAGGTTCATCATGAAAAAGAATATCGGTACAATCGACCGCGTTTTACGTCTTGTTATTGGGCTTGTTTTGATCGGCCTGGCCGTGACCGATACCCAACCGGTCGGAGTCTTCGGCTGGATTGGTGTTGTTCCCCTCTTGACCGCTTTCATCAGCTTCTGTCCCCTTTATACGCTTCTGGGCATCAATACCTGCGGGAGCAAAAAAAGTTGCAACGCCAGCTAACACCGAACCCGCGAAATCCTGTCGGATGGAGAGGGCAAGAGCTTGACCTGAATGAGAAAAACTCCGGTTTGGTGTGAAAGAATCACCAGACCGGAGCGCCTGCTCATCTGACAATTCTGCGTTATTCTTCTACCGGCCTATTCCCTCTTTATTTATGCCGAAATAATATCTTGACTTTCATATATAGTGAACTTATATTTTGTGTATATACACAAAACAACCTGACTCAAGGAGGTTCACAATGAAAATCTGTTTTCCAGTCACCGAAGATCAGGGAATGGAAAGTAAAGTCTATGGGCATTTCGGCTCAGCGCCTCAATTTATTGTTGTCGACACCGAAACCCGTGAACTCAGCACCATCAACAACAACGACCAACATCATGCCCATGGTGCCTGCCAACCCCTCAAAGCTCTTGGCGGTCAAACTATCGATGCTATCGTCGTAGGTGGTATCGGCACGGGTGCCCTGATGGGACTCAACCGGGCAGGGCTGGCTGTCTACCAGGCACAGGGTCTGACGATCGCCGACAATATGACCTGTCTGGCAGTCGACACTCTTCCGATTTTAACTCCGGGCCAGACCTGCGGTGGGCACGGACATGGCCACGGCCACGGCTGTCATCACTGACAACCCGCCATTGACCCTACACTCAACAGGAGAGACAAAAAATGACTTTCGCAAGTTTTCTTATCGGCCTGATCGCCGGAATAATCCTGACCGGAATTCTGGTCTGGAAACTGATGCCCAAACTGATGCTGACGGTACGCAAGAGCAAATTGGGCTTCAGCGAAACCATCAGCAGCATCGAAGAGCAGGCGACCAAGCATGGCTGGGCGGTCCCCAAGATTTACAACTTGCAGAAAACCCTGCAGGAAGCAGGACACGAAGACATGACTCAGGTCCAGATCATTTCACTCTGTCAACCTGACCATGCCTATCGGGTTCTCCAGAACGATGAGAACAAAAAGATTGCCGGGATTATGCCTTGCCGGATCGGGGTTTACACAGATGCAAAAGGTGACGTTTACCTGACAAAAATGAACGTCAAACTGATGAGCAAAATGTTTGGCAGCACCGTCGCAAAGGTGATGTCTTCGGTTGCAGATGAAGAAAAATGGATTTTGCAGGATGTGGTAGAGCACTGATGTCACCCCGGCCCAAAAAACCAAGAAACTGCTGCCAGGCCCTGAGAGAATCAGGCGCACGAGTTTTTAAACCGGCAGGAACACCACTGAAAGAATTGGCGCAAGTCATTCTGTATCCAGATGAGGCTGAGGCCATCCATCTTTGTGACAGCCAGGGGCTGACCCAGCAACAGGCTGGAGAACAAATGGGCATTTCACGCGGAACCGTACAACGACTGGTGGCAGGTGGACGTAAAAAGTTGGTGGATGCGCTCTTTGATGGCCGCGCTTTGGTTCTCGCCAGCGAGGAGTTGCCCCCATCAGCCCTATCCATTGAAGGAGTCGAGTTTCAGTCATGAAATTTCTGTCTTCAAAGCTGTTTCGACTGAGTTGGGTGCTGGTCATGCTGATCAGCGCCTTCCTTCTTGGTCGTTTTTTGCAACCCAAACCAGCAGGGATGAGCCGGGCACTGCGCCAGGCTCCACCGATCGATTTTTCACGGATGCGTTTTCCTGGCAATCGAAATCCAGGACCGGCTCCCCTGCGACGCAATGTCAATCCTTACCAGAAGTAACTTCAAATGCAGACCCGAAAATCACTACGTCAATTCATTGCCGCAATATCTTTGCGCCGCTGGATCCAAACTCTCAGTCTGATTCTGGCCAATGCCTACTTTCTATCCTGGTTGCGGTTTATTCCCTGCGGCTTTCTCAATTGCTCCAACTGTGCACTGGCCACCTTTACCTGCCCGTTAATTCTGCTGCAACGTGGTGCCATCTTTATCTCGATGGGTATGTTGGGCATGATGTTCTGGAAGATAGTCGGCAGCATCATTGTTGCCCTGGCAATTCTCTTGCTGTTTGGGGCCGCACTCGGCACCTGGACCTGCGGCTGGCTCTGTCCATTCGGTTTTGTTCAGGATTTGCTCCATAAAATCCCGACCCGAAAATTCAGTTTGCCTGGCTGGGCAGGCTGGTTTCGCCTCCCCCTGTTTGCCTTACTGGTCGGGATCATCCCCTACCTGACCCGCTCTTTTGCCTTCTGCGATATTTGCCCGCCGGGGACGATAACCCGCCTTGTGCAACAGGCGTCAAATATCCCTCTTTTTTTACGGGCCCCAGAAGGAATCATGGCTTTAGTATCAATCAGCAGTCTGGGACTTTTTTTGTTTCTGGCTCTTTTCATCAATCGGCCATTCTGTACCCTGCTCTGCCCAATTGGTGGTATTTATGGACTGAGCAACAAATTTTCCGGACTCTTTTTGGGCATAAAAAAAGATGACTGCAGTCTGTGCCGACTCTGCGAAAAGAGTTGCCCACAGGGGCTGAATCCTCTGGAAATCCCAAATCACAGTTCCTGCACTCGCTGCCTGGAATGTACCGACCACTGCGAAACACTTAAGGTCGATCTGAAAAATTTAACAACTGACCACAAATTTGAAGGACATTATCACGTGCCACAAGAACCACGCAAGGGCAGAGCCTTTCGCCTTTACCTTTACCTTTACCTTTAACTTGAGGCCTCCTTCGTTATTTCCCGTTGGAAAAAATTTCCCAGCTGTTGACGTATCTCATCTCGGACCCGACGGTAGATATCCATGATCTCTTCTTCACTGCCAGTCGCTTTGGGCGGATCGTCAAAACCGATATGGATTCGTTCTCTCCCACCAAAAAAGAGAGAACATTTCTAGTTGGCATCACCACAAAGTGTGACCACATAATCAAAGGGCTGGTCTTCGTACAGACCAACATGGTCCGAACAATGGTTACTGATATCGATATCAATTTCTGCCATCACCTGGACCGCTCTGGGGTTGAGACCATGCGGTTCAGTCCCTGCCGAAAAGGCTTCGATCTGTCCGGTAAAATCATGATTGATCAAACCCTCTGCCATCTGACTGCGACATGAATTTCCTGTACACAAAAAGAGTACTCTTTTCATCATATGTCCTTTTCGTTTAAATCTGATCTGAATTGAATCCTTAGAGACAAGCATTCATGTTAATCCTGTCCCCTGAAGTCCACAAACTCTTTAATACTTTTCTTTCGCTGAAGCTCTCTCCCCTTGACAAACATATTATTTTCCATATTATATCGTTATGCAAATTTCGCATAACGATACTGACAGTCCGGCAGAAAATGTAACCGGCGTTATTCTGACTGGCGGCAAAAGTACCCGTATGGGCCGTGACAAAGCGGCACTGACCCTGGACGGACAGTCTCTGTTTGAACGAATCCACCAGGTTTTTTCTCAGGTCTGTGCCCAGGTGCAGATTGCCGGAAACCGACCCGATCTGGCAACAGAGACACTACCGGCTTTTGCTGACAGCTATCCGGGTTCGTCTCTCGGGGGGTTACACAACGCCCTGACGAACGCCCAAACCGAATGGGTTCTGGTCCTGCCCTGTGATCTTCCCTATCCTTCAGCGCAATTATTGCAGACACTGTTGGCCGGACGAGACGGGGTTCAGGCTGTTATTCCCCAAACCGGTCAAGGCATTGAACCACTGGTGGCCTGCTACCATCGCAGCATCCTGCCCCTGATCGAGAGTCGCCTGCAACATAAGCAGCTCCGCCTGATCGATCTGCTGGATGACCTGAAAATCTGCTATCTGGATGAAAAATCTTTACCCGCTGGCTGGCGAAGAGCGTTGATCAACCTGAATCATCCACAGGATGTGGAGCGACTGCACAGTCCCCCGCCGGTCGTTACTCTGGTCGCTCGCAGTGGTACCGGCAAAACAACCTTACTGGTCAAACTGATTACCGAACTGACCAACCGTGGCTGGACAGTCGGAGCACTAAAGCATGATGCCCACCGCTTCGAGATTGACCATCATGGCAAAGACAGCTGGAAGATGACTGCAGCCGGGGCAGCAGTGACCGCTATCAGTTCACCAACGAAAACAGCTGTCATCCAGCAGCACGAGGTGGAACCTGCATTTACCCAACTGATGCAACCATTTATCGGCAAAGTCGATATCCTGCTGACCGAAGGTTTTAAACGCAGCCCTTTGCCAAAAATCGAAATTCATCGCCACCAGTTACAGCACCCCCTCCTCTGCCGCGGGGACTACCATGACCCCAGTCTGGTGGCCGTTGCCAGCGATGTAAAACTGAGTCTCGACCTCCCCTGTTTTGACCTGAACGCCCCGGCAAGCCTGTGTACTTTTATCGAGGAACGATTCCTGTCATGAAAGGGGTCAGGGTGCGCAGTAAAATCTGGCTCGAAGTCGATGGCAAACCATTACTCGGTTCAGGCCGTGAACGATTGTTGCGGGCAATTGACACTGAAGGATCGCTCAATGCCGCAGCGGCAGAGCTTGGCATCTCATATCGTAAAGCCTGGGCTCAACTGCAACATATGGAAAAACATGCCCCCTTCCCCCTGGTCGAACGGTCCAAAGGTGGCAAGGGAGGTGGCTCTACCCACCTGACCCGGGAGACAAGAGAACTTCTTGCCCGCTACGCCCGGCTGAAGACTGGCCTGAACGAACTGATCGATGAAAAGTTTGCCCAGGAAGATGAATCATGAAATATTTCAGCATCGGCCTGATAATGATTCTACTCCCCACCCTGGCCTGTGCCAACGAGCTGTCGGTCTTTGCTGCCTCATCCCTGACTGAAGCACTGCACCAGGTCGCCCAGAAGTACCAGACCCGGCATCCCGACGTGCAAATCCGGTTACTTTTTGCTGGCAGTCAGACTCTGGCAACCCAGATCGAACAGGGAGCTCCGGCAGATATTTTTATCGCCGCCAACCGCTCTGTCATGAAGCGCCTGAAAAAAACCGGACTGGTCGAAAACCCTCGGCTGCTGCTGCACAACCGCCTGGTTCTTGCCGTCCAGCCTGACCTGACCCCACCCCCGGTATCATTGGCAGACCTTGAACGCCCCGGAGTCCTGCTGGTCGTTGGCAACCGTCAGGTCCCGATCGGAAACTACACCCGGCAGCTGTTTACTCGACTCGCCGCAGACCCTGCCTATGGCCCGGAGCTGGTTCACAAAATCGAAAAGAATGTGGTCAGCGAAGAGAACAGGGTCAAAGCCATTGTTGCGAAACTGCTTCTCGGTGAAGTTGACGCCGGGATCCTGTATCAAACCGACCTGACAGCCCAAAATACCCGTAAACTGACAGCAATTGCCCTGCCCCCGAAATATAATCCTCTGGTTGGCTATCCGGTTGCAAAAGTTACAACGGGACAGAGTCAGGCCGATGACTTTATTGCTTTTCTTTTTGGCAAAGAAGCCCAACTGATTTTTAGCCAGCGGGGATTTATGCCGGGAGAAGGCCCATGAGAGGGCCATCCGGATTCAATCTGTTTCTGGTCGGCACAGGTGTGCTGCTCGGCACCCTGATTCTGCTGCCGATCATCGGATTACTGCTGGCCAGCAGTCCCCAGCTGCTGCTGGGACTTCTGCTTCACCCGGATGTTCTTCAGGCCCTGTGGATTACCCTGCTCTCTTCCCTGTTGGCATTACCACCGATTATCCTGCTGGGGCTGCCAGCATCCTACGGACTGGCACGCTGCAACGGACGCTTGCGTCGCACCCTTGAAACCCTGCTTGAACTGCCGATGGTGATGCCACCTATCGTCGCCGGACTGGCACTGTTACTTGCCTTTGGACGACGTGGATTGCTCGGCAACCTGCTGGCGGATGTCGGATTACGCATCCCCTTCAGCCTGCTGGCGGTGGTGCTGGCCATCCTGTTTGTCGTCACGCCCTATTTTGTCAGGCGGTCAACCTTGTTGTTCGATGCCGTCGATCCCAAACTTGAAGATGCCGCTCTGATGCTCGGGGCCTCAAACCTGCAAGTTTTCCTGTACGTTGCCCTGCCTCTGGCACGTCGTGGGTTGATCGCTGAAGCCATTATGGCTCTGGCTCAGGGAATTGGGCTTTTCGGGGCAATTATTCTCTTTGCGGGCAATATGCCGGGACGGACTCAAACCCTGGCTCTGGCCATTTACAGCGCCTTTGAATCTGACCCACAACAGGCCTTCGGCCTGGGGACTTTACTCCTGTTGATATCATTGTTGCTACTGAGTGCCGTCAAAATCGTTACTCCCCAGGAGACTCTGAGATGACCGGACTCGATTGCCAGCTGCAATGTGCGCTCGGTTCGCACAACCTGTCAGTTTCTCTCCGGGTTGAACCAGGAGTTACGGTCCTGCTGGGACCAAACGGTTCGGGCAAAAGCAGTTTTTTGCGCCTGATTGCTGGCCTGAGTAGACCCGAGTCGGGTCATATCCGCATTGGAGAACGCCTTTTGTACCACAGCCAACAACGGCTGAATCTGCCTCCTGAACAGCGGCAGATCGGTATTCTCTTTCAGGATCTGGCACTTTTCCCCCACCTGAATGTCAAACAGAACATTGCCTTCGGGCTGCGAATGCGCCGTATATCCCGAGAAGAAACCGAACGAAAAATCGCGGCCATTCTCGACAAGCTGGGAATCGCCTCACTTGCACAACGCAGCGTTGTCCATTTATCGGGCGGTGAAAAGCAGAAGGTTGCTCTGGGACGAACCCTGATCACCAATCCGCAGCTGCTTCTGCTTGACGAACCGACCGCCGCCCTTGATCCCTCAGCACGCGGAACGATCAGGCGTTGGCTGCGCGATATTCTGATCGATCTGCGCATTCCAACCCTGCTGGTCACCCATGACACCGAAGAAGTCGCCTGGTTCCGCAAAAGGGTCGCTGTTATCGAAAAGGGCAAAATTGTCCAGCAGGGCAGCTATCACCAGCTGCTACGCGAACCCCAAAGTGACTTTGTTGCCCGTTTTGCCGGAATCAATCTGATCAGTGGCAAAATGTGCCAGGA
>JAJRWH010000087.1 GCA_024276935.1 Deltaproteobacteria bacterium
CTGCCGAGAAGGCTGCTGCTGAGAAAGCCGCTGCCTAGAAGGTTGCTGCCGAGAAGGTTGCTGCCGAGAAGGTTGCTGCCGAGAAGGCTGCTGCTGAGAAGGCTGCTGCTGAGAAGACTGCTGCTGTAAAGACTGCTGCTGTAAAGACTGCTGCAGAAAGTTTGGCAACAGTTTACACGCAGGACAATCAGGTTGATATTGCGGTTTCAGAAGGCATTAAGCGTTTACGTTACTTTACCCTGGATAATCCGAAACGTCTGGTTGTTGATCTTTACGGCGTTGCTGCTGCAGAAAAACAAAAAAAGTATCTGTTGTCGGGTGGTTTCGCTTCATTGAGGATTGGTCCATACAGCGATAAGTTGCGGTTTGTCTTTGATGCTGAAGGTGAAAAACTCCCTCAGTTTTCAGTCAATCGTGATGGTGATAGCGTTCACGTTGCCTGGCAGGGTACTGCCAGCACAGTTGCTGAACCAGTTCCTACTGAGACAGCCGCTGCAGTTGTTACCTCAATCGATTTCACGGCCCAAAATGGAATTTCTGAATACCGTATCGGAATCAAGGGTCAGGTTGAAACTGAAGATCCGGTCAAGGAAGGGAGTATCGTCAAGTTTGGCCTGCGCAATGCGACCATTTCCAGAGCTCTGCGACGTGTTTATGCAGCATTGGCGTTTCCTACGGCGGTCCAGTCAGTTACTCCCTATCTTGTTGACAATGGAAAAACCTCTGATGTCCGGTTTGTCGTTCAGTTAAAGGGAGATGTTCCTTACGAACTGATCAAGGATGACAATGGCGTGTTGCTGCGTGTTACCGACGGACGTTTTGCAGAGGTTGAACCGGTTGATGGTGAGATGGTTCCGGTCCCGGTGGCCAGTTCTGCCGTTGAACCTGAGAGTGACACACAAGCTCAAACTCCTGCTGTTGCTGAAGAAAAGGCATCAGAACCAGCTGTGGCAGCCAAGCCGCAGACAATAGAGAAGGCCGTTGTTTCGGTTCAGAAAGAAAAAACACCCGTTGCAGCTCCCGTTGCCGCAGGAACAAAGGCTGTTGGTGGCTCTATCGGTGCAAAAGACGTTGTTCAGTATAACGGTGAGAAGATTTCGCTGGTTTTTGACAATGCCAGTGTACGAAACATCCTTCAGCTGATTGCCGAAGTGAGTAATCTGAATATTATTGCTTCGGACAATATAAAGGGCAATGTGACCTTGCGGTTAATTGATGTGCCCTGGGACCAGGCCTTGAATCTGGTTCTTGACATAACAAATCTTGGCATGTTGCAAGAAGGCAATGTTGTACGCGTGTTGCCAAAAGACAAAATTCGCAGCATGAAAGAAGCAGAATTAACCGCAGTTCGGGCGCAGGAAAAACTTGAGCCAACGATTACCGAAGTTATAACGGTCAGTTATGCTGATCTGGGTGCAGTCTCTGCTCCTGCTAAAGAGTTGCTGAGTGAGCGCGGTAGCATCACCGAGGACGCACGTAACAAGCTGCTTATTGTTACTGACGTTGCGGCCAGAATTAAAAAGGTTCGTGAGCTGATCAATATTCTGGATACTCCTGAGCGACAGGTCATGATTGAAGCACGCATTGTTGAGGTAAACTCGAACTACAGTCGAGATCTGGGTGTCAGCTGGGGTTTGACCGGACAGAACAACCCTGCCGGGACCTCTTCGGCGAGTGGACAAATTGGTGTTGCAGGCGATTTTTCGACCGGTTTGCCGGGGTTGGGTCAGGGGGGTGACCTGACGATTGGTGGCGGTGTGATGGGGATGACCTTCGGTCGTCTCGGTGTTGATAACACGATTCTTGATCTCAGAATTTCGGCTCTTGAGGCCAATGGCAATGCCAAGGTTATTTCAACGCCGCGTGTTACGACCTTAAATGGTGAAGAAGCGACTATCTCCCAGGGAACGACGATTCCATATCAGACTTCTGGTGCGGATGGCCCCAAAACTGAATTTGTTGCCGCTGAATTGAAATTGACCGTCAAGCCGGTTATTAATCCGGATGACAGCGTCATTCTAGAGATTTTGGCAACAAATGATTCCCCATCGGTAACCTCGGGTGCCTCGGCTCCTAGTATTGACACCAAAAAAGCTCAAACCAAGGTGCTGGTCCGGGATGGTGAGACAACCGTTATTGGCGGGATTTTCATCAACAGTACATCTGAAAATGAAGCGGGATTACCTTTGCTGAAAGATATTCCTTTGTTGGGAAATCTTTTCAAGTCGAAACGCATAAAAGATACAAAGGCAGAGTTGATGATTTTCATTACACCGAGAATATTGAACGATAAGTAAGGCGTAGTTTTTATAGGCTTAATAAAAAATGGGCGGGTTTACCTGCCCATTTTTTATTTCTGGTTGTAACAACAGGGTAGATGGTATGACAGAGCGGTTTGGTTCAATTCAGGTTGGTCTGGGGGGTCGGAGCTATCAGATTGTTTTCGGACAGGAGCTCATAGGGGAGGTCGGTACACAGCTCAAACAGATCGATTTTCCTCAACGTCTGGCTCTTGTCAGCAATGAAACGGTTTTTGCACATTACGGCCAGCAGGTTCTGGATTCATTGTCTGGTGCGGGGTATGAGTACTCAGTTATCCTTGTTCCTGATGGTGAAGAGTACAAGAACCTGAAAACGCTGGAAACGATTTATGATCAACTGATTACAGAACACTTTGATCGTGGCGCAGGTTTGATTGCTCTTGGGGGTGGAGTTGTTGGCGACATGGCGGGTTATGCTGCTGCAACTTTTTTGCGCGGGATACCCTTTGTCCAGGTTCCCACAACGGTGTTGGCCCAGGTAGACAGTTCGGTTGGAGGCAAAACCGCAGTCAATCACCGCTTAGGAAAAAATCTCATTGGAGCATTTTATCAACCTGAACTGGTTTTGATTGACATTGCAACACTGAAAACCCTTGCCCCGCGAGAAGTCCGCGCCGGTATCGCTGAAATTGTCAAATATGGCGTCATTCGTGATCGTACTTTTTTTGACTGGCTTGAAGAAAACGTTGATCAACTGTTGAATCTTGATGCTGAAGCGCTCCTGCATGCGGTAAAGAGGTCTTGCCAAATCAAGGCGGATATTGTAGAAATTGACGAGCGTGAAGGTTCTGTCAGAGCGCTGTTAAACTACGGTCATACCTTTGGCCACGCGATCGAGAGCCTGTGTGGTTATGGTGATTGGCGTCATGGAGAAGCGGTCGCTTGTGGAATGGTAGTCGCGGCACGGATCGCCCGTAAATTCGACCTGTCCGATGATGAATCAACTCGCAGGATCGAAGAGCTGCTGTGCAGATTTCAATTGCCAACAGAAGTCCCTGTTTTTACACTTGAACGTTACGTCGATGCAATGTGTCGTGACAAAAAAGTGCGCCAGGGCCGTTTGTCACTCGTTCTTAATCAGGGGATTGGCAATGCCGACCTGTTCCCGCTGGATGATATTGAAGAGACCTTTAGAGAGGTTCTTCCAGAACTGGAGGTCAAGATAGATGGCTGAAAACCCGCAAAACTCACTGTTGGGGAAAATTGCCGCCTATACAGAGATCCTTGCAACTGATCCCCGTTCGACAATTTTTGTGTCTCTGAGTGAAACCTATCGTAAAATGGGAATGCTGGAAGATGCTTACATGGTTGCCGATAAGGGGCTGCAGCATCTGGCAGATTATGCTCCCGGCCATGTTGTTCTTGCACGGATCAAATGCCAGCAGGGAGATCTTGCCGGTTCCGTTGCTTCTTTCAGACGGGCTCTGGAACTTGATCCGAACAGTCTTGCGGCACTGGTTGGATATGCCCGGCTTTGTTTGCTCCGGGATCAGCATGCCGAAGCGCGTGAGCTGCTGATAAAGGCTCGGACTCTGTCCCCTGCTGATCCCGTCATAAATAAATTGTTGCTGGGGTTGCCAGAGGATGAAAGCCTGGCAGAACCAGAACCAGAACCAGAACCAGAACCAGAACCAGAGCCTGAACCTGAACCTGAACCTGAACCTGAACCTGAACCAGTTGAAGTCGTTGTAGAAGAAGCTCTTTCAGATCCGCCTGTCAGGGAGGTAACCACTGAAGAGGCTCCTGCTCCTCTTGAGTCGGTAACCCTGGCAGAGCTTTATTTACAACAGGGCTTGACGGATAAGGCCCTGGGTATTTTTCGTAATCTTCTCTCGCGAAATCCTGACAATCTTGAACTGCGACGTCGTATTCGAGATCTTGAATCGGCGACTGAAGAGCAGGAGACTGCACCACCCTGTCAGCCGCAGGTGGAAAATGAAGAACCGTCCAACCAGGAGGGTCATGATCAACTTCAGGTCGTGGTGGAAAGTGCAGCAACCCCAGCCATGGATGAGCCTGAACAGGATGACTCAGTTCTTGCACGTTTGAATCGTTTATTACTTGCTATCCAGAAAAGGAGAGGGGATGTTCAAGGACACGCTTGAAAAAATCGTCAATCAAACTCCTGGCGGCGTTGGCGTCGTATTAATGGGATACGATGGTATTGCGGTAGATCAGTATTTTCTGGATTCAGGTGATATTGATTTGCAGCTGGTTGCTGTTGAGTATTCGAATGTCGTCAAGGAAATTCGTCACACAGCCGAGGTTTTAGGCACCGGAGCCCTGCAGGAAGTGACCATTAAGACGGGGCGATATTACGTTGTTATCTATGCGTTGACTGATGAGTACTTTGTCGCTCTCACTCTGAAACGTGAGGGAAATCTCGGTAAAGGCCGTTATCTTGTACGGCATAACTCATTCAGCTTGTGTCAGGCACTGGTCTGAGATGAAGATTCTGCTACTGAATGGCCCCAATCTCAATTTACTCGGTACACGTGAACCTGAAATCTACGGTCAGCAAACCCTGGATGATATTATCGCCGGGCTTGTTCAGCTCGCCACCGATTGGCAAATTTCCTTGAGTCATTTTCAGTCAAATCATGAAGGCGCACTGATCGATTGCATTCATCAGGCACGTTCAGAAGAAGTGGATGGCCTGATTATAAACCCCGGTGGTTTGACACATTACAGTATTGCGCTGCGTGACGCGCTCAGTGCGGTGGAAATCCCTGCGGTGGAGGTCCATCTGTCAAATATCCACGCACGAGAAACATTTCGTCAGACATCCTATATTGCCGGTGTGGTGCTTGGCCAGATCAGTGGCTTTGGTGCCAAGGGCTATGAACTCGCTCTTGATGCTCTCAGGCATCATCTGGCGCAACAATGACAAAAGTGGTGTCTGGTTGTTCGCAGATACTGAAGACCCATTTGTTGGATGCATTTGTATTTCTGGATCTGAAAAACATCCGTTATTGCTGTCATTTCACCGGGACCGATGGTGTGTACCTCTTCAGTTCGGAGCGGGATTGGTTCTTATGTGATTCCCGCTACCAGGAGCAGGCACGACAGCAGGTTCAGGTTACTGAGCAGCTGTGTTATCGAAACAAATTTGAGTCGCTGATCAGTGTATTGAAAAAAGAGGGATTTCGGCGGATCGGTTTTGAATCTGACACCCTGAGGGTAGCGCAACTTCAGGAATTGACCGAACGTTCAACAGAGTTGTTGGAATGGGTACCGGTGACCGACCAGGTCAGATCCTTACGAGCGATCAAGTCAGCAGGAGAAATTAAACACCTACAAAAAGCGGCAGATTTGAATGCAAGAGCATTTTCCGAGATAGAAGGTCTGATACGCCCCGGAATCAGCGAGAAATTGCTTGCATTTGAGCTTGAGATGGCATTACGTCGTCTTGGTGGTGAGGATCGTGCCTTCGATTTTATTGTTGCTTCCGGCCCTCGTGGTGCGTTGCCGCATGGGGTTGCGTCGGAACGGGTTCTTGAGTCTGGTGATTTCGTAACGATTGATTTCGGTACCCGCGTTGAGGGTTATCATTCGGATGAAACCCTGACTCTTGGCCTTGGTGAGGTTGCCAGTGATCTACGGCGAATTTTCGATGTTGTCCTTGAAGCTCAGGAACTGGCATTAAACAAGGCTGCTCCAGGTGTCCTTCTTGCCGATCTTGATGCGACAGCTCGGGACCATATTACCGCTGCCGGGTATGGAGAATACTTTGGCCATGGGCTGGGCCATGGTGTCGGGCTGGATATCCATGAATATCCCACTGTTTCGACCCGGGGAGTTGATCGTCTCCAGACCGGGATGGTTATAACCATTGAACCGGGGATTTATATTCCCGGTAAAGGTGGAGTGAGAATTGAAGATACTGTTGTGATAACCGATCAGGGTTGTCGCAAACTGACCAGTATTCCTAAAAAATATCGTGCTCTGACTTAAAAGGGGTTCTGACGGCGTCAGCCGTCAAGGCAATTGCTTAAGGAGAAGAAAATGGAAATCAAAGACCTGAAATTACTGATAAAAATGGTAACGGATACCGATATCTCCGAGTTCCGGATGGAGAACAAAGAGGAAAAAATCATCATCAAGCGTGGCCCCGAAAAAGAATTTGTCCAGATGGCAGCTCCTGTTGCCGCCGCACCGCTTGCCGCTCCTGCAGCCGCTCCTGCTGCTGCCGCTCCTGCTCCGGCAGAGACTGCTGCAGCTGCTCCGGTTGATGACAAATACGAGCAAATACCTTCTCCTATTGTGGGGACCATGTATCACAAGCCCTCTCCTGATGCCGATAATTTCGTCAAGGTCGGGGACATTGTCGAGCCAGGTCAGACTCTGTGTCTGGTCGAGGCGATGAAGCTGTTCAATGAAATTGAAGCTGAATTCAAATGCAAAATTATTGAGATTCTCAAAGACGATGCAACTCCTGTCGAGTATGGCGAAGGCCTGTTTCTGGTCGAGCGACTTTAGTGCCCCGTGCGGTTAATTCTGCCTGCTTTTAATGGTCCTTTTGGCTGAGGCCTGCGTTTTTTCTCCTCGGCTTAACCCGGACCAGGTCTCGTCGGCATGCCTTGTCCGCAGCCAAAAAGACTCAGAATGTTCCTGAAGACAAGTTCAGGAACGGTTATCGGGAGTATGAAAATGTTTCATAAAATATTGATTGCCAATCGCGGTGAGATTGCCGTGCGGATCATCCGAGCCTGTAAAGAGCTTGGGATAAAGACTGTTGCCGTCCATTCAGATGTCGATGCTGATGCGCTGCATGTCAGCCTGGCCGATGAAAGTGTCTGCATTGGACCGGCTGCCAGTGCTGATAGTTACCTGAATATGAAGGCGATCATCAGTGCCGCTGAAATGGCTGATGCCGATGCGATTCATCCCGGCTATGGTTTTCTGTCAGAAAATGACGAGTTCGCTGAAATTTGCGAGCAATGTGGTGTTACCTTTATCGGCCCAACTGCCGAAAATATGCGGTTGATGGGGGACAAAATCAGTGCCCGTCAAACTGTTACTGCGGCTGGGGTGCCGATTTTGCCAGGAACCAATGAAAGTGTTGAAACCACCGATGAGGCGATCAAGATTGCTGCAGATATCGGTTATCCGGTAATCATCAAGGCATCAGCCGGTGGTGGGGGACGGGGGATGAAGATTGTTCATTCTCCTGCTTCGCTGCCGACGGCATTGGCCACAGCCCGTACCGAAGCGCAGGCCGGTTTTGGCAAGGCTGATGTTTATATTGAGAAATTCTGCGAGCATCCACGCCACGTTGAAATCCAGATATTGGGTGACAAGCATGGCAATGTCATCCACCTTGGTGAACGCGACTGTTCCATTCAGCGACGTCACCAGAAGCTGGTTGAAGAAGCCCCCTGTCCGGTGTTGACTCCTGAACTACGCGAAAAAATGGGCGCCTGTGCCGTTGCCGCTGCCAAGGCAGTGGGTTATTCGAGCGCCGGAACGATCGAGTATCTGCTCGATACCGATGGCAGCTTCTATTTTATGGAAATGAATACCCGGGTTCAGGTTGAACATCCGGTGACTGAAATGGTGACCGGCGTCGATATCATCAAGGAGCAAATTCGTTCCGCGAATGGCGAGAAATTGCGTTATCAGCAATCCGATATCAAGATCACCGGCCATGCGATTGAGTGCCGGATCAATGCTGAAGATCCCGAAAAGTTTACGCCTTTTCCAGGCAAGATTACCGGTTATCATACGCCGGGAGGTATGGGCGTGCGGGTTGAAAGTGCCATGTATGATCAATATACGGTTCTGCCACATTATGATTCAATGATCGGCAAACTGATTGTTCATGCTGAAACGCGCGAAGATGCCATCAATCGGATGAAGGTTGCGCTCGATGAATACATCATCGAAGGAATCAAGACAACGATTCCCTTTCACCAGAAACTGATGAACAACAAGCAGTTCTGTGATCTTGATTTCGACACCAATTTTCTTGAACGGACCAAGATCTAAGGGCGTCCGCCAATGGAACAGCCGACCTGGCGTCTGATCAAAACAGAGCCTTTGAGCGGGGCCATGAATATGGCTCTGGACGAGGTTTTGCTGCAAGCTGTACAGGCGGGGACCTCCCCGCCTGTCGTACGTTTATATCGCTGGCAACCGGCAACGGTCTCTTTGGGTTACGGGCAGCGTGGTCAGGAACAGGTGAACCCGGACTACTGCCAGAGCCGTGGGATTGATATTGTCCGGCGAATAACCGGGGGCAGAGCGGTATTGCATGATCAGGAAGTCACCTATGCTGTGATCTCTCGGCAACAGGGGATTTTTTCGGCGGCGATTCTCAAAAATTATCGAATTATTGCCGAAGTCCTGTTGCATTGCCTGCAAGAATTTGGACTTGATGCCGAACTCGTAGGTCGTCATTCCGGAGCTCCGGAAGCCGATGCGGTTGAACGGAGTGCCTGCTTCACTGCTCCGGCACAGTTTGAAATTGTTTGTCAGGGGAAAAAAATCTGTGGTAGTTCGCAAAAACGGATGCAGCAAAGTTTTTTGCAGCATGGTTCGATTCCGGTTGAGATGGATCTGCAACAACTCTTTTGTGCTCTGAATAATAATGAAGCCGCATCTGTGCAAAAGGGGACAGCACGTCTGAAGAACAGAATCGGCTGGATTAACCGTTATTGCCCCCGGACCGTGACCATTGATGATGTCGAGACACAGTTGATGAACTCATTTTCTCTGTTGTGGCCGGTACAATTTATTGCCGAGCCCCCTGGCGTGGCAGAAATGAACCAGGCCGAACAACTTGCCCGGCACAAGTACCGTTTTGTCGATTGGCATCTGATGGAGCAGGGTTAAGATGCAGCCAAATCTGAATTTGCGTGTCGGACATATTCCCTATCTTAACTGTGTGCCCTTTTTTCACCACCTGGCCAGCTGCGGTTTCAGTGGCTCCATCATTTCCGGTGTGCCCTCCGCACTGAATAAAATGTTGCAACGGGGTGAAATTGACGTCAGTCCCTCATCCTCCTTTGAATTTGTGCTCAACAGTCAGGATTATCTGCTGCTTCCTGGTCATTCCATCTCCTCCACCGGGCCCGTCAGAAGCGTTCTGTTATTCAGCCCCCGTCCTCTTGAAGAGTTGCAGCGGTATAAAATTGCGGTGACCGGAGATTCGGCAACATCAATCAATCTGTTGCGGGTGCTATTGCTTGAGTATGTCGGGTTGTCAACCGTTGAAGATTTTGTTCCTGAAGGTGCCGTTGAAAACCAGATTGCCAATCACCAACCCGCTCTGTTGATAGGTGATCGTGCCATGAAACAGGCTGAAAACCTTCCGCCAGGAATGATCTGTTTTGATCTGGGTGCCCTCTGGCATGACTGGACTGGCCTGCCGTTTGTGTTTGCCCTGTGGATTCTGCGACGTGACAGTGCCCGAAAACAAACTGAAGCGGTAAATGCTTTGTTGACCCAGCTGGATTGTTCCATCCAGCAAGCATTTGCCAACCTGCCCCGGTTGGCCATTCAGAGTGGTGCAACCGAAGACCAGATAGATAAATGGGTCAATTACTGGCAGACCATTGATTACGGATTGACAAAGCAACACCAGCAGGGGTTGGACCTCTTTGTCAAACTCTGCCAGAAACACCAGCTTCTCAAAACCTCTCCCCAGATCAAATTTTTTTCTTCAGAGTAAAGAGAGGTTGACAGAACAGCCGGAATCACTAAGATAGAGACCCCACGCCCGGGTGGCGGAACTGGTAGACGCAAGGGACTTAAAATCCCTCGGGCGCAAGCCTGTACGAGTTCGATTCTCGTCCCGGGTACCATAACAAAAACGGATAGTTAGCGAGTTGCTGGCTATCCGTTTTTGTTATAGTGATGTGATACATCCTCAAACTGGTGGATCATTTCTTTCACAAAGGTGACCCCGAAGCAAATATCGAATCGTTTTATCTGGAATGCCTGCAATCAATAAAAGTTGTTCTGGTCTTTGGGGAAATTCAAGTCGATTTCAGATTGATTTGTTAATGGATGTGTCATTCTGGAAGACTTGTTTTGTTTGCACACCGCATAGCAAATGTTATATTTTGTTGACTTGAATTCACGCGACCAAGATTGCTTACAACGCCATGCGGAAGAGGTTGAACCGATGATTCGACAACCCGAGAATTTTCCCGAGCAGGTCAAGGATGTTCGGCGGCAGTTGAAACTCTCACAGGAGGAGCTGGCCCATGCCTTGGGAGTAAGTTTCGCTACCGTCAATCGCTGGGAGAACGGCAAGTCGGCTCCGTCGAAGCTGGCGCAGCGACAGTTTGATCTGTTCATTGCAGAACAGATCAAAAAAGGCAAGTTAACCAAAGGTGAGAGTAAATCATGACGCGGCAAAATTCAGATCTGACTTTTTTCACCAACGATGAAAATGGAACCCTTTTGGATCGGTTCAAGGCGACCCTTGCGGACACCCGGTTGTTCGATGTTCTGGTCGGTTATTTTCGCTCAAGTGGTTTCTATCAGCTGTATGACAGTATCGAACCGGTTGAGAAAACCCGGATTCTTGTTGGGTTGGGTATCGATGAAGATTCCACCCGGGCGGTCACTGACTACCGTTCTCAGAGTGTTCTCGATTTCGAATCGCACCAAAGTGCCAAGACCCAATTTCAGGAAACCTTGATCGAAGAAATCGAACATTCCGAAGAATCGGATGACAAGCTGGAATTAGGGCTGAAGAAATTTATTCAGTTCAAAGCCGCCAACAAAGAAATCTTCCCCCACCTGGGCGAATTCGAACCCCTGACCGACACCATGAGCGAAGAAGAAAAACTCGCCATCATCCAGCGCGAATTCGACCGCCTCTACGACCCCAACCATCCGGTACGCAACAACCTGGAAACCCTCGACAGTGTTGAGGTGGTACGCATCATCCGCGAGGCGCTAAAAAGATGAATCTCGAACAATTAACCCAACAGATTGCCGGTGGTGAGGACAGCGCCCACCAGTTTAAGGTCGATGTGCGTAATGCCGAATCGCTGGCTTCGGAGATGGCGGCTTTTGCCAATTCTGACGGTGGGGTGATCTTTATCGGTGTGGCGGACGACGGCTCACTGCCGGGGCTATCTCAAAAAGATGTTTCTCGCATCAATCAGCTGATCAGCAATGCCGCCAGCCAGCTGGTCCGCAGTCCATTGACGGTGCAGACGAAGAATGTTGTGCTGGCAAACGACCGCATCGTGATTGTTCTGACTGTTCCCAAGGGGATCGATAAGCCCTACTTTGACAAAAATGGCGTAATCTGGCTGAAAACCGGCGCGGACAAGCGACGGGTCAATTCCAAGGAAGAGCTGCGGCGCCTGTTCCAGATCTCTGATCAGTTTCATGCCGATGAACTGCCGACCAAGGCGGGAATCGACAAGCTGGACAAGCTGCGATTCCGTGATTTTCTGCGTGACGTTTACAAACAGGAGTATCCAGATTCCCTCGCCGAACGGACCCGGTTGCTGCAGAACATGAACCTGGCCACCGATGCAGGGATGTTGAATCTGGCCGGGGTGCTGATGTTCGCCGAGCAGCCCGAATGGATTGTGCCGCAGTTCGTCGTCAAGGCGATCCGCTATCCCGGCAATAAAATACACGCCACCGACTATCTGGATACGGAAGATTTTGCCGGACCGCTACCGAAAATATTTGACGGTGCCCTGGCTTTTGTGATGCGCAACCTGCACAAGGTACAGGCTGGACGCGGGGTGAATGCGCCGGGGACGCCGGAGATTCCCGAAACTGTTTTTGAAGAACTGCTGGTCAACGCTCTGGTCCACCGAGATTACCTGGTCAGTGCCCCGATTCGCCTCTTTATGTTCGATAACCGCATTGAGATCATCAGCCCTGGTCATCTGCCCAACAACTTGACGGTAGAAAAAATCCGCGCCGGAAACTCCAATATCCGTAATCCAATCCTTGTCTCCTACGTGGCCAAGGGTCTGTTGCCCTACCACGGGCTGGGTTCGGGCATCAAACGCGCTCTGGAGAAGTGGTCTGACATAGACTTCACCGACGACCAAGACGGCTGTTTGTTCACCGCAACGGTGCATCGGAAATCGGTGGAGGATCTGGAGTTGGTGGATAAAGGTGCAAATATCGGAGGAACGCGGGTAAAAACGCCGGTAAAAACGCCGGTAAAAACGCCTGACATGGTTCTTCTGCTTCTCAAGGGACACCCAGAAATGACCCTGGCGGAGGTTGCGGAAAAAATCGGCAAGTCTGTCAGTGCTGTCGAGCGGGCTAGTGCCAAACTGGTGAAGAGCGGTCACCTGAAATATGTCGGTCCCAAAAAAGGCGGTCATTGGGAGGTAGCCGAGTGAAAATCTACAATAGAGAGATCACCAACGACAAAGCGGCATGAGATCAAGGCTGAGCTTGTTAAAGCGATTCAGGCCATAAAAAATCTTAAGGACGAGTTGGGGAGATTGTGATTTACCGAACACAGTGAATGATCGGTAAATTCAGAAATTCCAATATTTCAGAGGTAACTGTTTTGATGGACGGACAAGCAGGTCTTTTTGATGAGAAAGTCGATGTTCAGGCCAGCATCCGTGGTGTCGATGACTGGCCGGAACAAGAGCGGTTTCCCCGCAACTTCAGTAGTGCCCGCGTTGAAAAGATCGTCCTCAGGGATCTTGAAGAGAGTATTTCGCCCCTCATTGTGACGGGTTTCACATCTCTCGATTACATTATCGATTTCGTCGCAGATCTCCCTACTGAAAAGCCGGAATCGATCCGGCTGTTGATCGGCAGCGAACCTGCACCGGCCCGCCGTCAGGAATACAGTCTCAAGAAAAAAACACTCCCCCAGGAAGTTATCGATTATTGGCTGAATGCCGGTATCTCATTGCGGCTTTGTTACAAAATTATTCTGGTCATCGGGATGCTCGAAAGTGGACGGCTGCGGAGCCGCTTTATTGCCGATACCAACCGCAAATTGCACAGCAAGATTTATGTTGCCGATGAAGCGGTCACCCTCGGCTCCAGTAATTTCAGCTATACCGGGATGCAGCGACAACTGGAAGCCAATGCCCGCTTTCATCACCAGAAAGAACCGAAGCGTTACCGTGAAGCGCAGCAAATTGCCAACAACTACTGGAATCTGGGTGAAGACTATAATGCCGATCTGATCGATCTTCTTGAACAGTTGCTGCAGGTTGTTTCATGGCAAGAGGCTTTGGGGCGTGCCTGTGGTGAATTGCTCGAAGGGGATTGGGCACAGAAATATATCAAGACCCACTTCGCCAGCCGTGGTCAGGAGCTCTGGCCGTCACAGAAAGTCGGGATTGCCCAGGCCATGTGGATGGTCGAGAATGTCGGCAGTGTTCTGGTTGCTGATGCTACCGGTGCCGGAAAGACCCGGATGGGAGCCCATCTTTTGCGCGCTGTCATGGATCGTATCTGGAGCACGGGGCGTATGCGTAAGGACATGACGGCTCTGGTCTGTCCGCCCGGGACTGTGTCTGCGGCCTGGCAAGATGAGGCGACTGAGTGTGGTCTGCAGGTGACGCCACTATCCCACGGTATTTTGAGCCGCAAAGGATCAGAAAAATATGACGGTGTGTTGAAGGTTATTCGTCGTGCGCAATCCCTTGCCATCGACGAGGCGCATAATTTTCTCAACCAGAAGTCGTCGCGAACACGAGGTCTATTGGGGAACATGGCCGATGTAGTTGTTATGTTTACGGCCACCCCGATTAACAAGGGCGTGCGGGATTTGCTGATGATTGTTGATCTGCTAGGTGCTGACAACCTGGAAGATTCCGCCTTGGCCCTGTTCGACCGTGTGGGGAAACGACTCGGTAGTCAGCGGGGAAGTTTTGTCACCACCCGCCAGGAGAGGCTGGCGATGCAGAAGGAGGTTCAGCGTTTTACCCTGCGCCGGACCAAGACCATGTTGAACGCCATGGTTGATCAAGATCCCGAGGCTTATCGCGATGACTTCGGTAAAATGTGTCGCTACCCGGAGCATGTTTCTCAGATCTATGTGACTGATGAGACCGTTGCCGATCAAAAAATAGCGGCACAGATTCGAGAGCTTGCCGGGGGTATTCGAGGACTGGCAAATCTGCGCTCCGGTCTGGATATGCCTGATGGTCTCCGTGGTGTGGTGGATGAAGAGGTTTACATTCGCGGTCGCTTGCAAGGTGCCAGGGGATTGGCTCTTTATCACCTGATGTCACGGCTGAGGTCTTCCCGGGCCGCACTGATCGAGCACCTCCTTGGCACCCGTATCGCCCTGCAGCAGTTTGGTATCGAAGGACAGATCAAAAATGAAGATACCGGCAACGTTCTGACCCGTTTGAAAGAGAGCGCTGGCCAGGTCCAGCCAAGTTCTCTCGCAGACAGGCTGCCGACATGGTTGACCGATCCTGAAGAACACGAGAAAGCCGTCCACGCAGAGGTCAGGATCTACGAGGTGATCCTCGGTCTCGTTGGGCAGATGAGTGATCGCAGAGAGAGGGCAAAAGCCAGAAAGTTGGCCAGGCTACTCGATAAACATTCTTTGGTCATTGCATTTGACAGTTGTCTCATTACCCTCGAAATTATCAAAAAGTTGATCGCCGAAGAGCGTCAGGGTTGTGAGGTTATTGTCGCGACAGGAGCCAGGGAGAGTCAGAAGAAAAAGGTCAATATGCTTTTCACTTTGGGGTCTGAGGCAGAAAATATTATCGCCCTCTGTTCCGATGCCATGTCAGAAGGTTTGAATCTGCAGCAGGCATCAGTTGTCATGCTCATGGATATGCCGAGTGTTATTCGGATTGCCGAGCAGCGGGTTGGACGCGTGGATCGAATGAACAGCCCACATAAGCAGATTGAGGTCTGGTGGCCGAAAGATAGTGATGCTTTTTCCTTGAAGGCGGATCGTAAATTTTTTCAGCGTTATACCGAAGTTAAGGAGATTCTGGGATCGAATATTGATCTGCCAGAAGGGCTTATCCCGGAAGAGGTTCAGCTGAACGGCCCATCGACTGCTGAGGAGATGATTCAGCAGTTGGGTGAGTTAGAGCGTAAAGGACAGACCTGGGATGGCTTGCAGGATGCCTTCCAGCCGGTGCGTGAGTTGGTTGATCCTGAAAACGGTCTTGTCCCGGCAGATATCTACAAACAGGTTCGAAACTCCAAGGCTCGCGTCGTTTCAACGGTCAGTCTGGTGCGGTCGAAAATACCCTGGGCCTTCATGGCGATAGCCGGTGCCGAGCACGGAGCGCCTAAATGGATTTTTCTGGACAGCTTAAGTGGTAACCCAGCCACGTACCTTGAGGATGTTGTCGGGAGTTTACGCAAACTTTTATCCCGGAATCTTGAAAAAAGATCTATGGATAAGCAGTCATCGGAATTGATTGAGCGATTTTTGAATCGGATTCTCGAAACAGAAGCGGCTTTGTTGCCGCGTAAAAAACAGCGCGCTCTTGATGAGATGACACTGGTTTTGAATCGCTATCTAAAGCAGGCCGAAGCGGAAGGTGATCGCAGTCGCAAAGAGGTTCTGGTTGCAGCTTTAGGGTTGTTGGATATTCCGGCCAATGAAGAGGAACGGCCGGACCTGGATGCTGTTGCAGAGGCATGGCTGGATCTTATCCGAGATGCCTGGTATGAAAAGCTACTCTCTCGCCGACGGTTCAAGCCGCTTAGATTGAAAGACATCAGGAAAGATCTGCAAACGAAGCCAATTTCCTCTGAAAAAATTCAGGAAGCATTTAAGAAGATACCATCCGCACAGCCAATTCACACCAGAGTTGTTTCTGCAATTGTTGGAGTTCCAGATTGAACAACTGCGAGTCGATTAACGGGTGGTGCATGGTGGTCGCAATATTCTGTATGAGGACGATTTCCAACCACTATTGGAGACCGGTACATGAGCGTGACTCCAAAAAAGACCCTTTCAAAAGAAGGGCAGATTCTGTTGGGATCTCTCCAGAAGGCGGTAGCGCAAACCTTGGAAAAGAAAAAACGCCTGGGTCAATATGCTGTGGTCTGGCGGAATGGCAGGCCGGTTATGATTGGTGAAGATGTGCCGCAAGACAAAACCGGGAATGAACCTGATCTTTTTGCTCTGAATGAGGGTAATCCCTGATGAATTCATCAACTCCATTTTCACTACGCATTTTTGTCGCTGACGGTGATCCCGACGGCCTGCGACTTGTTGAACGCTCCAATTGGATCGGTAAGGCGGTGATTTTTCCGCGCTCGCTGCTGCCGATGGTGAAAAAGCGTGATGAATTTAACCAGACTGGTGTTTATCTGCTGCTCGGCCCACGCGAAGACGGTGAGGGTGAAAAGCTGTATATCGGCGAAGGCGATCCGGTCCGGCCACGTCTGGAACGGCACTACGCCCAAAAAGATTTCTGGAATCGAGCGGTCTTCTTTGTTGCCGGGCAGGGGCAGTTGAATAAGGCGCATGTTCAGTTTCTGGAATCACGGTTGATCCAACTGGCCAAGTCGGCCAAGCGTTTTCCTCTTGATAATGGCAACCAACCGACCGAACCGACTCTCTCTGAGGCTGACCGGGCCGACATGCAGGTGTTTCTGGAAAATATGCTCGGCATGTTGCCAGTTCTTGGGATCAACGCTTTTGAGCAGCTGGCTGAAGTAAAGACGGTGACGCCGAATGTGTTGTTGACCTGCAAAGGGAAAGGTGTCACTGCCAGTGGTTATGAAGCAACGCAGGGGTTTGTCGTCAAGGAGGGTTCGCAGGCTATGGGAGAAACAGCTCCTTCAATGCAGCAGCATGTGAGAGGGATGTTTGATCTGCGGGAGGACTTGATTGAACGAGGGGTTCTGCAATTGGAAGGAAACTGTTATCGCTTTACTCAGGACTATGCATTCAGTTCACCCTCGACTGCCGCAGCTGTGGTTCTTGGCCGTAGTGCCAATGGCCGGATCGAGTGGAAGGACGGGCAAGGCCGGACATTGAAAGAGCTCCAGAGTTTGGACTCGGAGGGGGCCGCGAGAGAGTGAAAAGATTCTGATTGGATTCATTATGAAAGTTGCATGGCTGACGGATGTTCACCTTGAGTGGTTAAATCAGAAATCCCGAAGAACCTTCTTTGAGGTCATTGGTGAAGAACGGCCTGAGTGCATACTGGTCGGTGGTGATATTTGTAACCCCGAGTACCTGGAACCTTGGCTGTTAAAGCTGCAGAAGAAGGTTCCGGTGCCAATTTATTTCGTATTGGGCAATCATGACTATTATGGCGCAAGCATTTGTGAAGTGCGGGAATTAGCGAGAAGCATCACGAAAGATCATGATGAAATATGGTGGCTGCCTTCAACAGGTGTGGTCCCACTTTCAGATGATGTTGGATTGGTTGGGCACGGATGCTGGGGGGATGGCCGCGCCGGCTCTTTTTACAATTCTCCCTTGTCGCTGAACGATTTTCGATACATCAAAGAACTCTCCGGATTGAGTAAGCATGGTCAGCTTGAACAGGTTCGTCAGCTTGGGGTGGAGGCTGCTGACTATCTTTCTGAATATGTTGAAGAGGCAGCAACGAAATACGGGAAGGTCATCGTCCTGACCCATGTTCCGCCTTTTCCTGAAGCCTGTTTGTATAGGGGGAAACCGTCAGA
>JAJRWH010000088.1 GCA_024276935.1 Deltaproteobacteria bacterium
GCGAGGGTGCTTTCATACATGCCATTGGAACCGGTGCGATAGCTGAGAATCTGCCGGTGCAGGGTTTCTCCTTCTTCGTTTTTGAGATTGGCATAGATCACTGCGTTAGTTATAGGGCGACGTTTGGCATCCAGTAGTTTAGTAACTATCTTGATGGGATCTGACGGGGTGTAAGATAAGTGGTCGGTGCCTAGGCGGACAAACTCAGTGCCTGAACGCAGATTCTCGCCAGTGCCCCAACGCAGCACCTGCCCCCAGAAGCGATGATGGTAAGTGTCGCCTACACCGTAACGTAACCGCCAAGTGCGGTCGAAGTTGAGTTGCACTACTTTGCCCAGCGCATATTGCTGACTGATGATCAGTGCGTTGTCTTGCTCAAATTGTTTGCGATTGGCCAGAGCTTGCAAGGCTTTTTCGACTTCGGCGGGATTGACGCTGAGGGTATTATTTTGCCCAGTGGTGGCGATGGGGTTGCCGCCGACCGGACGGGCATAAGCCAATACTTCGGCGCCCTCCTTGATCTGACTGGAAATGGAACGCCAATGAAGTTCTGGCATGTTCTCCCACAGGCGGGTATTTTCTGCGCGGCTGGACGACAGTTGGGTGAGGGGGTGGCTGCGCCCTGCATTGGTGAGATCCAGATGATAGGCAGACATCGGCGCTTCGTTTCTGGTCTTGGCGCTGTCCTCATTGTCCCAGGTGCTTGGTGACAGATTAAGGAAGTCAGGGTTTTTAAATGCGTGCGGCATGTACCTTTGCCCAGCAACGGTTATCAGCAAGGCCCCACGTTCCTCAACCGATTTGTGGATGATTTTCCAGGTTTTGGAATCGATGGAGGCCGGTGGGATATCGCCGAGAATAATGACGTCAAAGAGGCGCCATTCATCTTCATTTTCAGGTAGGCGGGTGGCTTCGGCGTCACCGAATTTTCGCGAAGCGGAGGCGTGAACAGGCGGCAGCGGTTTTTGTCCGGCAATGGGGTCGGGATTGAGCAGTACGTATTGCAGGTGGACGGATTTGTCGCGACCGTAAAACAGGTTTCTCAAGTAACGGAACTCCCAACGAGGGTAACCGTCAACGAGCAGCACATTGGTGCGGTCATCGGTGATGGCAACTTTGAAATTCCAGCTGTTGTTGTCGGCAAATTGTTCGGTGGCATCGGGCTCCAGGGAAAGCTGGTAATCGTAAATCCCTTTATCCTCGGGCAGATGCACAAATCGGATTTCCTGACGCAGGCCGATGTCGTTGACATCGATGATCTGTTCATCCACAGGTTCTCCGTTATTGCTGAGCACGGCTTTGATTTTTTTCCCTCGCAGGCCATCAATTTTGATCTCAGCCCTAACGACAATGCGGTCACCGAGGTAAACCGACTCCGGAGCATTGAGGCTGAGAATGGCTGCATCCACCGGGCCCAGTTGACTGCCGAGAGGAATCGCACAAAGCGGGGAGTTTTGGGAAGCCATGCGGCGCAGGTGATCTTCGGGCAGGTTGTCAGCGTTGTGACGACCATCACTGAGTAATAACACTCCGGCGAGCGACTCCGGCGAGGTGTTTTCGAGAATGTGGTCGAGGGCACCGGAAAGGTCGGTGAGTGAGCGAAAGGTGTCACTGCTGGCACCCTCCGAGCTGTCACCTATTTTTTCTAAATCGGAAATTTTTTCAACTCCCCGGGCGAAGCGGTAAAAGCTCAGGTTGTAGTTGGCGGCAAGCTGATCGATGAAAGTTGCGGCTGATTCGTCGGTTTCATTTTTGCCGGAGGTCTTGAGCATGCGTTTGGCAATCTCAATGCGTGAGTGCTGCGCCGCTTTGGCCACGGCTTTTTTTTGTTCATCGCTGAGTTGATTGAAAAAAGCCTGGTCGATCACACCGGCGAGGGCGGGCAGACTGGAAAGGGCTTCGTTCAGTGGCTTGCCCAGAGTGGTCAGTTGTTGCAGGTAGGGGGCGGCTTTTCCTGTCGCCAGTTGTTTGACCGCTTCGTTGAGAACCTGGGAGGTGGGTCCGTTGAGTTTGGCCTTGAGGTCGTTGATACGTTTTTTGGCATCGGGGGGCAGTTGGGTATTGCTGGCGATCAGTTGCAAGGCCAGATCGCTTTGTTTGATCCGGGTTTTGCCTTTTTCCAACAGCTCGGTCAGCTGTTCCTGTCTGGATTTGAGCAGGGCATCCGCATCCGGTGCGGACTGCAAAGCAGAAGTTTCGGCGACCAGATCGTTGTGGAAGTCGCGCAGATCTTTGATGATGGGATTGAGGTTGGGACGATTGACGATGCCCTCGGTGGCAAACACCGCGGCGCGGTCGAGCTGTTCCGATACCGTCAGGCGTTGATCCGGCAGGTGCATGGATTGGGAGTCGTCAATCAGGATGGCCACTTCGCGGTTGATCTCCCGGTCGACAAAAAACGAGCGCACCGGTTGTAATAATACCAGCAGTAACAAGACCAGCGCGATGCTGCGTAAAGTCAGCAGGATGCGTCCACGTCCAGGCGTGGTGAGAGATTTTTCCAACTGGTAGAGAGCGATCAGGGATTGCAGTGCCAGAGCGCCGAAAAATGACAGGAAAGAAAGTGACCAGTCGGTGGATAAAACCAGGAAGCTGCCAAGCAGTTGAAACAGGGACCAGAAGGTGGCGTAACCGATCGCGGTGCCGACTACGAAAAAAGCCAAGTCGGCGACTCGCGAGTCTTGGAAGCGCTTTTTGCGGTGGGCAAAATGAAGAGCCACCCACAATCCGCACAGGATGATGGTCAGCGGGCCACTGATGGCCCAGCTGAGTCCGACAAGATCAGAGCGCTGTAAGGTTTCGAGATTCACGGGAAATAAATGGTATTCAAGATTTGAGTTGGCTTACTTTGGCGAGTTGTTCTTTGAAGCCGTCAGAAGGGGCATGATTGGATTCAAAGTCGATGGTGACTTCTTCCCCGGTGCGTCGCTCGCGGGCAATCCAGCGGGAGAGGGCGATTTCGATCAGTAGAATCAGGAAAGCTCCCACGGCGAGGTATTTCCACAACTCACGGCCGAAACTCGAGCCGTTGAGTATTTTGAGCACGTTTTCCGCAGTATCGGTATCGATGATGCTGACAAAGGTGTTGAGAAAGGAAAAGTCGTCTTTGGACAACTGGGTGAGGCGACTTTCATCAGGGTTGCGTTTGACTGTGAAAGGAATGGTCTTGGATCCCGGTGCCAGCAGCGCTTTGAAATAGTCGGCCTGGTCGTCTGGGATGGTGAGTTGATACAGGCCGGAAAAAATATCCCCCGCCACATGAATGAAAGCGCCTCCTTGAGCGGATGAAAGTCCGCCTTGGCGGGTTTGACCATCGGGGCCTATGATGGGAAAATTGGCCAGGCTGGGGCCGGTGGATTTGCTGTCGGGGGCGGAGGTGAAAACCCGCAGGTTGGATGCCGGGATGATTTCGCGGCGAATGGAGGGACTCTGCCAATAGAGATGCGCCTCGGCTTCTTTGCTGCCTTCTTTGACCACCATGCGGATGTCATGCCAGCGTTTGTTGTCCAGTTTGATTTTTTTGCTCTGCGGTTGTTGCGGATGAGAACCACTGAGCACGGCTTTTCCGTCGATCCATAGCCCGACATTGTCATTGATGCGCGCGTCGAAGATGAATTCTTCAGATACTGGCGGGCGGATCTTGCCGGTCCATTCGACCATGAAGTTGTCAGCTGGCAGCTCA
>JAJRWH010000089.1 GCA_024276935.1 Deltaproteobacteria bacterium
ATACCGATCAGGCCGAGGATGCCGATCAGGGAAATTTTGTGAAAAATTTTGAAATGGAAACCCTGAGGTGCTGTGACCAACATGGTGAACTCCCGTGGAAAGGTTTGGAGAATTCTAACAAACAGCGATTATTTACGCAACAAATGTTAATAATAATTATCCAATCCTATGTGGTATTTGAAGAGAAAAAGAGATGGATAAAATTTGTGGATCGTTCGTATTAAGGAGAGCGTCTTCGAAAAAAAGTGGAGCAGGAACGGTCGTTATTTCAGCGAATAGCAATCTGAAGTTGATGTGTTGAACAGCTGAGACAGGGATCGTAGGCGCGGATCAGGGTTTCGACTTTTTGTTTGAGCTGGTCGTCCGGCAGGTCGAGCAGCTGGGGAAGCAGGGCGTCGATATCCGCTTCGATGCTGGCCAGATTTTGCGCAGTCGGAATAATGCAGTCAGCGCTGGTAAGCAACCCGTCCTGATCGTAGGTGTAAGCGTGAAACAGCAAGCCGCGTGGTGCTTCTACTGCGGCAATTCCTTCTCCGCCGCCCTTTGGCATGGCGGTTGAGCGTGCGGGATAAAAACCGTGCAGCAGCAGATCATCGATTACCTGAATGGCCTCCTCAACAAAATGAACGACTTCAACCAACCGAGCTTTCAGACCATGAAAAGGATTGTCCGTCTCGGCCTTCAGGTGCAGGGCTGCGGCAACCTTGTGTGCCATGGGAGACAGCAGGGCAAAGCTGTTTTTAACGCGTGCCAGGGGGCCAACGCAATAATGGCCGCGTTCGGTTCGAGCCATTTTGGCTGTTGAGTAGGGGTGAATATATTCATCGATAGAGGATTTGAATTGTGTGACAGTTTGATCAATGCCGCAAGTGCTGATGACTTGTCGGTCATGAAGTGGATATTGATCCGCTTGTTTAAGGCAGGCATATTCTGTCGGGCGAGAGAATTCAGGAAAATCAAAGCTGACAAAGAGTTCAACCGTTGCTTCCAGATCGGGCAGGGCATCAACCAGTTCCTGACGCAGTTGCTTGAGCTCACTGGCTTCGGGCAAGGCCGAGAAACCACCGATGGTGGTGGTAACCGGGTGAACCGGGCGACCGCCAACAATTTCACAAATACGGTTGGCCGTGCGTTTCAGGCGCAAGGCCCGGCTGAACAGGTCGCTACGTTGATTGAGTAGTTGAAAAATGCTAGGGATGCCGAGATAGTCCGGGGCGGCCATGAAGTAAAGTTGCAGCAGATGACTTTGCAGAATTTCTCCCTGACTGAGCAGACGTCGCAATAAGCTGGCGCGTGGATCGGGTTCAATTTTCAGGGCGTTTTCGGTCGCCTGCAACGAGGCGATGGTGTGCGAGATAGAGCAAACGCCGCAGACTCGGGCAACAATCGGGGCGATATCGCTGAAGTGGCGACCTTTCAGCATTGCTTCAAAAAAGCGTGGTGATTCAACAACCTCAAGACGACAGCTGACAACTTTGCCTGCCTTGCGGTCGATAACCAGGTGGGCGTGACCTTCGATTCTGGTCAGGTGGTCCAGAGTGATTTTGCGACTCATTGTGGGTCCCCGATATTGAAGGTACGGTACTGTTCAAGGATCTCTTCGACACTCAGACCATGCTCTTCAAGGATCTGGTGATAGGGGGTTGTGCGTGGATTGTCGACCAGCCCGCGGCACCCGCGGCAACGGTCACCACCTTCGATACAGATGGCTCGACAACCGGCACGGGTTACCGGACCGAGACAGATTTCGCCATAGTCAAAGCTACAGGGATATTCGGCCAGTTTGCATTCGACGCAGACCGCAAAATTGGGGAGTTCGGGGTCACGCTCCAGAAGCAGCGCCTGCAAGACGGCTAGAAATTCCTGGCCGTCAATCGGGCAACCGGGAATAGAATAATCGACATTGACGACCTTATGCAGCGGAACGGGTGTTTCGGTGAGGAGATGTTCGGCATCACAGGCGTAGACCTGTTGGCGCAAAGTACTGACATCCTGATGACTGCCGAGAAGATTGATCCCGCCATTGTCGGCACAGGCTCCCAGGGCGACCAGGATTTTGCTGCGGTGACGGATATCCTGCAGCCGTTGCCGGTCTGCCGCCCGGGTAATACTTCCTTCAACAAAAGCAATATCGAGGTTGGCTGAGGTCTCAGACATCAGTTCCCGAAATTCGACCACCTCGACCAACTGCAAGACCTGTAGCAAGTGGTCTTCCAGGTTCATGATCGTCAGCTGGCATCCTTCACAGCCGGTAAAATCGAAAAAACCGATTCTGCGTTTCATCGCTCAATTGCCTCAGCCAGATGTTTGACACTGCTGTAAGCGAAGACAGGGCCACATTCACAGACACAGATATTGTTTATGCGACATTTACCGCATTTGCCGAGGCCGCATTTCATGTGACGTTCGAGATTGAGATAAATATCTTCGTCGGCCAGCCCCAGCCGAAAAAGCAGCGGATTGATCTGGCGGTACATCTCTGGTGGCCCGGAAACCGCGGCAATGGTGCGGCTGGCGTTTATTTCGAGATCGCGAAACAGCAAGCTGACGTCAACCGCCGGAATCCCCCAGCGGTTGTTTTGCTCATTAACCGCAAAACGACAGTCGAGCAAGCCCGAATGATGCCAGCTGAGCAGATCATCCTGAAACAGCAGGGTGTCGATTGATCGTGCACCGCAGAGCAGGGTGATCCGTCCATAACGTTCCCGATCTGTCAGCAGGGTCAGCATCAACGAACGCAGGGCGATCAGGCCACGTCCGCCCGCGATGAGCAGCAGATCTTTTCCCGGCATACGATCCAGGGGAAATCCGTTGCCGAAAGGACCTCGGATTCCGATTCTGTCTCCGCATTGGACACGGTGCAGTGACTGGGTCAGGGTTCCGGCACGGCGGACGACCAGCTCGATTTCGCCACTGTCATCCGAGGGGGATGCAAAAGAAAATGGGGCTTCTCCCAGGCCAAAGACTGACAGTTGCAAAAAACTGCCGGGTTGAAAGGTAAATTTTTGCGGGACTTTCAGTCTGAAGAGGCGGTCATTGTTTGACAGCTCTTTGATCTGTTCGACGCGAGCCATCTGGGGCTGGTATTCGCTGCCGGGGCTTGAGTCCGGCTGGGGCAGCGGCGCCTGATTGAAAAGCTTGTTGAGAACTTCTGTCGGTTTGATATTGGCGAGACATTCACGACTGCAACGCCCACAGCCGACGCAGGCTGTACGTTGGTATTTGTCCCACAGATATTTATATTTGCGGTAGAAACGATGGCGCTGCCGGTCGGCCTGGCCAGAACGAAAATTATCACCGCTGTTGACCTGGGCAAACTGATCAAACTGGCAACTGTCCCAGGTACGGACTCGTTGCCCTTCTTTGAGGTTCAGGTCGAGCTTGTCCTGAACATTGAAGCAGTAACAACTGGGACATAGCAGGGTGCAGCTGCCGCAACCGAGACAGTTTTTGCCCAGTTCTTCCCAAATTGGATCATCGTAGGCGTCTTCCATCAGCAGTGGCAGGGATTCAACCGGAAACTGCAGTCGATTTTCGCATTCTTTGAGTTGCAGGGCCAGCGGGGCTTCGCGGGGACCAGCCATGGTTGCAGGTGCGTGGTCTGTGAGCAGGCGGTGTCCACGTTCACTGCCGGTCTGGATCAGGTAGCCATTGTCGCGATGGTGGAAAAAAAGATCAAAACCGTTGGCGATCCGATCCGTACCAAGACTGGTACAGAAACAGTGTTCATCAGGAACACAATCAGTTCCGATCAGCAGGGTTGATTCACGTTTGGCCCGGTAGGTGCTGTCGGTTTCGCCTTCAAACAGACAGTCATCAAGAATTTTGACCGCATGCAGGTCACAGGGATGCATCCCAAAAAGAATGCGGGGAGGAGAGGATTTTTCGGTTTTCAGCAGAACATTGCCGTCGAGTCTGAAACGAAAAAGTTCATCCCAGTGCGGAAAAAGAAATTTCTTCGGCGAATGAACTGATGGTGGGAAGTGCAGTTCCAGATCCGTTGCGTCACTCAGATTGTCGAGAACAATTCGGCCTTTTTTGCGGCGCGGTGCAATAACGTCATAGGCTTGCAGGAGCGACCGGACAAAGCGCAGAAGTTCTGTCTGGCCCATTGCCAACCAGAAGGTTTCGTTCTGTGGTTCTTGAGAAGATGTCCGAGACAGATTTTCTGACACGTAGTTTATAAACCGAAAAAATGTATTGAGCGGATACTGAGCGAGTAGTGCCGGGAGCCAAAGTATATGCCGCACAAGGATTTTGGGTCAACTGACAACCAGGCGTTAACAAACGGGGTTGACAGATTCTGCCTGTGCTGACGGTGGTGAAAAATTACCCGTTATCAATCTCGTCAGACAGGTTTTCTTTCTGAATGCTATATTGCTGGAGTTTGCGATCAAGGGTTCGTCGGGCAATTTGTAAAACCTGTGCAGTGCGCAGTTTGTGATAGCCGGTTTGCCGATAGACCTGGGCAATATAGAGCCGTTCGACATCTTCGAGGCTCATTCCCTCTTTGGGGGTGGTCATGGGGGTGATGCTTTCTGTGGCCAGTTTGGTCGGGAGATGACGAGGCTGGATTTCGCCGTCTTCGACCAGAATAACGGCCATTTCAATCGTGTTTTCCAGCTCACGGACATTGCCCGGCCAGCTGTAACGAGTCAGTAGTTGCATCGCTTCTGTGCTGATCTGCAACTGGTCACGACCGGCAAAACGTTCGCTAAAAAAATGAGCCAGAGGAGGGATATCTTCGGGCCGTTCACGTAAGGGGGGGACCTGCAAGGTCACAACATTAAGCCGGTAGAAGAGGTCTTTACGGAAAGTCCCAGCCTTGACCTCATCTTCCAGATTTTTGTTGGTCGCAGCGATAAAACGGACGTTGGCACGACGCACCTTGGTTGCACCGACCGGAATAAATTCTTTTTCCTGAAGAACTCTCAGCAATTTTGCTTGCAGGCCGGGGCTGATGTCGCCGATTTCATCGAGGAACAAAGTCCCCTGATCGGCCTCTTCGATCAGGCCCTGATGGCTGGCAACAGCGCCGGTGAAAGCCCCCTTGATATGGCCAAACAGTTGACTTTCGAGCAGGCTGTCGGTTAGTGCTGCGCAGTTGATGGTCAAGAATCTTTTCTCACGGCGGTTACTGCTGTAGTGAATGGTTGATGCGATCACCTCTTTGCCGACACCACTTTCGCCGCTGATCAGAATACTTGCTTCGCTCGGTGCGACCTTGCGGGCAAGATCAAAGACCTTCCCAAATGCCGGGCTCTGGTAAATGATCTGCTGCGGGTCGAAACGTCGGCGTATTTCGGCGCGGAGAGAACGATTTTCATTGAGCAGCTGGTTATGTTCGATCAGCTTGTCGACCAGGTTGTAGAGTTCACTGGAGGTAAAAGGTTTGAGCAGAAAATCGTGCGCGCCTTGTTTCATTGCTTCGACAGCACTGCGGACGGTGCCGAAGGCACTCATCATCACCACCTGTTGAGCCTGACGTCTGGCCTTGATGCGCCGCAGCAGGTCAAGACCGTCAATATCGGGCATGCGGATATCAACCAGGATCAGATCGGGGAAATCCTCTTCCTGTTCCACGAGCACCTGGAGTAGATGTTGTCCCTGACTGAAGCAGCGAACCATATGTCCCTGGGCATTGAGCATTTTTTCCAGCAGGCTCTGTATCCCCTGGTCATCGTCGCAGATATAAATCTTTCCAACTGGCATCAGTCAGGCTCCGAATTGTTTTGGCAACCGTATACGGTTAAATACTCTAAATATGTGAATTAATGGAGAAAAATGATTCTGTTGCGCTTGATTTTTGTTCTAACTTGCTTCTATAGTGTGGGCCTCAATGGTGACAGTGTTGTCGTTGCCTCTTCCCCGGAAACTATAGCGGAATTCCCCCCGCCGGAGTAAAGGAAAAGTTTTGCACGAGCTTGGGATCACCCAGAGTATTGTCGAAATTGCCTTGCGCACTGCCGAGGGACAGCAGGCCAAAAAGATTCATTCTGTTACCCTGGAGGTTGGTTCTCTGGCCGGGGTTGTTGCCGAAGCCTTGCAATTCTGTTACGAGGCGTGCAGCAAAGAGAGTCTGCTTGAAGGCAGTCGGCTGATTATCGAAGAAGTGCAGGCTCAGGCACGATGCCGGGATTGTGCTGTGGAATACCCGCTGACAGATATGCTGGACTGTTGCCCCGCTTGCGGCAGTGCCAGCGGCGACCTGTTTTGTGGCGAAGAACTGCGTATCAAGGAAATGGAGATCGATTGATCATGTGTATTGACTGTGGCTGTGCCGCTCCTGATCATCATCACGAAGAAACACCGCGCAAAACGGTCAGAATCGAAGAAGATATTCTGGCGAAAAACAATCGGTTGGCAGCAGGAAACCGAGCCCTGTTTGCGCGGCAGGGTATTTTCAGCCTTAACCTGGTCAGTTCGCCGGGGAGTGGTAAAACCAGTCTGCTGGAGAAGACCCTGGCTGACCTGAAAAATGAAATCAACTTTGCGGTGCTTGAAGGAGATCAACAGACGGCCAATGATGCCGAGCGTATTGCAACAACCGGTGTGCCGGTTCATCAGATCAATACCGGGGCCGGGTGTCATCTTGATGCTCATATGGTCGGGCACGGACTTGAACATTTTGACCTCGATTCGTTACAGATTCTGATGATCGAAAATGTCGGGAACCTGGTTTGTCCGGCCTCCTTTGATCTTGGTGAGGATTTCAAGGTTTCATTGTTGTCGGTGACCGAAGGTGAGGATAAACCCCTCAAATATCCACAAATGTTTCGTGCCAGTGAAATCATGCTCATCAACAAGGTTGATCTGCTGCCGTATGTGCAGTTCGATCTGGCCAAATGTCGTGAATATGCCGAACGGGTTCATCCGGGAATCAAGATTTTTGAGATTTCCTGTTACCGCGGCGAAGGACTGGATGCCTGGTACAGCTGGTTGAAGGAGCAGGCAGAAAGAAAAGCTTGCAGGAACAAGGAGTAGATATATGTGTCTGGCAGTACCGATGAAGATTTCCGAGATTACTGAGGGTACGGCAATTTGCGAGGTTGACGGGGTTCAGCGTGAGGTGAGCCTGATGATGCTTGAAGATGCTGTCGTTGGGGATTATGTTCTGATTCATGCCGGGTTCGCGATTGAGAAAATCGATCCGGTTGAGGCACAAAAGACTCTCGACGTTTTTCGTGAAGTTCTCGATAACGGCGGGATGGACTTGTGAAATACAGCAGCGAATATCGAGATCCTGAACTGGCTAAAGCACTGGTTGCAGCCATCCATCAGGATGTCCGGGGCTACGAGGGACGCATGACCCTGATGGAGGTGTGCGGAACCCATACCATGTCGATCTATCAACATGGGATTCGCAGCTTGCTGCCGCAGCAGGTGCGGTTGATCAGTGGTCCGGGCTGTCCGGTTTGTGTGACTCCGCTCACCTATGTCGACCAGGCCGTTGCTTATGCCCGGCGATCCCGGACAATTGTTGCCACTTTTGGCGATATGATCCGGGTTCCTGGTTCAACGAGCAGTTTGCAGCTCGAAAAGGCCCGGGGGGCCGACGTGCGGATTGTGTATTCGCCACTTGATGCAGTTGGTCTGGCAGAAAAACACCCTGAGAAGACGGTTGTTTTTCTTGGTGTCGGTTTCGAAACCACGGCACCGACTATCGGCGGCAGTATCCTTGAAGCGCAAAAACGTGGTCTGAAAAATTATTTTGTTCTTTGTGCGCACAAGACAATGCCCGCGCCAATGGCGGCTCTGACCAGTGACCCGGAGCTGAAGGTTGACGGTTATATCTGTCCTGCTCATGTCAGTGCCGTGATCGGCTCAGATGCTTATCGCGTGCTGGCCGAAAAATATGCCGTGCCCTGTGTGGTGACCGGTTTTGAGCCGGTCGATATGCTGCGTGGCATTCAGTTACTGGTTCGCCAGGTGGTGGCTGGTGAGGCCCGGGTCGAATGTGAGTACAGCCGGATTGTCAAACCTGAGGGAAACCGTGCCGCGCAGGCTATCCTGGCCCAGGTTTTTGAGCCCTGTGATGCACTCTGGCGCGGGGTTGGTCTGATTCCTGAGAGTGGTTTGCAGTTGCGGAGTGAGTATCTGAAATTTGATGCGTTGCAGGCTGTTCCGGTTGACGTTGAGGAGCCGCGTGAACATAAGGGGTGCCTGTGTGGAGAAATTCTCAAAGGTAAAATGACGCCCAGGTCCTGTCCTTTATTCCGTAAAACCTGCACCCCGGAACATCCAATCGGAGCCTGTATGGTGAGCAGTGAAGGAACCTGTGCCGCAGAATACAAATACGGGGACTGCTAAGGCTTATCTGTGGTGTCTGTTCATTTTTCGTGTGTCGGAGTAGATTCCGTCAGGTTTTAACCAGCAACGTTCGCAAGCTTTGCAGCTGAACCCTTGTCTGCCCCCTTCGGTGGGGGATTGAAGGAGTTTTTTTGTGCAAAACGATATTATCCTGCTCGGTCACGGTAGTGGTGGCAAGTTGAGCCATCAGCTGCTTGATGAGTTGATTATTCCTACCCTTTCACAGGTTGCTCAGGCAGAACAGAACGATGCAGCGGTCGTTAGTGGAATCGAGAGCAATCAGATCGCTTTTACCACCGACAGTTACGTGGTTGATCCGATCATTTTTCCTGGCGGCAATATCGGTGATCTGGCCATCAACGGCACGGTTAACGACCTGGCGATGAGTGGTGCGCGACCATTGGTGATCAGTGTCGGGTTGATTCTTGAGGAAGGTCTCAGGCTGAACGAGTTGGGTGAAATTCTTCGGGCGATGAAGCTGGCAGCAGACAAGGCTCAGGTCAGAATTGTGACCGGAGACACCAAAGTCGTGCCGCGTGGCAAGGGCGACAAGATCTTTATCAACACCTCCGGCATCGGGGTGTTCGATCATGGTTTGCGTCCGGCGGGAAGTGCGGCCAGACCGGGGGACAAGGTTTTGATTAACGGCAGTATCGGTGACCATGGCATGGCGGTTCTGGCCAGTCGTGAGGGGCTCGATCTGCAAACCGATGTTGCTACTGACAGTGCGCCCTTGAATGGCATGGTCGCCAAATTGCTCGAGGTACATGGCAGCGCGATCCATGTTCTGCGCGACCCGACTCGTGGTGGGGTTGCGACAACGCTCAAGGAGATTGCTCTTCAGTCAGAAGTCGATATCTGTCTTGCCGAAGAAAACCTGCCGGTCGCCGATGCGGTGGCCGGAGCCTGTGCGATTTTAGGCCTTGATCCTCTGTTTGTTGCCAACGAAGGCAAATTGTTGACGATTGTCGATGGCCAGGAGGCGGATCAGATTCTGGCGACTATGCGCAGCTGCGAGTTTGGTGCGGATGCGACCCTGATCGGTGAAGTCACGGAGAGTTCTTCCGGTCGGGTGATGATGCGCACTGCTATCGGTGGTTTACGTTCTATTGAAATGCTGGCAGGAGAGCAGCTCCCACGTATCTGTTGAGGTCTGGTGTCAAGACGTGTGTGTAATGAACGCTCAGCCCGGGGCATTTTTGGAGGGGGCTTACCCGAGGAAGCGGGTTCTGGCATCAAGCAGCTTTTGACTGTGGATCTTGTCGTCCTGAGCCAGGGCCGCGAACATTTTTTTTAAATTTTCATCTCTGAATTCCATACTGTTGCCAATGTGGGCCTGGCAAAAATCCTCTTCAAGTTCAATCCCGGTTTCAATGGCCTGGTTAAGGTCACATTCATGCTGACAGGTTTTCTTGTAAAGCTCTTTTGCTCTGTTGAGCAGATTTTGTGCTGCAGTACGATCATAAGGCTTATCGACCATTGCTGCTCCGGCGGGAAAGCGCAAGGCAAAGCGAAGCTGCATGGCATGATCATCCTCTTCTTCTGCCAGAGTTTGTAACAGGGTTTTCAGTTCGCCTGGAAGTTTCGTGGACTTTGCCATCTGGCGATAGACTCGGGCGATTGTCTCTTCAATTTCGATACAGAGTGACAGATATTTTTTCATAGCAATAGGGCTCTCTCTTGATTGGTAAGTTCAAATTAAATAATAGACTCTTATCTTCTGGCGGGCAAGGGAGAGAATGGCTTATTTATCGGGAACAGAGAGGTTAAGCAGAAGATCGAACGTTGCGGTCGGGAAGAGTTGGGCTGTTAATGTTTGATGATAATAAAAATAAAAAGCCCGGTGACGGAGGGGGGGGGTCACCGGGCTTCCGGACACTTAGAGCGTCCGTTGGCTAAGAATATCTATCATTCCAGTGGGGATGTCAAGAAA
>JAJRWH010000090.1 GCA_024276935.1 Deltaproteobacteria bacterium
ACCAGTCTCAGACCTTTACGGTACGTACCATTTTTCAAATGCAGGTTTCTGTAGCTGGTATGGTTTTGCAGCAGAAATAATCGATCAGGCACGGAACTGCGGAGTCGAGGTGAAGGTAAAGCAAATCAATCCGATTGCTACTGAAGATTACCCGTTACCAGCCAAGCGTCCGGCCTATTCTGTTTTTTGTAAAGACAAGTATTTACTCGCAACGGGCAGTCAAATACCGACATGGCAGGATAGCCTCAAGCAATATTTTCTCGAACGTCATCACTTTTCACATTGATCTATAATCAGGAGGGAATGCACGATGTCTGGAATCAAAAAAGGAATTGTCCTTGCTGGTGGTGCAGGAAGCCGCCTTTATCCGCTCACCCTGGTGGCGAGCAAACAGTTGCAGCCGGTCTATGACAAGCCGATGATCTACTATCCCTTGTCGACGTTGATGCTGGCGGGGATTCGGGATATTCTGATCATTTCCACGCCACAGGATACGCCACGTTTTGAGGCCTTGCTGGGGGATGGTTCGCGCTGGGGAATCAAACTGTCTTACACGATTCAACCCGAGCCGAAGGGGATTGCCCAGGCGTTTCTAGTTGGTGAGGATTTTATCGATAATCAGCCGGTTGCGTTAATTCTTGGTGATAATATTTTTTACGGCAAGATGGGTCTGGATCGAATCGTGCGTGATTTTTCCGGCGGGGCAAAAGTTTTTGGGTACCCGGTCACCGACCCGGAGAGGTATGGTGTTGTTGATTTTAATGAACAGGGCAGGGTGCTGAGTATTGAAGAGAAACCCACTCACCCAAAATCGCATTACGCTGTGCCGGGCTTGTATTTATATGATGGCAAGGTTTCTCAAATAACCAAGGAAATGAAGCCCTCTGCACGTGGCGAGCTGGAAATCACTGATGTAAACCTTGCGTATCTCAACCGGGGTGAGTTGCAGGTTGAGAAGCTGGGTCGTGGTATTGCCTGGCTGGATACGGGAACGCATAACAGCCTGCTTGAAGCCAGCCATTTTATCGGCACCCTGGAAGCGCGGCAGGGTTTAAAAATCGCGTGTCTGGAAGAAATTGCCTACCGCAACGGATTTATTGATCAGGTTCAGTTTGCGCAGGTCATTGAGACGACACCCAGGTCGAGTTATCGGGATTATCTGCAGATGGTGCTGGAGGATCAGTTTTAACCGGGAAGGGTAAAGGCAGCTCTCGCAGAGCCGCAGGGAACGCAGAGGAAAGGCAGAAGGTCTTGTCTTTGATAGACCGGGAGTTTGGGTCAGGTTTTCTCCGCGACCTCTGTGCCTCGAACGAGTGTAACGAGTGGGCGTGATAAGGGCAAAGGCAGCTCTCGCAGAGACGCTGAGAACGCAGAGGGGGGAAAGAAAATGGTTTTGAATGAGTTGTCTGGATCAATTATTCAGTTTGCGATCAAAATTCACAGTGAACTTGGACCTGGAATGCTCGAATCTGTTTATCAGCGTTGTTTGTGTTACGAGCTACAAAACTCCGGTCTTGCGGTAGAGTCAGAAAAGTTTATTTCGATCAACTATTGTGGGGAAATTATTTGTGATGATGCTTTCAGGCTTGATCTTCTCGTTGAAAATCAAATTATTGTAGAATTGAAATCGGTTCAAAATGTCAGACCGGTACATAAAAAACAGTTATTGACCTATCTGCGGTTGGCCGATAAGCCGCTTGGATTACTGATCAATTTCAACGAAAATCTTTTGAAGGATGGTATAACGCGCGTCGTCAATAACTTATGACCTCTCCGCGACCTCTGTGCCTCGAATGAGTGTAACGAGTGGGCGTGACTGGTTGTAAAGTTGTCTCTCGCAGAGCCGCAGGGAACGCAGAGGAAAGGCAGAAGATCTTGTCTTTGATAGACCGGGAGTTTGGGCCAGATTTTCTCAGCGTCCTCTGCGTCTCGAATGAGTGTAACGAGTGGGCGTGACTGGTTGTAAAAGCTGTCTCTCGCAGTGACATGGAAGAAGAGGTTCAATGCATATTACCCAAACAGCGATACCCGATGTTTTGCTTGTTAAACCGAAAGTTTTCGGGGATGAGCGTGGTTTTTTCTATGAAAGTTTCAACCGGAAAGCATTTCAACAGGCGACCGGGGTTGATGTCGATTTTGTTCAGGATAATCATTCCAAATCTCGTCGGGGCGTTTTGCGTGGATTGCACTACCAGATAGAACAGCCTCAGGGGAAACTGGTACGGGTTGTCGCTGGTGAAGTCTTCGACGTCGCCGTTGATATCCGTCAAGGCTCTGCCACGTTCGGACACTGGGTGGGAGAAATATTGTCCGCTGAAAACAAGCACCAGTTGTGGATACCCGAAGGATTCGCTCACGGGTTTATGGTGCTGAGTGAGTCGGCGGAATTTCTCTACAAGACGACCGATTACTATGCTCCGCAACATGAACGCTGTATTCGTTGGGATGATCCCCGGTTGGCAATTGCCTGGCCGGATGCGGGTTCTCCGGCTCTTTCTGCCAAAGATGCTGACGCAACGTCATTTGATGAGGCCGATCTGTTTGAGTAACAAGGCTCAAAATATCCTGATTTTTTCTCTGATTGTGGTTGTGGCCAGCTTGTCTCTGATGCCCGAAAAGACTTTGACGAATCTTTATGTTTTTGCGGGCAGTCTCCTGGATGTTGATTCGGCCTGGGTACGAGAACGCGGCTGGAAAATATCCAATGTCGGGCATTTTTTGACAAGTTTTCTGCTGGCCTTTTCGTGTGTCTCGCGAGTGACGCAAAAGCGTATTGTCACATTTTTGGTCGTTGTCCTTTTTCTCGGATTGCTTGAGTCTGCACAGAATTTTCTACCGACCCGCCAGGCAAGCTGGAAAGACTTTTCCTATGCGGTCGGCGGCTCTCTGCTTGGATTGGTTCTTGTGGTGATCCGGAGGAAGGGGTAGGGGGTTCGGTGTTCGACGTCAAAAGCTGGAATGGGACGCTGATTTACGCTGAAGGGACATGATTTAAAAAATCTCAGAGTCTACCATCGGATTTTGCAGATGGCGGGCCACTCCTTCAATCTGGTAAACTCTCCTTGACGGGGGTGTGGCTTATGGGGTCAGTGACTTGTTCTTTCAGGTTCACTTCAGCCTGAAATGCCGCCCCCGTCATTTGCATCA
>JAJRWH010000091.1 GCA_024276935.1 Deltaproteobacteria bacterium
ACCTTCATCATCAAAGCGTAAAGCTCTTCGTTCAAATGCTCCCGCCGTAAAGCAGCGGCCAGGCACGACAGACAGTCGGCCTCCTCATCCCGCGAAAGCCGGAGTTTGACGCATTCCGTCACGGCCCTGACATATTCACGGCGCAGAAGGTTGCGGTGATTTATTATCCAATCCTCTTCGATATCCTCAAGAAAATCCCCCTGGTACCGGGCGATGGCTGTGCGTAGAAAAGGCAATGGATCAGCGGCCTGCCCGGCGCGGGCCAGATTCTCCTGGAAGAGCAGGGAGTCTACCCCGCAGAGCGACCTGACCAGAGAGATCCTGCCCTGTTTCATGACCAGCCACGGCAGTGCCGCCTCCCCCTTGATACAGCCCACCCGCCGCAGACGTGACAGAGCCATCTTCAGGTTACTGTAAGCCCGGTCACCATCACAATCCGGCCAGAGAAGGTCGGTAAGTTTCTCAACGGCTACCTTTTCTCCGCCATATACGATGATGGCAGCCAGCAGCTTTTTCACTCCCCTTCCCCGCCAACCACGATCATATACCCTGTGCTCTCCGATCTTCACCGCCAGGGAGCCGAAGATGGTAATCTTCACCGCCGCGTTACCGCCGACCATTTCACCGTCACCTTCCCTGTCGCCGGGGAAGAGTGTCGCGGACAGTTCCGTCATAAAATTATTGCCGCGAAAAAGACAGGGCAACCTCTCGCCCTGGGGCATGTACGCCACCGCCCGATCATGGAATTTTCGGGCATCATCAATATTTCCCCGCCTGGCAGCGATCGCCGACAGTTCTAGGGCTCCGGCGGCGGCCAGCAGCAGATATCCGGTTTCCGCCCATTTATCCAGCCAGTCCAGAAAATGCCCACGAGCCTCATCCAGATGGTTCAGATCCACCAAACTCTGGCCATACAAAAAGGAGGGCATATGGACGGAGATTGGACTTTCGCTCAACTCGCCGATTCTGATCGCCTCCTTGCTGTGGACGTGAGCTTTTTTGGTGGCAGCCGTGCCCAGATAGGCGATGCCCAGGTTGAAATGCAGGTAGGAATGATGAAAATAATTCTGCTCAGGCACCGCCCGCTGCCTGATCTTGTCGGCAATCCGGTCGATCTCTTCCTCGGTGCTGGAATCGGCCATGGCGTGCAAAAGATGTCCGTAGCCGAGATAAAAGACCGGTGGCGGCAGCTCCGGAAAAAAGGGCAGACCAACGATCTTTTCCAACACCGCCCGGCCGGTCTGCGCATCGCCACAGATCGTCCGTGTCAATCCCAGGGTGGTCTGGTAATAGATTTTACATACCCCCGATGTCTCCGGCAGTGCACAGAGGGGGGCCATATCAGTCAGCAGCACCTCGGCCTCGGTCAACCTTCCCTGCCAAAGCAGGGAATAAGCTGCCGCTGCCGCAAAAAAGAGGCGCAGGGACGCAGAGCCCGCCTTTTCGGCCTGCCGAGACATATCACGGTAACTCTTTTCCGCCGCCAGCGGGGTGCCATGCCCTGTCATCTCCACCAAACCACGAAAACCGTGCATGGACGCCGCCATCAATGGAGAAATGTCAGGCCCCTCGGCAAGAAGCTCTCCTAAACGTTCATACCATACCTGATACCGACTGTACCTGGCTCCACTGTCCCAAATATTCGCCACACCGGCCCCGGCGCACATTGCCGCTGCCTCCAAATCTCCGCCAAGGCGTAGGCCAAGGTACAGTTCGTCGAGCATCTCAATGGGAGTAGCGGGGTTTATGGCCAGGCTCAACAGCTGCAGCCGCGGGGGAATATCACCGCTGCCGGCAGCGGCCATGAGCGGCCGCAGATGGGCCAGGATGGCCAGGGTCTCCATCTCAAACCACCAGCGCGGGCCATCCTCGCATAGTGCCGCAGCGTAGCCGGAGAAATCACCTTTGTCCAACAGGTGCTGATATTCTAGCTTTATCGGCTCGATGAGCAGCTCAGGCATAGACAAACCTCCCAGGCATGGACACCTAATACCGGTGCCTCAGGGTCAGATGAAAACCAACATCCGGCGTGGTCCGAACGATAATATCTTCTACCACCGCAAGCTCCAGAACCGTTTTTTCACCAAGCGCGATACTGCCCCCCATGGCCAGTTGTCCGGCAAACCGGTTCAGTTCACGGAAATCACTGCCCCGGTAAAAACTGCTGTGACCGTCAAACTGAACCTGCAGACCAAGGCTACTCCAAGGCTGCCAACCGAAACCCAGATTCACCAGACCAACGAGATTGCGCCGCTGATCGGGCAGCAGATCACCGTCTGTACCCAAAAGAGCACCGGCCCCGCCATAGAACAGCAGCAACCCAGCGGAAACCTGTCGGCGCTGCTCGCCGCTGAGCCACAAAGCGACATCTGTGCTGCCGCTACCGGTCAGTTCGGACGCGTCTCCGGTCGGAAGTTTCAGGCTACCGCGCAGAGCCAAGGAGCTTGTCAAATCAGAGTTCTGCCACAGCTGCCAAGCGGCTCGCAAGGAAAAATCGCCGACCCCGCCACTGTCGGAATCAAGAGAAAAACCCTCACCACCGACGCGGGAATAACGATAATTCAGCCGATTACGTGGCGTCTGCTCACGTCCCCCCTGCGGCAAGCCGAAGAAGTCATGCCAGCCCTCGATGAAACTATCGAGAAAACCGCCCCGATGCGCGATCAACGGCAGCTCGGCACCAAACTCCACCCCCGGGGAAATGCCGTAATCAAACGAAAATGCCGCACGGTAACTTTCTCCGTCAAACAGCAGACTCTCACCAGCCCCCTCGGACAGGGCATAATTGTTGACAAGATCAAAACTGAGCGCAGCCTGCCCGGCTCCCGGACCGAGAACACGGGCCGGACCGGGGACCGGCAGACCGAAGCCGATCACCGCAGGCGACAGATTGCGCGTCGTCAGGGGCTCGAGTTCAAACCCCGCACAAAAACCCGGCAGGTAGGTCAGCAACAAGACAAGAAAGCTGGCCAGCAACCGCCGGGTGTTCAGCATGTCCCGGCATCCTGCCGTGCGGCGACCAGCGCCTGCGCTTCCGCCACCAGGGCATCAGCCAGTTGACTCTCAGGTACTTTGCGCAGAACTTCACCGTTGCGAAACAGCAGCCCCTGCCCCTTGCCACCGGCAATGCCCAGATCGGCCTCTCTGGCTTCACCAGGGCCGTTGACCACGCAGCCCATCACCGCAATGGTGATCGGCAGGGGCAGATCCTGCAATCGCCGTTCAACCTCTTCAGCGACTTCGATCAGGTTGACCTGACAGCGCCCACAGGTCGGACAGCTGACAAAAATCGGACCCCGCTCGCGCAGACCGAGACTCTTGAGAATCTCGAAGCCAACCCGCACCTCCTCGACCGGGTCGCCGGTCAGCGACACCCGCAGAGTATCGCCAATCCCCTCGTAGAGCAGAGTCCCCAGCCCCACCGCGCTCTTGATCGTACCGCTCCAGGTCGTACCCGCCTCGGTGATACCGATATGCAAGGGGTAATCGACCTGCTGCGCCAACAACCGATAGGCCTCGACCGTGCGGTGAATATCCGAAGCCTTGAGGCTGACCTTGATCTCGGAGTAGTTCAATTCTTCGAGGATACGAATATGTCCCAGCGCACTCTCGACCATTGCCTCGGCGCTGGGATGACCGTACTTTTCAAGCAGCTCCTTCTCCAGCGAACCGCCGTTGACCCCGATCCGAATCGGCACCCGGCGCTCGGCGCAGGCCCTCACTACCTCTTCGACCTTCCAGCGTTCACCGATATTGCCCGGGTTCAACCGCAATCCTGCCACCCCCTGCCCTACAGCGGTCAACGCCAGTTTGTAATCAAAATGAATATCCGCCACCAGCGGCAGCGGACACTCGTTTATAATGGCACCCAGATTCTCCGCTGCCGCCATATCGGGCACCGCACAGCGCACGATCTCGCAGCCGACCTCGTGAAGCGCCCGGACCTGTGTCAAGGTCGCCTCTGTGTCTCGCGTATCGGTATTGCACATCGACTGCACCGCCACCGGTGCCCCGCCCCCGATGCTGAGATGACCAAGTTTGATCTGTCGGGTTTTATCCGTCACATTCACACCTTTCGAACATGAAAAACCTGCCCGTGCCAGGCAAAGAACAACTATATATTTCCTGATTCAGACGCTTGACAATTCCGTATCACAGTCATCCTTTTGCCCCGTTACCCCCCGGACACACTGCCGATTGACTGATTCGAAATGAAGAACTCATGCCGTAGCAGTGTACCCCAGCTGAGGCACCACCCAAAAGTAAAAAAGATGACAGGTCCACAGCTAAAATAGCTCAGCGTAACTGACATGACGACTCAAACGGGACACTCGCGTCAAATTGCCGGGGCACCGCCTGAACGTCAAGGGTAAATTTACCTGTTTTCAAGCTCATTTCATTTTAAAAGAACTGAAAGCTTGCCTTTTACCAGTCAGCTGTGCGACAGTGCCTCTCAAGTAAGTTTGTGTAAGAGTTTTCAACGCTCGCGGTTTGACAAGGTGTCAAAGGTGATACAGAACACGCAGACCACTCTGGCTGTGTGTTTTTTATTCGGTGGCGATTGAAGTTGCACAAACAAAAGAAGTTTCCACAGGAAACATGGAGAAAAAAGATGGCTGAAGGTACAGTGAAGTGGTTTAATGACTCTAAAGGTTTTGGTTTTATCGAGCAAGATAACGGACCTGATGTGTTTGTTCATTTTTCCGAAGTACAAGGCGAAGGTTTCAAATCTCTCGCTGAAGGTGATCGCGTGAATTTTGAGGTCACCCAGGGCCAAAAAGGTCCCCAATCGTCAAATGTTCGCAAAATCTAAGTAACATTTGCGCAGGTTTGCTTAAAAAGGCTCCGCGGTTTCCGCGGGGCTTTTTTTTCGCCTGCCGTTAACCCAGAGACCGGGAGGTCAAAATGGCCAGAAAACCCAATTACGACTTTGAAAAGCGCCAGAAAGAACGTGCTCGAAAAGCCAAAAAAGAAGAGAAAAAAAAGCGCAAGCGTGAAGAAAGCATGACGGGTGACGGAGAATCCGGGGGCCAGGAAGAAGCATAAATTTGTCTGTTTTGTCACAAGCATCAAAGTTGCCCTCTCCTCCCGAAAGAGGAGGACCAGAGATTGACAGAGACTGACACCACAAGTAGTCTGCGCAAAGCTATAGTCAGACAAAAGAGAATGATCACGTGAAAAGAAAACAGACCAAAAAACCGGCCCGCGAAACCCTGAAGATCAGTATCGACCATCTGGACAAGGACGGGGTTGGTCAGGGTCGGCATCAGGGACAACCGGTTTCGGTACCAGGAGCCTTGGCACAAGAAATTGTGCTGGCGGCGGTTGAGCATCGTGGACAGCACCGGATTGCCGCTCATCTGCTCAAGGTGCTGCGGCGCAACCCGCAACGCCGTGCGGCATCGCCCTGCGCCTGTGCCAACGACTGTCTCGGTTGTCCGCTGATCAACCTGAGTGATCGAGGCCAGCTGGCATTCAAACGCCAACGCGTGATCGATGCCCTGACCGAAAAAGGGCTGAAGGATATCCAGGTCGAAGAAACCCTGGTTGCCGAACCAAGTATGGGCTATCGCACCAGCTGCAAACTGGTCGTGGCACGTGAACGTCACGGAATCAAAATTGGTCTCTACCGGCGTGGCAGCCACCAGATCGTTGGGATTGAAGACTGTCCGCTGCACCATCCGCTCATCAACCGGATTGTCAAAGTGGTGGCCGACGAGATCGCCAAATTAAAAATCCCGGTCTATAATCCCAACCACCAGCGCGGTCTGCTGCGTTACCTGCTGATACGTGTCTCACCTCAAAGCGGAAAAGCGATTGTCACCTTTGTCAGCCGCGAACGCGACCTGCGCTTTTTGCCCAAACTGGGCAAATGGTTGCAACGCAAAATTCCTGAAGTTATTGCAATCCACCAGAATGTCAACGCGTCAATCGGCAACGTCATTATCGGGAACGAAACGATCAAGCTGCACGGAGCCCCTGACCTGTTCGATCAGGTGGGTGATATCCGCCTGCGCATCGGTCCAACCTCATTCTTTCAGGTTCATCATCAGCAGGCGGCACGTATTTACCGCATGATTCGCGACTGGGCGGGATTAAACAAACAACAGACCGCAGTGGATTTATACTGTGGCGTTGGCGGAATCAGTCTGCATCTGGCTCAGGACGCCAGACAGGTTGTTGGAATCGAAGTGGTTGACGCCGCAGTACGAAATGCCCGGGCCAATGCCGAGCTGAACGGACTGACCAATTGTTCTTTTCGCGCCGGTGATGCCAGCGAAGAACTGCAAAAGCTGATGGAAGAGTTTTCTGACCTGGCTCTGGCCTGTCTGAACCCGCCACGTAAAGGTTGTGATGAAGAAGTACTGCAAGAACTCGGCGAGCTCAGGCCGCACCAGATTATCTATATGTCCTGCGACCCGGAGAGTCTAGCCCGCGATCTGGCCTTGCTGACCACCCGGGGGTATCTGATAAAAAAAGTTCAACCTGTTGATATGTTTCCGCAAACGGCTCACGTAGAAACTCTGGTACAGCTTTGCAGAAGCTGATTTTCCCGCTACAATGGGCCGCGCTATTTTTGATCTGACCAGAACCTGACCCATAAATTTGACAGCAACAGGAAAACAATATGAAACAGATCGACTGCCGTGACTGGCAATGCCCGCAACCGGTAATTGAAGTGCGTAAAGAAATCCTCAAAAATCCCCAGCAATCCCTTGAGGTCCTGCTGGCAGATGAGGCCGCACGGCAGAATGTCAGCCGACTGGCTCAAAATAGTGGCTACCAGATCGAAGAAAAGACCGGAGACGGCTTCACCTGTCTGCGACTTATCCCGGGCCAGGCCAGGACAACCCAGGAAGAAACGTCACAGATCAGCGGTAAAACAATCCTTTTTTGTGCCAGCAACAAAATGGGAGATGGTGACGATGAACTCGGTCGGCTACTACTGAAAAACTTCCTCATCACTCTACTTGAAACAGGAGAAATTCCCGACAGCATCTATCTCGTCAACAGTGCTGTCAAACTGGCCTGTGATGGAGCTGAAACTGTTGAGGTTCTCAACAAGCTCGCTTGCCGCGGAATCGACATCGCTTCCTGTGGTCTCTGTCTCGAATTCTACAAACTCAAAGAAAACTTGCAGACAGGCCGGATCACCAATATGCTTGAGATCGTCGAAGCGCAACTGAATGCAGGACGGATTATTCGTCCCTGATTGCCAGATTAAACACGGAGGCAGCCAGCGCTCTGGTGACGCTCACGGTCTTCAAAACCGATGTGGGGCGTATCCCGTCCCAGGTGAGTTCGATTCTCATCTGCCTCCGCCAAAAACGAAAAAGCCCTTGATTTTTCAAGGGCTTTTTCTGTACCTGCTTTACAGGTTCGAATGTGTATCAATTGCGGTGTGTCATTTCAAAAAATTTGAGGTGTCAACAAGGGCATACGGAGATCTATGTATTGTCGGTGTTCCCATGGAGTTTTTTCGCTTTATGTACAAATCTGGCCTCACAAGGTTCAGCCAGAGAACTCCTTCTCAAAGCGCCAACTCAAATATCCACAACAACCTGCGCATGCCCCCACCCTGCCGGGTTTATAGCCCTTAAGCTATATTTTATACCTATAGCCTATTGACTATATTTTAGCTTTATAATCTAATAGCTATAAAATCAACATTGAATCAACCTCAAGGAGATTGACATGAGGACGAAAATAACCTCACCAGAAAGTCTTGGCCATATTTTTCGTTCCATTCGCAAAAAGAAAGGACTCAGCCAAACAGAAGCGGGAAGATCAGTGGGCATTGACCAGCCGACCCTGTCTAAAATCGAGAGGGGCGAGTCCAATGTCCGCATAGACACCCTATTCCGCCTGATGGCCGCCCTGGATATGGAAATGATCGTAAGGCCTCGCGACAGGTCGTCCAACAAAAGCGAGGGAGGTCACTGGTAAATGGGGCGCAAACGTCAAAGAGCAGAGTTATTCGTTTTGATGAATGGAGAAAAGGTCGGCCTTCTTTCGCGGACACCACATGGGAGGCTTGCCTTCAATTACGACACAACCTGGCTTGCCAATGTATCAGGGCGTGCGCTATCACTCTCTATGCCCTTAACAGATCAGACCTATACTGGAGATATCGTCGAAAACTTTTTTGACAACCTGCTCCCCGACAGTCTACCTATCAGAAACCGTATACAAAAAAGATTCGGCGCCAAATCAAACAGAGGATTTGACCTATTATGGCACGTTGGTCGAGACTGTGTCGGGGCAATACAACTCTCCCCTGAAGACATTCACGTCGATGTACAAAAGATTGAATCAGAACCGTTGACTGATTCCGATATTGCCGAAACGCTCAAAAACTACAGAACCATGCCACTCGGCATGCGAGAAGATAAGGAATTCAGGATATCTGTTGCCGGAGCGCAGGAAAAAACAGCCTTCCTGAAGCTCAAAGATGAGTGGTATCTCCCTCTAAGAGCAACCCCAACAAGTCATATTTTCAAGCTCCCGATAGGACGAATTGAACACAGCAATATTGACCTGAGTGACAGCGTTGAAAATGAATGGCTTTGTCATACGATTCTCAAGGCCTATGGTCTTCGCGTTGCCCATACAGAAATGATGGTCTTCGCAGAGACAAAGGCCCTGGTTGTCGAGCGATTTGACCGCCGTTGGGCACCCGGAAAGACCTGGCTGATGCGTCTTCCACAGGAAGATATGTGCCAGGCACTTAATGTTCCGCCAGAACTCAAATATGAAGCGGACGGCGGGCCTGGCATCAAGCAAGTCATGAAATTGCTCCTTGGTTCAAACAACAGCCTGGAAGATCGAAAAACGTTTATGACTCAAGTTTTTCTATTCTGGATATTGGGAGCGATTGATGGCCACGCAAAGAATTTCAGCATCTTCCTGCTTCCTGAAGGAGAGTTTCAACTCACTCCGGCATATGATGTAATGTCAGCCTACCCACTTGTGGCTAAAGGGTATTTACACCGGAAAGAAGTTCGCATGGCGATGGCACTACGGGGCAAGAACCGTCACTATAACTGGGAACAGATGTCCCTTCGTCACTGGCTATCAACGGCTAAACTATGCAACTTCCCCGCAGACGAAATGACCCGGATCATTGATCGCGTGTTGGGTGAAATGGATCAGGTCATTGTGCAAGTTGAAACCAACCTGCCCGAAGGATTCCCCGAAGATATTGCCACGCCGATTTTTGATGGCATGCGAAAAGCGAGGGAGCGTATAAAATGACCCTGGCCATCGAAGAAACCGGCAGCAGCACAGATTTTTATCCGCTGAAATTGGGGCTGGAGAGTAAGGAGAGACCTGATAGTCATTACTGCCAGCCATCCACTGTCAAAAATTGATCTTGTCGGGCGACAATACCTGACGCTGAGCCACACTTTCTGATAAACAATTTGTTATTTGCCCGCAACCTCTCATCCTGCTAATCTGTGGGCTCATATTTGTTGAAATCTGCTGTCTTGGCAGGGTACTGAAGAGGGTCGAATCATGCTTATCCCAAAGAAATACCATATCCACGTCATCGCTTTGGCTGCGGTCGCGGCAATCATCTTTTTTCCCAACCTGCATAAAAGGGTCGATTCGCAAACGCTGGCTATGGGCACTGCCGCAGCGGAGCAGTTTTTACAGCTGGTGGATTCACAAAAATATGAGCAAAGCTGGGCTGAATCATCGACGCTGTTAAAAGACAAGATTTATCTCGAAGTCTGGAACCGACAGATTCAGAATATGCGTGATAAGGTCGGCCCGGTCATCAGCCGCAAACAGGACAAGGCATCAATGTCAGATTGGGCCGAGGGAGCCCCGGATGGAAAATATCTCACCCTGAAATATCTGTCTTCTTTTCAAAAGAAGCAATCCGCCCTTGAAACAATCATCCTCGCTCTGGGAAAAGACGGAGCCTGGCGGGTCGCCGGATATTTTATCAAATAAGTACGGTCTTTTATCTGTCAACGAACCTCACTCTGGAAAATCAGCTATACTGAAAAACTCCGCTGATAACCTTGTGAGGATTCGATGCTCAAAACCCGCAAATCTGGTCTACTGCTCCACCCGACCTCGCTATCTGGCCCGGAAGGTCTCGGCACCCTCGGTGCTGAAGCACGTGAATTTGTTAATTATCTGGTAACCGCAGGCCAGTCTGTCTGGCAGGTTCTGCCTCTTGGTCCCACCGGATATGGCGACTGCCCCTACAGTTCTTTTTCTGCCTTTGCCGGCAACCCTGACCTGATCAGCCTGGAGCAACTGGTTGCCGTCGGCGATCTGAAAAAGTCAAATTTTCCTCCCGCTCATCATCCTGACGACCTGATCTACTTCAGCCATTGTCGTCAACAACGCGCGCCACTGCTAAACAAGGCAGCAGAAACCTTCTTTGCCACAGATGGATTACGTCAGCAAAAATATGCCGATTTTTGCCAGCGGCAAGCCGCCTGGCTCAACGACTATTCTTTTTACCGGGCGATGCGTCAAGCCCAGAACGACAAAGGGTGGCAAAGCTGGCCCGCAGAGGTGCGGAACCGGCAGGAAACAGCCCTGCATCACTGGGGAACCCGCCTGAATGCCGAAATCCGCCGTGAAAAATATCTGCAATTTGTCTTTTTTGAACAATGGTTTTCTCTGAAGGATTACGCCAACCAAAGAGGAATTCAGATCCTTGGAGACCTGCCAATTTTTGTTGCTTTCGATTCGGTCGATGTCTGGGCCAATCGAGCTCTTTTTCATCTTGATGACCAAGGCAAACCATTGGTGGTTGCGGGTGTCCCACCCGACTATTTCAGCCAGACCGGACAACTGTGGGGTAATCCGCTTTACAACTGGCAACAAATGGCTACGGATGATTACAGTTGGTGGCGAGCACGACTGCAATGGAACCTGCAACAGTGTGACCTGATCAGAATCGACCATTTTCGTGGTTTTGAGGCGTGCTGGGCGGTTCCGGCAACTGAGAAAACAGCCGTTAATGGCAGCTGGCAAGCTGGCCCAGGGGGCGATTTTTTCGTCAAGATGCAGGAACATCTGGGTGACCTTCCATTGATTGCCGAGGATCTGGGTGTCATCACTCCCCAGGTTGAACAACTGCGAGATCGTTTCAACCTGCCCGGCATGAAAATTCTGCAATTTGCCTTTGATTCAGGGCCACAGAACCCTTACCTGCCCCATCACCATCCACAAAATGCCGTCGTCTATACCGGCACCCATGACAACACAACCAGCCTGGCCTGGTGGCAAGGTCTGGATGGCCGGGGCAAACAGAGACTACGTGACTATCTTGATACGCCTTGCCGTGACATGCCCTGGCCCCTGATTCGCTGCGCCCTGGCCAGTCCGGCCAGGCTGGCGGTCATTCCGATGCAGGACCTGCTGAAACTGGGGGCAAAGGCACGGATGAACCGCCCCGGAACGGCAACGGGCAACTGGAATTGGCGACTGACCCCGGACCAGCTTGACTTGCATGCCGCTGAACGACTTAAACAGCTGTGCCAGATGTTTGACCGTTTGGCCGAGCCGGATTCAGATGAAAAGTAAAAAAGCGCCGTCAGAGGTTCACTCCCTCTTGTCTCTGCTATTTCTCCTGTGCTATCGTCCATTGGATTATTTAAAGGCCGTCATCCCGACGGTAAAAAACCATCATGTTGGAGGATGTACCGTGAAACGAATCCTTGTATTTCTCGTCGTAGGCCTTGCAGTTCTGGCTCTTGCTGCATGCGGTAAAAAAGAAGAAGCTCCTAAAGCTGAAACTCCTGCTGCCCAGCCTCAGGCTGCGGCCCCTGCCGCCAAGGCTGCCGGCATTACCGGCAAGGTTGTCGAAACCATGAACGCCGCCGGTTATACCTATGTCCAGGTTGATGATGGCAAACAGAAGATCTGGGCAGCTGCCCCGGAATTCAATGTTGCTGTCGGTGATGATGTCATCGTTCCTGACGGCATGCCGATGAAGAACTACCACAGCAAATCGCTTGATCGTGATTTTGATGTGGTCTACTTCGTCGACTCAATCCTCAATCCCAATGCTGCTGTCGACAAAAATACCGCTGTGCCTGAAAACCATCCCAACACCAAAGTTAACGCTTCGCCACCGGCTGATGTTGACCTGAGTGGCATCGCCAAAGCCGACGGAGGTAAAACGGTTGCTGAAATCAATGCCGGCAAAGCCGATCTGGCTGGCAAGGAAATTACCCTGCGCGGCAAGGTTGTCAAGTACAATGCCCAGATCATGGGCAAGAACTGGTTGCATGTTCAGGATGGCAGCGGCTCTGCCGCCGATGGGACCAACGATATTACCATCACCACTTCAACTGAGGCCAAAGTCGGTGATACGGTTCTGGTGACCGGCAAACTGACTCTCGACAAGGATTTTGGTTACGGCTACAAATATGCCCTGATTATTGAAGATGCCAAAGTAACCGTCGAATAAGACCCACCCGCCTTTATTGGCAAGATCTGAGGCCCCCGGAGTCAAACCGGGGGCCTTTTTTGTGTTCTTCTCCTGTATTCAACCAACAAAATACCACTCTTACATCCTTGCAGAACCTCCATCAACTGATAAGATTGATTGGCTTTCATTATTGACGGCATATTTTTCAGCCAACAATTAACTCGGGTCAAAACAATCACCATGAACCAGGCCACTAATCCGACAATTCTGACCATTGACGATGAGCAGTTGGTACGCCGCAGTTTTCGTCTATTTCTTGAAGATGGTGGTTATCAGGTTTTAGAGGCTGAAACCGGCCGTCAGGGGCTGCAAATGGCGACAAAGCACCACCCTGATCTGATCCTTCTCGACCTGCGTATGCCTGATTTTGATGGTCTGGCGACCCTCAGTCAGCTACAAGAGGAGTTAACCGAAATCCCGGTTGTTGTCATTTCCGGAACCGGAGATATTCGGGACGTTATCGAAGCACTTCGCCGCGGCGCCTGGGATTATCTGACCAAACCTCTGACAAACATGGCTGTTTTGGAACACGCCATCGAGCGATCTCTTGAACAATCACGACTGCGACGGGAAAATCTGAGTTACCAGGAATCTCTGGAAAGCAAAGTTCAAAAACGGACCTATGAACTTGAAGAGGCCTGTCGCCAGCTCGACACCAGCAAACAAACCCTTGAAGCCCTGTTCCAGGCGGCACCTCTGGCTGTCGTCCTGCTGGACGGCCAACAACGTGTCACCTTATGGAACCGGGGTGCAGAGCAACTGTTTGGTTGGCTGGCAACTGAAGTTGAAGGCAACCCCTGTCCTTTGCTGGACAGTTTGAAGACTGAAGACAAAAAAACTCTCTCAACTCAGGGAATGAGTGGACAAGAGTTGATACTTTGCAATCGAACAGGTGCAAAACTGACCGTCAGTTTATCGACGGCCTGGCTTGACAACAACCGCCATCAAGCGGGAGGGATGGTCCTGCTCTTTGAGGATATCGCTGAAAAAAAACGCTTGCAGGCCGAAGCCGATCGCGCCAACCGTTTGGCATCACTGGGCCAACTGGCGGCAGGAGTCGCTCATGAAATAAACAATCCCAACGGACTTGTTCTGCTCAACATGCCAACCCTGCATGATATTCTGACCGATGCACTCGACACTCTGGCTGAGCTGAAACCGGCAACACAGGTTGGGGGTCTGTCCATTGAACGAGCACGGGAACTGGTTCCGCAACTGACCGATGAGATGGAGGATGCCGCACGGCGTATCCGCCAGATTGTTGAAGATCTGAAAGATTTTGCGCGACGTGATTCACAAGAAAGTACGATTGACTTTGACTTGAACCGTTCTGCAGAAAAAGCCCTCAGGTTGGCCAATAATACGATCAAGAAAACCACTGACCGCTTCAGCTGTGAGCTTGACGAACCGCTCCCGTTGGTTCACGGCAATCCTCAACGTATCGAACAGGTGATCGTCAACCTGCTGGTCAATGCCTGTGAAGCGCTGAGCAAGCGGAGTGATCGGTTGCAACTTGTCACCCGTGCCGACAGAACCAATGGTCAGGTCGACCTGCTGGTCATCGATCAGGGAGTCGGTATTGATCCCAACAACATGAAGCACATCACCGATCCCTTTTTTACCACCCGCCGTGAAGCAGGTGGGACGGGCCTCGGACTCTCGGTTTCAGCACGTATTGTTCGTGAGCATGGTGGTCAACTGCTATTTGACTCTCAACCGGGTAAAGGCACCTGTGCCACCTTGCGTTTGCCAATCCATCAGGAGTTGTTATGAGCGAACTGCACAATCTCTCTGTCCTGCTGGTTGATGACGAAACGGCCTGGCTGAACGGCCTGGCGATCGCCCTGGAACGTTCAGCAGGAATCACCAATATTCAACGCTGCAATGACAGTCGCCAGGTTCTTGACCTTTTACACCAAAAACCAGTAGACCTGGTCCTGCTCGACATCACCATGCCTCACCTCACGGGGGATGAACTTTTGCCGCTGATTCTGGCCGAACACCCCGATCTACCCGTCATTGTTCTGACAGGAATAAACCAGATCGAACTCTCTGTTCGCTGCATGAAATTGGGGGCTTTCGACTTTTTTGTCAAAAGCATAGAACAGGATCAATTACTGGCTGGCATTACCCGGGCATTCAAAATGCTGTCCCTGCAAAATGAAAACCGTCAGCTCAATGATTCTTTTCAGAGGCAGCAACTCAAGAACCCTGAAGTCTTCAGCCAAATTATCAGTGCTGATCCGCAGATGATCTCAATCTGCCGCTACCTTGAAGCTGTTGCTCCCGGTCCGCACCCGGTGCTGATCAGTGGCGAAAGTGGCACAGGCAAAGAGCTCATTGCCCGTGCCGTCCACCAATTGAGCCGACCCAAAGCACCCTGGGTCGCGATAAATGTTGCCGGACTCGACGACAACGTTTTCTCAGACAGCCTTTTTGGTCATCTGCGTGGTGCCTTTACCGGTGCCGATCGTTCCCGCCCCGGCATGGTCGAAAGTGCCGCAGGGGGCACCTTGTTTCTTGATGAAATCGGCGATCTGAGTCATGGGTCGCAGGTCAAGTTGCTCCGCCTGCTGCAGGAGGGAGAATATCTGCCTCTGGGGGCCGACAAGCCACGCAAAGCAAATATCCGGATTGTTGTCGCAACCAACTGCAACCTCGAAACGGCCATGAATGAGGGACGCTTTCGCCGCGATTTATTTTATCGTCTGGCTGCCCATCGAGTTGATTTACCACCACTGCGCGACCGACGTGGTGATATCCCCCTGCTACTCGATCACCTGTTAAGTGAAGAGGCGAAAAAACTGGGCCGCGTCCCACCAAAATATCCCCGGGAGCTTCCTGTTCTTCTGGGAACTTACAGCTTTCCCGGCAATGTTCGTGAACTGAGTGCAATGGTTTCGGATGCCCTTGGAACCCATGAAACAGGCACCTTGTCAATGCGCGCATTTCGTTCAGTCATCAATAACAATGTGATGGCTATTGAACAGAAAAATGTCGGGCCCAAACTGACCTTTGGCGATCAACTGCCAACCTTGCAGGAAACAGGTGAACTGCTTGTTGCAGAGGCCATGGAGCGTGCCTGTGGCAACCAGACCATCGCCGCATCCATGTTGGGTATTTCACGGCCAGCGCTAAGTAAACGGCTAAAAAAAATCCAGTCAGCCTGACAAGAACAGGGGTGTAACCCTGGTTTCATCAATCGATCCGGTTACCCCCACGCCAGTCCCCATTTTCAGGGCATTCCATGGCAACGATCATTTTATGCTGCAACCCTGGTTACACCCCCCGGTCATGTATCAACAAGTCAAGAAACAGTTTTTCATCAATAAAATAAGTATCTTGCAGATCAACTTCCATCTTGGCACCAGCATTGCTTTTCTTCTCCAACTGTCATCGCATAAATCTTTTTTTCTTTTGCTGGATAGTTCGTATGAGAGAGCTCCGTCACATTCTGGTCGCTGACTGTGCCAACGTATCGCCCTCAAATATCGCCTTTTTGTTAAAACTGGCCGGATTTAAAGTCAGTATTTTCAACGACGAACTTGAGGCCTGTAATTGGTTGTTGCAGCAAGACCCCAAGGACAATCCCGCAGACATGCTCTTGCTCAACGAACCTCATCATGATCGCTCTCTTTTTGCCCTGTTATTTCAAATGCGGCAAAGATTTGCCAACCTTGAATTACTGCTTGTCGCCGGACATCCTCTTGAATTGACCGGTCAAATCACAGATCTAAGTCCTCCGGTACACCAGTGTATGCCCAACGAAGTCCACAGCGTGACTCGTCAGGTTTTCAACAGGGTGGGAATACCGGCAAACCCTCAGTCCCATCAACCATCAGCAGACACCGGCAGGAGCCGGAAGAATTACGACCTGTATCAGGTCGGGCAGGAGAAACCATGAAAATAAGAAACCTGAATATTGGTAAAAAAATCTATCTGGTCACAACATTACTGATCGCAATCTTTACTCTGAATGCCCTGTGGCTTTACTCCAACTACCGCGACAACCTCTATGAAAGTCGTCAGCGTGAACTGATTACCGCCGTCGATACCGCCTGGGGAATCATCGATCATTACAGCAAAGAAGTTGGTGAAGATCTCAGCCGATCAGAGGCTCAGGATCTGGCAAAAGCTGCAATCCGCACGATGCGCTATCAGGGCAATGCCTATTTCTGGATCAATGACACCACCCCTAAAATGATCATGCACCCGATCAAACCAGCCCTTGAAGGCAAAAATCTTGCGGGAGTCAAAGATCCCGACGGGCTCTACCTGTTCAACGAAATGGTCAAAGTTGCCAAGGCAAGTGGAGCAGGATTTGTCAAATACCAATGGGAAAAGCCGGGCAAAGAGGGGCCACAGCCTAAATTGAGCTATATCAAAATTCATCCTGACTGGGGATGGATTATTGGCAGCGGAGTCTACCTCGACGATCTAAATGCCGCTGTCAACCGGGTATTCTGGTCTGTCATGGCCGTACTGCTGGCAGCTATTCTGGTTTCAGGTGGTCTGGTTTTCTTTCTTGCCCGGATGGTTTCTCGGCCCATGCACCGCGCAGTTGAGATGATTGAAGAGATGGAACAGGGAGATCTCAGCACCCGCCTGAAGATGGATCAGAAAGATGAAATTGGCCGGATGGCCAAGGCCATGGACAGTTTTGCCGACAGTCTGCAAAATGAGATGGTCGCTTCACTACGAAAACTTGCCGAAGGTGATTTGACTTTTCACATCGAGCCACGGGGGCCAAAAGATGAGATTCGTGGCGCTCTGAAACAACTGGAGGTTCAGTTGAATGATGTGATGGGCCAGATTCAATCGGCAGGTGAACAAATTGCGGCAGGCAGCGTACATGTCAGCGATTCTGCGCAATCATTATCGCAAGGGGCAACTGAATCGGCCAGTTCTCTCGAAGAAATCAGCAGCTCCCTGACTGAACTGACCTCACAGACCAAACAGAACGCAGCCAACGCCAACCAGGTCAACCAGTTGTCGACAGAGGCCCAGGGTGCAGTCGATGCCGGGAACCAGCAAATGAAACGCATGGTTGGCGCAATGGAAGAAATTAACGAAGCAGGCCAAAACATCAGCAAAATCATCAAGGTTATCGACGAGATTGCCTTTCAAACCAACCTGTTGGCACTCAACGCGGCGGTAGAGGCTGCTCGGGCGGGCCAGCATGGTAAGGGATTCGCAGTCGTGGCTGAAGAGGTTCGTAATCTTGCTGCCCGCAGTGCCAAGGCGGCCAAGGAGACGGCTGAACTGATCGAAGGTTCCGTTCAGAAAACGGCAAATGGTGCCACCATCGCCAGTGACACGGCAGAATCACTGCAACAGATTTCGGCTCAGGTCACCAAGGTTTCAGATCTGGCAGAAGAAATCGCTGCTGCGTCGGATGAGCAGGCCAACGGCATCGAACAGATAAATCAAGGAATAGGCCAGATCGATTCAGTCACGCAACAGAATACGGCCAATGCCGAAGAAAGTGCCGCCAGTGCTGAAGAGCTTTCCGGACAGGCAACTCAGCTGCAAGGGATGTTACGGCGCTTCCGCCTCAAGCAAAGTACAACTCTTCAGGCCACCGCTCCCGTTGCTCCGCGTCAGGCACCGCAAACCTCCGGCTGGGGAAGCGCCCCGGCGCAACCCCGGCAACACCAGGCTGGTGCCCCCGCAGTAATCGCCCTGGATGACACAGAGTTCGGCAAGTATTGATTTCGCCTCTGTAAATCATAGCGAACTCTGTCAAGGCCCGAAGCGTCCCCCTCCCGCTTCGGGCCTGTTTTTCACAATCTGATTCAGGCTAAAGTCGAACCTTGACCACAACTTTGCGCACCTGTTGGGCCGGGTCACCGATTCCCGGCATATGTAAATCCTGCGGAAAAAAAACAGCAAACATTCCCGCGACAAGGGTGATCAGGGAAGAATCTCCCCGATAGAATACACAGTCTTTTTCGTGCTCGTAATCGACAAGGATTTCCTGACCTGCCAGGGGAGCGTAGCCGATCATTTCAGTCCCCCGCACAAGATATTGGATGTCGACATACTGCCGATGAGCCTCAAGCTTGCCCTGGGCGCGTGTTTTCAGAGAATAGTCACTGACAATGGCAAAAATATCACGTTCTTCAAGGGGATATTCACCGACCGATCGCCCGGAAAAATCTGTCTCTCTGAGGTAATTCAACGCTCTGACAAGTCGTTGGTTCAAGGTCTGGTAGCTGGCGATATTTTCAAGAGAATCAATGATCATTCATGTTTTCCTTTGTCTGAGAAGGATGAAACTCTCGGTAGAGAGTCTCGGCCAGTTTTTGCGGCAGACCCGGCATCTGACGTAATTCTTCAAGACTGGCAGCCCTGATTTTTTTGACACTGCCAAAATATTTCAGCAGAGCTTTGCGCCGTGCCGGACCGACACCGGGGATATCTTCGAGTCCTGAACGTAATGTGGCCTTGCGCCGCAGAGCCCGATGATAGGTAATGGCAAAACGGTGGGTTTCATCCCGGAGTCTCTCCAGCATATAGAGTGCAGGAGAACCTGTCCGCAACGTCAAAGGGTTCTTGCGTCCAGGAAGAAAAAAACGTTCTTCGCTTTTCTCTACCACTTTGCCACGAACATTGGAAATCACCCGGCTCTTGGCGATACCGGCAATGCCGACCCGCTCGTTCAGCCCCAGTTCGGCCAACAGCTCCACCAGGACGCCCAGCTGTCCCTTGCCACCATCGATCACAATCATCTGCGGTAAACAATTGTCGTTGATTCCCCGTACCAGACGACGTTTCAGTACCTCTGCCAACGAAGCATAGTCATCAGACCCGACAACCGTTTTTATTTTGTAGCGACGATACTCCTGAGGGGCCGGTTCGCCATCAAGCAGCACCGCCATACTGCCGACCATCTGCGTTCCCTGAACATGGGAAATGTCAAAACATTCGATCCGTTGTGGAAACTCCGGCAGCAAAAAGCGTTGCTGAATCTCGAGCAAAACCCGCTCACGGGCCTCTTTCTTACTTCCACGCTGGCGTTTTGCCTCTTCAGCATTACGGCAGGCCAATTGAACCATACGTTTTTTCTCACCCCGCTGCGGGGCAATAATCTGCACTTTTCGCTTACGGAGGTCACCTAACCAGTCCGCCAGCAGGGCTGCATCCTCGATGGGAGTCGGCAGCAAAATCTGATCGGGAATAATCACTCCGCTGCTGTAATACTGCCGCAAAAAATCACCAATCAACGCATCGAGATCGAGTCGCCACTCTACCGACCAGCTGCGTTTTTCAAGCAGCTTCCCCTGGCGAACAAAAAGCAACACCAGCTCAACCTCACCCCCGTCGCGCTCCAGTCCCAGCACATCCTGATCCCCGCCACCCAGATCGGTCACCGACTGCCGCTCGACACTTCGCTCAATAGCACGAATCTGATCGCGCAGACGGGCGGCTTCTTCATAACGCATCGCCTGCGCCGCAGCGTCCATCCGTTGCTGCAACAGTTGAAGAACCTCGGGATCCCTGCCCGAAAGCAGAGCGACAACCCCCTTTACCAACTGGGCATAATCTGCGGGCGAAATCTGACCGTGGCAGGGGGCGCTGCACTGACCTATCTGATAAAACAGGCAGGGCCGACCACGCAAACGACAACGCTCGATACGCGAGTGCCGCAAGGGAAAAAGTCGATAGATCTCTTTCAGGGTCTGCCGAATGGCTCCCGCTGAAGCATAGGGCCCGAAATAGAGCGCCCCGTCCCCACGGACCTGTCGCACAACCTGAAGTGCCGGAAACTCTTCTTTGAGATCAAGACGCACTGAGACATAGGTTTTGTCATCACGCAGATCGATATTGTAACGCGGACGATGCTTTTTAATCAGATTGTTTTCCAGCAGCAGAGCTTCTTTTTCCGTGTCAGTCAGAATGACTTCAATACTGGCGACCCGGGCCATCAACAATGGAACCTGTGCCCTGCCATCCCCACCGGGAACAAAATAGTTACGCAGGCGTGTGCGTAAATTTTTCGCCTTGCCAATGTAGAGATACAAACCGGTCGCATCTTTCATCAGGTAAACACCTGAACCGGTCGGATAGCTGGTGGGATCAAATTTCATCATGATCGTTACAGAATAGAGCATCTTTTCCTGTTGGAAAAGAAAAGATCGCCCGCACAGAGCTCAACCGCTTGTTTTTTCTGGATGTTATCTGCGTGGCTGGTATAATGCTGCGCATTCGTACAACAACGTTCTATACAAAGGGCCTGAATCAGTGACCCCTTATCGGCGGAGAGCGCAAGCCACAGGCCTGAACTTTCCATCCGGCAGGAACTCACCGGTTCATAAGATTGCCTGTTCGGGAGGACAAAGGGTGGATCCGTTCTGGTCAAACATTTTCCGTAAACCCGGCTACAAGGCGACCCTCGCCTATTTTCTGGGGACAATCCCGATCTTTGCCAACCTGGGTCGTCGGGAACTCGGTTTTCTGGAAGCACTGGTTCACCAACGAAACTATCATCCCGATGAAGTGGTTTTTACCGAAGGGGATATCGGTTCGGGGATGTATATTATCCGTTCTGGTGGTGTGCGCATCGAAATGAAAAACGAGCATGGCGAAAACCGCGTCCAAGCCAACCTTGAAGCCGGGGATTTTTTCGGTGAAATCGCCCTGACGACACCCCACCCACGGATTGCCACCGCAACCGCGACCGAACAAACGGTGCTGGTCGGCTTGTTCCGGGCAGACATTCTGGATGCGGTTCGCAAGCACCCGGCGATTGCATCAAAAATCCTGCTCGGTTTAACCCGAGTCCTCAGTGAACGCCTGCAACATGCAGGGTTGCGCTTGCGTGAGCAGAGCTTCAGTCATCTCGACACCTCCAGAGGTGAACACTCATGACATCATTGCCGCGACCAACCGGCCCGGCAAAAAACCTGGTCCTGTTTATTGTTCTGACCGCCGGTATCGCATCAGGCATCACCATATTTTCTTCGGCCTCAACCCTGGTCGACTGGATTGAAACCGCAACAAACGGTCTTTTTCTTCCCATTCTCCTGTCGTTGATTGTCACCTTCCTGCTTGACCCTCTGGTCCAGATTTTTGAACGGGCCCAGATCAGCCGAACAGCCAGCATCTTCACGGTCTACTTCATTCTGCTCGTTCTGGTCATGCTGCTGCTGGTTCTTATCGGCCCTCCCAACTGGAAGAGCATGCTCGACGCACTGCGAGCGGACTTTCCCCGCTATATTGCCCGGGTTCTTGACTACCTGAACAACCTGCTTGCCAGCTTGCACAGTCAGTTCCCCTATCTGGAGCATTACGATTTTTCGGGTAAATTCCGTCACTGGGCGCAGGAATTCCTGGGGCTCATTCTGCTTGAAACACCGCGCTCGGCGCTACGGATTGGCAGCCTTTTCCTGTTGGTGCCCCTGTTCTCTTTCTTCTTCCTGCGCGACAGCCGCCGCATTATGCGCAGCCTGATTTCCCTGACGCCGAATCGCTATTTTGAAATGGTCCTGGATATTTACGATCGGGTCAGCTGGCAACTGGCTCACTTCATTCGGGGACGGATTCTTGAAGCCCTGATTATCGGCACAGTGGTCTGGCTGGGATTGTCACTGACCGATATCCGCTATGCCCCATTACTCGGTGTGATTGCTGGCGTGACCAACCTGGTCCCCTATATCGGTCCAATTGTCGGGATGGTTCCCGGTCTGGTTATTGCGATGGTTGACCTGGGAATCGGGCCCCAATTCTGGTGGATATTCTGTGTCTACCTGTTGATTGCCCAGGTCATTCTCGACAACTTTATCCTGATTCCTATCCTGATTTCCCGCGTTTCTGACCTTCATCCTCTCTGGGTGATCCTGGCTATCGTTATGGGTGGCAAGCTCTACGGGGTTCTGGGAATGATTATTGGCGTCCCCATTGCCAGTGCGATCAAAATCGCCCTGCTTGAAATCCGTCAGTATCGCAGTACCTTCAATTCGACCCGTGAGATTCTGTTGAGTCGTCGTAACTAATCCAGACTCTGGCCAATCACAGCCCATGCTGGCTAATTTCGGCCATTTGCCAAATTAAGTAAAATCAATACTTCCGGCCATTTTTCCCCAATAACAACAGCTTGTTAGCCTTTAAACGCCAATTCGAGACTGGCACCATCCTTGCCACAGCAAAACATCGGTTTATTTTATTTTTTGCTATCCAAGGAGTCCCCATGAGTGCCCGTTTTACCTTTGGAATCTTTCACCGCATACTCATAGCCCTGCTGTTGGTATCCCTGATCCCCCTGGCCGCCATCTGGGCTGTCAACTTCAGTGCCATCAGCGATCTCAATGCGGCCAAGGTCGAGCTGCAACTGACCGCCCTCAATGACAATCTGCTGACCCACGTTGATGACTGGGTTGACATGAATCGTCGTATGCTGCTGCAGAATGCCCGGACTGAGGGAATCATCTCGATGAATGCCAGCAGACAGAACCCGATCCTCAAGACCATGACCGAACTTTATGACTGGGCTTATCTGGCCTTTACCATTGCCCCCGACGGTAACAACATTGGCCGCAGCGACGGTAAAAAGCCGAAATATTACGGGGATCGTTCCTACTTCAAACAGATCCTGGACGGCAAACAACTGGGTGAGCAGATTCTGATCGGCAAAACCTCAGGCAAGCCTGCCCTGATCCTCTCGGCACCAATCAACGACAGTACGGGCCGCCTGCGAGGCGTCATTGCCATTGCAGCAACCTTGAGTGAAGTTTCAGACCGGATTGCCAGCAGCCACATCGGCCAGACCGGTTTTGCTTTTCTCGTGGACAAGAAAGGCGAAGTTATCGCCCACCCTTCTGCCGAGTACACGCGCTCAAGAATTGACTTAAGCACCCACCCGGCCTTGCTGGCTTTCAAACAGGGCAAAAAGACCAGCGTCTTTGTTAATGAAAAGGGCGAAAAAATCCTCGCTGTTGCCCGCCAGAACCGGGCAGGCTGGACAATGGTCACCCAGCAGAACGTTGATGAAGCTTATCGCCTGATCAAGGAAGAGAACCTCAAAGGTGTCATTCTGCTGATCAGTTCCTTGCTGCTGGTGCTGATCATTGCTCTGCTGGTTTCCAAACGCCTGACTCGCCCCATTCACGAGCTGACCAGCGTTGCCGAACAGTTCAGCCAGGGCAAATTGAATCTGAAAATAAGCGGCCTTGACCGTCAGGACGAAATCGGTCACCTGGCCAGAGCCATTGAACGCCTTGGCACCAGTATTCGTCTGGCAATGGAACGTCTGCAAAAACGCAAGTAGGGTTCCCTGCTGAGTAAAAAGAGTTTGCCTTGCCAGGTGAACTCTTTTTACTCAGTACAACCGATTTTCCATGGCAAAAGATCTCTGCCTGTGTTTAAATTCGATGCCAAAATAGCAAATGACATCATCCAGCAGGAGCTTTGACCATGTATAGCTGTTCTGACCTCAAAAAAGGCCTCAAAATTCTTATCGACGGCGAACCTCACGTCATCGCCGGCTTCGATTTTACCAAACCCGGCAAAGGCCAGGCTCTTTACAAATGCAAACTTCGCAACATGCTGACCGGGGCTCTCTTCGACCGGACTTATCGCTCTGGTGAAAGTTTTGAACCTGCCAGTCTGGAAGAACGTGACATGCAGTTTCTCTATCAGGATGATAGCGGCTATGTGTTTATGGATCAGAAAACCTACGAACAGACGATTCTGACCGAAGAAGTGCTGGGCGACGACAAGTATTTTCTGATCGACAACATGGAGGTCAAGGTTTTGCTGTTCGGCGAGCGTGGTATCGGCATCACCCTGCCGATCTTCGTCAACCTGCGAGTTACTGTTTCAGACCCCTGGGTCAAAGGTGACACCGCCGCCGGAAACAGCAAACCGGCAACAGTCGAAACAGGCTACAATCTTCAGGTGCCATCCTTTGTCGAAGAGGGAACACTGATCCAGATCGATACCCGCACCGGAGAGTACGTCACCCGGGTCAAGGAATAAAATGAATCATTCCCTGGCGCACAAACAACAACGCCTGAAACAACGAGCCCGGATCATTCAGACGATCCGGGCTTTTTTCATTGACACAGGATTTCTGGAAATAGAAACGCCGCACCGCATTCCACTCAATGCGCCTGAAGTCCACATCACCCCTTTGCCAAGCCAGGACTGGCAACTGCACACCTCTCCCGAACTGGCCATGAAACGCCTGCTGGCTGCCGGTTATGACAACATTTTTCAGATCTGCCCCTGCTGGCGTGCCGAAGAACTCGGCTCCAGGCACCTGCCCGAATTTACGCTGCTCGAATGGTACCGCAGTCACTGCGACTACCAGGATCTGATGACGGACTGCGAAAAACTGTTCCGCCACCTGCTTCCAGACAGCACCCTCCTCTATCAGGATCAACAGGTTGATTTGCAGCAACCCTTTGAACGTCTGACAATCGCTGACGCCTTTAGCCGTTACACCGACACGACCGCCTGGCAGGCACTCAAGGATGATTGTTTTGATGAACTGATTGCCATAACCATCGAGCCTCAACTGGGCTTGGCGCGACCGACAATCCTCTATGATTATCCTGCCGAGCTGGCATCACTGGCCCGCCGCAAGGCGGACCAGCCTGAAATTGCCGAGCGTTTTGAACTCTACGTAGCAGGTATCGAATTGGCCAATGGCTTTTCAGAGTTGATCGATCCGGTTGAACAGCGTCAGCGTTTCAAGAATGACGCCCGAATCATTGCCCAACAGACAAACCGACCGCTCCAGATCCCCGAACCTTTCCTCAATGATCTGCAACAGATGCCACCCGCAGCTGGCATTGCTCTGGGCATCGACCGGCTGGTCATGCTTCTGACCAATGCCGAGTCAATCGATCAGGTGGTGGCCTTCACCCCACAGGACCTGTGACAAATACAGACTCCACTGACAGATGGCACACTATCCAAGAGCCTTGAACCAATCGCACAGACTATCAATCCCATCCAGCACTCGCTCGCAACACTGGCGTAAATCGGCCTCACTCAAGGAGGTCAAACCCCTTTCGTCAACATAGTTCAAGGCTGCCGCACCATCAAAATCGACAAAGGCAATTCGTGCCGTCAACTCATCATCCGGACGGCCAAAATTATTCCCTGAAAGAAAAGCCACGCCGGTTTCTTCCAGAATTGTCGCCGCCAATTTCGACCCGGTTTCAATCCCTCTGGCTCTCAAGGCCGCGGTAAAGTTGCTGAAATCAGGCAGCATATAAAAACCACCATCAGGACAGGCAACATCGATCCCCGTAGCATGAAATCTTGCCACAATCCATTCTGCCAGTTCACGCAGAACCAGACGGGATGATTGCAGATAAGGTTCGAGATCATGACTGCCATCAAAAGCGGTCACGGCAGCGTACTGAATCGGGGCACTGGTTGCGGTAAAGGTTTCACTTGCCACCACCGCCATCGATTCACGTAACCAGCTCAACTCGCGGGGAAAAGCAAAGGTTCCAAGTCGCCAGCCACCGGCACCGGCCCACTTGCTTAAACCACTGGCAATAATCGTCCCTTCCGGGTAGTAGCGCGCAATTGAATGATGCTGACCATCGAACCGCAGTTCACCATAGATCTCATCGGATAACAGAATGATCCGATAACGCCGGGCAGCTTCAGCCAGTTGTTTCATCTGCTCCACCGAATAGCTGCAACCGGTCGGGTTGTTCGGATAGTTGAGAATAATAATCCGCGGCCGATTCGGATCACTGGCACAAAAACGGTCCAGATCTTCAGCTGTCAGCAACCACCTGTTTTCGGCCTGAGTCGGCAACCAGTGGACATGACGACCAATGATCTGGGCCTGGGGTGCATAAGAGACCCAGCTGGGAGCGGGAATCAAAAGGTCTCCGTAGTAAACCAGCTGAAGAATGAACATCAACTCCTTTGATCCCGGCCCGATAATAATATCTTCAGCTGCAAAGTCCAGCTGCTGGCGGCGATCATAATAACTGGCAACCGCCTCACGCAATCTTTCCAGGCCGCGCACGGGCAAATAGTCCTTCTGACCGGCATGCTCGCGCAGTGCCGCAACGACCGCTTCAGGAACGGGAAAAGGAGACTGACCAAGCCCCAGTTTGCAGATTGTCCTTCCTTCGGCAATCAATCGATTACTCGCTTCGTTGATTCCCAAGGTTGCAGAAACCGGCAAGCCCCGGACATTCAGGTTGAGATACTGCTGGTGTTGTGCAGGATTCATGTTGTTTTCTCCAGTTTTACTCGGTTGTATAAAGCGCGGCCACCTTGCGACCGGTCTCAATATAGTGTTGACGAAAGCCCTGCTCTACTGCCCATTCGTCACCTTTGAAAACCAGTTCCAACAACTGGTGATGACGATCACGAATCTGGTCAGGACTGTAAAAATTGGCCCAGTGACGATAGAAAAGCAGATGCAGCTTGTTGCTGAGACGCTCGATATTCTCAAGCAGTTGCTGGTTGGCGGTTCGCCCGTACAGCAAACGGTGAAAGCGTGCTCCAACATCAACCAGAGCCTCATCATCACCATCAGCGGCACTGGTTTCCATCAATTCACACAGCTGGCGCAACTCCTGCCTGGCGGCAACACTGAATTGTTTACCGCTGTCAGCAATGGCAAACCCTTCGAGCAACCCCCTGGCGACATAACTGTCAATAATCTGCTGAGGACTCAGATTGGCCACAATTGAACCAACCTGGGGTCGATAATCGAGCAGGCCTTCACCAACCAGATGCCGCACTGCTTCACGAACCGGAGCACGGCTGACCCCCAGGTCTGCGGCCAGGCCACTTTCACGGACCTTGTCTCCAGGTTGCAACTGCCCATTACGCATCAGACTACAAACATATTCAATGACGTGGTCTCGATAGGTTTGACGATTGATCATTTAATTCTCCCTGGCAAATGTCGACATTCGACACTTGATAAACCCACAGCGAAAAATAATCAAGCAGAAAATGAAAGATCAGGAGAAAAAGAGACTGGTGGCGGGATATAAAAAGGCCGGGCTTGATGCCCGGCCTGAAGGAAAACTTAACCCAGATAGAGATTCTGGCTGCGTGCGCGATTGGCCAGGATCGTGGGATCGACTACTTCACCACAGGCGCAGCATCTCCAGGCATCAAATGCCCGGACAAAATCGTAGTACTTTTCGGTATACATTCTGCTTTTACACTTGGGACATTTCATGTAAACCTCCTCGGCGGCTGTCAGACAACAGACGAATCACGTCGCATTTATGTTTTTATTTGCAGGAGATCAATCTTCATGAGATATGCCAAGGCATGAAAAAATAATTAAATATTTTTATACTTTCTCATGTGAAATAAATTTTTCCTTTATTTTCAACAAGTTAACGACTTAAGAAAAATTGCTGCCAGCGCTCAAGCCTGTGTTGACCAATCCCTTTAACCCTTTTGAGAGCCCAAAAAGATCGAAATTCGCCATTTTTTTGACGATTTTGAATAATTCTTCGTGCCAGCGCCGGCCCAACACCTGGCAAGTCGTCCCAATCTGCCTGGGTCATCCGCTCAACAACCAAAGGAATAGCCAGAGCTATCCGCATTGCAGCAGGCATCCAACCAACAGAGATATCCTCAACAACATTGCCAACTATCTGAAATTCAACAGAAATTCCATCGGGATATTCGTCGATTTGGTGAATTTTAGTCCGGGCCACGTCAGACAGTGACAATTCCGCCAAATTAATGACACTCAAAAGTCCCCTGGCGTCATTAATTTGATGAATTCCATCAATTCGGCCACTTTCATCGATCAACAAGACCCGTGGCACAGGGGGCTCAGGACGAACAAGGGCCGATCCCTCTTCCAGAGAAGAGACAGATCGGCCCAGATCGTAAACAGCCAAACCCAACATCAACAGCAATAACAGCCCCACCCCCCGCACGGCCATTGCTGGCTACTCGCCCGAATCCTTGTGCAGTTTATATTGCAACGCATCGATCAAGGCATGATAGGACGCATCGATAATATTTTCACTCACCCCAACGGTCCCCCAGCGTGCATCATTATCACCAGATTCTACCAAAACGCGGGTACAGGACTCGGTTCCGATCCCTGCCGGAAGAACCCGGACCTTGTAATCGAGCAACTTCATTTCACCGATTTGTGGGTAGAAATTTTCCAGAGCTTTGCGCAAGGCACGATCCAGCGCATTAACCGGACCATTTCCATCGGCTGCCGTATGTTCAATTTTGCCACCGACCCGAACTTTGACCGTCGCTTCTGAAATGGGGTTGGTATCTTCACTGCGACGGGTGTCAATAACGCGAAAGGCCAGTACCTGAAAATAGCTTTTGACCTTTCCCATCGCACGGCGCATCAGCAACTCAAAAGAGGCTTCGGCTCCCTCGAACTGGTAACCCCGGTTTTCCATCTCTTTGATTTCTTCAAGAATCTCAAGGGTCACCGGATCTTTACTGTCGAGTGGCAAACCACATTCTTCGGCCTTGACCAGGATATTCGAACGACCCGACAAGTCGGAAACCAGCACCCGGGTCGTATTACCAACCTTTTCAGGGCGAATATGTTCATAGGTTTCAGGATGACGCTGAATTGCCGAGACGTGGACTCCGCCCTTATGGGCAAAAGCCGAATTTCCGGTATAGGGCTGATGTTTGTTCGGCACCAGATTGGCCAGCTCATAAACATAGCGTGACAATTTACGCAAACCGGCCATCTGCTGATCGCTGACGGGATCGTAGCCCATTTTCAGTTTCAGCGCGGGAATAATTGAACAGAGGTTGGCGTTGCCACAACGTTCGCCAAAACCGTTGAGTGTTCCCTGAACATGCACCGCACCATTGGCAACAGCCATCAACGAATTAGCAACCGCACACTCGGCATCATTATGGGCGTGAATTCCCAGCGGAACCGAAATCACTTCCTGAACCGCCTGCATGATGGCCGGGTATTCGTGGGGCAAAGTTCCGCCATTGGTGTCACACAGAACGATGCAATCGACCTGTGCCTCGGCAGCGGCCTGTAAGGTTTTCAGGGCGTATTCGGGATTGGTCTTGTAACCGTCAAAAAAGTGTTCGGCATCATAAATCACTTCGCCAACACGCTGCTTGAGGTACGCCAGAGAGTCATTGATCAGTTCCAGATTTTCTTCAAGACTGATACGCAAGGCTTCACGAACGTGAAAATCCCAGGTTTTACCGAAAATGGTCACGGCATCCGGTTTGGCGGCGATCAAGGTCTGAATGTTGTCATCCTCAGCCGGTGTTGTTTTTGCCCGACGGGTCGACCCGAATGCGGTAATCTTTGCGTGAGTCAGCTTCTCATTGCGGATGGCTTCGAAAAATGCGATATCTTTCGGATTGGAACCGGGCCATCCCCCCTCAATGTAATCGATACCCAGTTCGTCCAACTGGCGTGCAATACTGACCTTGTCCTGCACCAGAAAAGAAATGTCTTCTGACTGGGTCCCATCTCTCAAGGTGGTATCATAGAGCTTGATCTGACTCATAACATCGCATCCTTTCAAACTGAATCCGGCTCGCAACCGGCGAGTTAACTAATCTTCCCGGTTAAGGCCAAAAGCCTCATGCAGAACCCGGACAGCCAGCTCGGTGTACTTTTCACTGATCACGCAGGAAATTTTGATTTCGCTGGTTGAAATCATCTCGATGTTGATTCCCTCCTCCGATAAGGCCTCAAACATCCGGCTGGCAACCCCGGCATGTGAACGCATTCCGACTCCGATAATCGAAATCTTTGAAATCGCCGAATCACTGCTGGTGCCACTGGCCCCGATTGACTGCGCCACCGATTCAATAATCTCCAGAGCTTTTTTGCAATCGGTTTTGGGCACGGTAAAGGTCATGTCGGTCTTGCCATCACTCGAAACGTTCTGGATGATCATATCAACCGTGATATTCGATTCGGTCAAGGGCGAAAAAATCTGGGCTGCGATTCCCGGCTGGTCCGGAACGCCCAGTACACTGATCTTCGCTTCATCCTTGTTAAAGGCAATCCCCGCAACCAGTACGGTTTCCATGTCTTCATCCTCCTTCATCACCAGGGTTCCCTGGCTGTCGTCAAAACTGGAACGAACGTGAATCACCACGCCATATTTTTTGGCAAACTCCACCGAGCGGATTTGCAGCACCTTGGCCCCGAGTGATGCCATCTCGAGCATCTCTTCGTAGCTGATCTTGTCGATCTTGCGCGCTTTGGGGACCATCCGTGGGTCGGTAGTATAAACACCGTCAACATCGGTATAGATTTCACAGACATCGGCTTTCAGCGCAGCGGCGATCGCCACTGCCGAGGTATCAGAACCGCCACGACCCAAAGTTGTGATCGAGCCATTTTCTTCGACCCCCTGAAATCCGGCACAAATGACGATAGTCTTCTGCGCCAGATCTGCCCGGATCTTGCTATCCTGAATGCTTTTGATTCGAGCTTTGGCGTGAGTATTGTCGGTGAGCATCGGGATTTGTGAACCAAGGTAACTTTTGGCCTGGTATCCCATTGATTGCAGACACATGGCCAGCAAGGCAATGGTGACCTGCTCTCCGGTTGAAACGAGCACATCATATTCACGCTCGTTGGGAGACTCACAAATCTCGTTTGCCAGAGCCACCAGACGGTTGGTTTCGCCGGACATTGCCGAAACAATGACCACCACCTCGTTTCCTGCATCAAAGGTTCGAGCAACCCGCTCGGCAACATTGCGAATTCGCTCGACCGTTCCCACCGATGTCCCCCCGTACTTCTGAACCACCAGGGCCATATCTTCCCTGCCTCCTTCGTTTCTCCAGAGCAACGGACTCTCAGGGAGTGTTCGTTTAAAAAGCTCTAGACTATGATTATTTCAACGGATTTTTCCAGAAAGACTTTAATAGCAGGAAACCTGTCAGGGGGTCAAAGCGTTTTTCACCCCGCGCCCGGAAATAGGCAATTTCTTTTCACTCTGCAACCAGAGGGTTACTGATTCAAGAAGGGACAGAGCCTCTTTTCCGCAGGCCCTGAGTTCTATCTGACGCCGTTCGGCAGCCAGACGCTTAATCTGGACCAGAAGATGATCAAAGTCACAACGATCCAGACGTTCCGGCCACTCAACCAGCGCGACCCCCTGACCAAAGGCAAACTCATCAAAACCTATTTCTGTCAATTCGTCAGCATCGGCCAGACGATAGAGATCGAAATGATACAGCTCAAGCCGGGCGGCATACTGGTTCATCAGAGTAAAGGTGGGGCTGGTAATCGGAATATCTTCCGGAACCCCCAGTCCTCGCGCCAGGGCGCGGGCTACGACCGACTTTCCGGTCCCAAGATCACCCTGAAGCAGAATCGTGAGCGGACGTTGCAACGCCGTTCCTATAAATTGTCCGAAACGGCTGGTTTCTTCTTCACAGAATGTTTCAAATATCACGACAGGTTCAAACCTCGACCGCCTTGATCAGGTCGAGCCGGGCAACGACCCCAATCATTTTTTCATTTTCCAGCACCGGCATCAGATGGGCTTTATGGCTGCTCATCAGTCCGGCAATTTCTCGCAGGGTCGCATCCGGGCCACAGGTTACTGGTGTCCAGTTGCAGAGTTCGCCCACCGTCTGGGCAGTGACCCGGTCAACCTCCTGACGAAAACGTTTTTCACTGTCGAGATAGAATACCCCGTCAAAAAGAGCTATAACGGTTGGAATATGCAGTGGTTTCTGCTGTTCAACCAGATCGGTTTCACTGATAATGCCCAGCAATTTACCCGATTTGTCAACAACCGGCATGTTGCTGAACTTCGACGCAACAAACTGGGCTGCCAGATCCTTCAGACTTGTCTCGGGTGTTACACAAACAACGTCGGTGGTCATAATTTCTCTTGCCGTTAACATATGTGAGCTCCTTCCAGTTGATGACGCGCAGCAGGAACATACTTTGCCAGTTCACCGGCCAGTAACCCGGCCCAACCTTTTTCATCCGCCAACAGATCAGCCGCGGCTCCATGGAGCCAGGCACCAAGACTTGCCGCAGCAAAGGATGACAAGCCCTGGGCGAGAAGCCCGCCAATCAGACCGCTGAGAAGATCACCGCTGCCCGCAGTCGCCAGAGCGACATTACCGCTGCTGTTGATCCAGACCCGGCCCGTTGGATCCGCAATCAGAGTCCGTGCCCCCTTAAGGAGCAAAACCACCCGATGTTCACAGGCAAACTGACGGGCCAACCGAAAGCGATCTGCTTCAATTTCGGCCACCGACTTTCCGGTCAACCGCGAGAACTCACCAGGATGAGGTGTCAGAATAATCGGCGGTCCTGTACGCTTTTGCAACAGGTCAAGAGCCCCCGCAAGGGCATTCAAACCGTCGGCATCAAACACCAGAGGACAGGAGCAATCTCTGACCAGTTGACGTACCGCCTCGACCGTCTGTCCATTCTGTCCCAGCCCCGGGCCGACAATCAATGCCTGCCAGCTGGCCGCAAACGCGGATATTGAAGAACAGTTTTCACCAACCAGATAATCCCGGTCCCCCTCGAGTGCCCGGGTCATGACCTCGGTCAACTGACTGGCAACCACCGCCTGGAGCGAACCGGGGCAGACAAGAGTCACCAGCCCTGCCCCACTACGCAACCCGGCTTCACTGCAAAGTACCGCCGCACCTGTCATGCCGCGTGATCCGGCAACCACACCCAGATGGCCAAAAGAGCCCTTGTGACCGGTTGACGAACGCTGCGGCAGCAAACCAGCAGCTTCAGGTGGCTCAATCAGGCGACACTCGAAATCGGCCTCCGGTCGCCCGGCCTGCGGGATGCCGATATCCAATCTGCGCAACTCGCCAACATAATCAGCTCCGGGGCGGCTGCCATGGCCAATCTTGGCACTGTCAAAACAAAGTGTCAGATCGGCTTTGACCGCATCCCCCAGAACCCGTCCATCTGACCCCGAAACCCCGGACGGAATATCGACAGCCACAACCTGAGCCGGATCCTGGTTGATCAGTTTGATCGCCCGGGCATAAAGCCCGGTCACAGCGGAAGACAGGCCGGTTCCAAGCAGGGCATCGATCAGCAACAAAGGGCCGCAGTGTTCAAATTCTTCGGCCAGCGTTTTTTCATCCTCGATGAACCGGACCTCGGCACCTGTCTTGCGCAAAATATTGAGCATCAATCCGGCGTCACCGGAAATCCTCTCTTCGGGTGCCAACACCAGAGTTAGAACCTGCCACCCGCGGTCTGCCAGAATGCGGGCAATAACGTAACCATCGCCCCCATTATTACCCCGCCCTGCCAGAACCAGAACCGGGCCGGGAAAGAGTTCATGGGCGTCACTCAGAATTTCCTCGGCGGCAGCCCGACCGGCATTTTCCATCAGGACAGCACCTGGAATCCCCAACAGGTTGATCGCATTCTGATCAATTGCCTGCATCTGTTCAGCAGTTACCAATTTCATTTGTCACCTGTGAAATAAAGAGGGGAATGGCTCAGACTCAAGTTTTCTGCTCTCAGTCTTCAAGTATAACCGATGCCACGCCGTAGTCACCGTCATGGCTGTAAGAGAGGTGGGCTCGCACGGCACCTTTTTCGGCCATGAGCTCTTGGGCACGTCCGGTCAGGTGTAAAGAGGGGCAGCCCAGTTCGTCACGAACAACCTCAACCTGTTGCCAACTGAGGCCGAAACGCAACCCGGTACCGAGTGCCTTGAGAAAGGCTTCTTTGGCCGCAAAACGAACAGCCAGATGGGAAGCAGGATCTTTGTGTGCCAGAGCATAGTCGCGTTCGGCACAGGTAAACAGACGTTCCAGCAGGGCTGTCTTGCCTTCGTCGACAAAACGCCGAAAACGTACGATCTGCGCCAGATCGATGCCCGTGCCGACAATCGCCATCAACTCTCCTTCAACAACTGGAGCATTTCCCGTACCGCTCGTTCCATCCCGACCAGAGCAGCACGTCCGACAATACTGTGACCGATATTGAATTCTTCGATCCCCGCAAGGGCCGCAACAGGCCCGATATTCCGATAGTTGAGACCATGACCGGCGTTGACTCCCAGACCCAGCTTGCGGGCGGCACTGATCGCAATTTCAATGCGACGCAACTGCTCAAGGCGTTCCTTTTCGTGACGCATTTCGCAGCAAGTCCCGGTATGGATTTCGATATAATCAGCCCCGACCCGATGACAGGTTTTGATCTGTTCAATATCCGGCTCGACAAACAGACTGACAACGATCCCGGCCTGTTGCATCAGCGCGATCTTCTGCTTAAGGGATTGCCGCATCATCGAAACATCAAGGCCTCCCTCGGTGGTCAATTCATGCCGACCCTCAGGAACCAGAGTGACCGAGTCAGGAAGGATTTTCATGGCGATGGCGACCATCTCGTCAGTCAACGCCATCTCCAGATTGAGGCGGGTTTTGATCGTACGACGCAGCAATTCGACATCGCGATCCTGAATATGGCGACGATCCTCACGCAAATGAACCGTAATCCCATGAGCACCGGCAAGTTCCGCAAGAATTGCCGCAGCAACCGGATCAGGCTCATCGATACCCCGCGCTTCGCGCAGAGTGGCAATATGATCGACATTAACTCCCAACTTCACCAATGGACCAGACTCCTTTTGTTTTACCCGAATCGGCAGGTTCCTGCTGAAGGGAGAGGGCAACAGCCTGTACTCTCCACCAACTGAGGACTCAGTGTTTCAGCTTTTAACAGGCGCTAAACACCAATAGCATTTTGCACCGCGCTGGCAATCTCTGCCGCCAAAGATTCAATCTGTTGCTGATCGGTTCCTTCGAGCATGATCCGCAGCAAAGGCTCGGTGCCGGAATAGCGAATCAGCACCCGGCCTTCATCTCCCAGATTCTTTTCCACTGCGGCAATCAGGCTTGTAACCTCTGGCAGTTCGGTCAGTTCCGTGCGCTGTTTCACCCGGACATTGACCAGAACCTGCGGCAGGGATTCCATCACGTTGGCCAGTTCTGACAAAGGCTTGCCGCTACGTTGAACAATCTCGAGAACCTGCAAGGCAGAAAGAATGCCATCACCGGTGGTATTGTAGTCAAGAAAGATCATATGCCCTGACTGCTCCCCCCCCAGGTTGAACCCGCCACGCCGCATCTCTTCGACCACGTAGCGATCCCCGACCGCCGTACGCACCAGCTTGCCCCCTGCTTTCTTGAGCGCAATTTCCAGCCCCATATTACTCATGACGGTCGTAACCAGGGTCTGATGATTCAGGGTTTTTCTCTCCAGCATTCGGGTGGCACAGATAGCCATCACATGGTCACCGTCAACTTCTTCACCCTGTTCGTCGACAAAAATCACCCGATCAGCATCACCATCAAGCGCAATCCCCAGATCGGCCCCATGCTCGCGAACCGCTGCAGCCATGACTTCGGGATGCAGGGAACCACAACCAGCATTGATATTCTTGCCATCCGGCTCAACACCCAGAGCAATAACCTCAGCTCCCAGTTCCTCAAAAACAGCCGGAGCGACCTTGTAGGCGGCACCGTGGGCACAGTCAAGAACGATCTTGAGCCCCTGTAAATCAAGATCCCGCGGGAAGGTGTTTTTAAGAAATACGATGTAACGCCCGACAGCATCATCTACCCGAAAGGCCTTGCCGACATCGGCGGCAACAGGCCGCATCGCATCGATCTCGCCACTGCTGATCAACTCTTCAATCCGCAGTTCAACCTCGTCGGGCAGTTTGAAGCCATCCCGGCTGAAAAACTTGATGCCGTTGTCCTGGTAGGGATTATGCGAAGCCGAAATCACCACTCCGGCATCAGCACGCATAGAAGACGTAATAAAAGAGATCCCAGGGGTCGGCAGGGGACCAACCAACAGAACATCAACCCCCATAGAACAGATTCCCGACACCAGTGCCGTCTCGATCATATATCCGGAAAGACGGGTATCTTTACCGATTACCACCCGGTGACGACGGTCACCATTTTTGAAGATATGGGCCGCAGCCCGCCCCAGTTGCATGGCGATCTCGGTGGTCATCGGGTGCACATTGGCCACCCCTCGCACGCCATCGGTTCCGAACAGGCGTTTTTTCATTGGTTACCTGGTCCCCTTCGTTTCAGCCGCTGCCGGAGCCTCGGTTGGTTCCACCGGTGCTGTCGCTTCAATGACAACATGGATTTCAGCTGTATTTTCATCGACAAAATTCGTATAAGTCCGCTCATAAACCAGGGGGACAATCTGGGAAAAATCGTCCGTAACCCCCTTGAGGTCTATCGGTTCGGTCATAACTTCAGAAATTGTCTTGATTTCACTTTCGGCCCCGGCAATCGCTACCTTGTCGGGGGTCGAGGTCAACCCGGCAACACGATAGCCGGGATCAGGATCGCCTGCCAGCACAACCTTGATCGGTACCTTTTTTTCTTTGCGCCGATCCAGACGGATATCGACAAAAGAGGGTGAGACGCGCGTCACCCGTAATCCATTCGGCAGGTTGAGCCGTTCTTCCAACCGTTTGAAGGTGGTCAAGCCCGGCTTGAGTTCAGACAGATCAACCGCAATGCTGATGTCATTGGGACTGACTTTCATCAACAGGGTTCGTGGCCCGCTGATCCGCACATCAATCAAACTGGGAACCTGATTGGCAATGACCAGCTCATGGGGAATCTTTTGCAGCTCAAGCGGAACCGTGTATCCGACCTCCAGATGCCGTTCCCCCATAATGAACATCCACAAAAAAAGGGCAAATGCCAGCGAGAGCAGTTTCAGGGACCAGTTTTCTGTCAGCAGTTTCAGCATCGCCTAGCCTTTCCCCTTGCCTTTCTTTTTTTTGCTCGCCCGACGTGGTTCAAGCAAACGCCCCAGAACCTTGCGCAGGTCTGTTGCATCGAGATCACGGGTGATCCCTCCGTTGACCACGACAGAAATTTTGCCGGTTTCTTCAGAAACCACAATTGCCACCGCATCAAGAAGTTCAGTCAGACCGATAGCGGCCCGATGACGTGTCCCGAGATATTTGCTGATATCGAGGTTCTGGCTTAAGGGTAAAAAGCATCCCGCCTGTTTCAGCCGCCCCTGTTGGACAACCAACGCACCATCGTGAATCGGAGACGCGGGCAGAAAAATTGCCTGAATAATTTCACTGGTAACCCGGGCATCTATGGCGGTTCCGGTTTCCAGCACATCCTTGAGCCCTGTTTCGCGCTCGATAACAATCAAGGCCCCAATCCGCTTTTGCCCCATGGCGACACAGGCCTGAACCAGTTCGTCAAGGACCGCAGTCTCTTCCATATAGGTCAGACCGGCGAAAAAAGGATTGCGCCCGACATGCATCAGAGCACGGCGGATGTCGTTCTGAAAAATAACAACAATGACCAGAATGATCGATGAAAGAAAGTTGCTGAGAAACCAGTTGAGAGTGTGCAGATCACCAACCCGCGAGGCAACATAGACCAGAAGAATGACAGCCAGACCCAGCAGCATCTGAACGGCACGGGTTCCTTTGATCAGCAGAATAATCCGGTAGATGATAAAGGCAACAATCCCGATATCAAGCAGGTCAAGTGGGCGGATGTTGGTGAATATTTCACACATTGCAAATCCTGAATCCGGAAATCCGCCACCAAAGCCATCGACACGTGAGATCTCAGGTTATGCTGGCGGGCAGTTCCCCCTCGCGCACAGCCCAGGCAACCAGGGCCGCTTCGCGCGCCGGACGGACATCGTGAACACGAAATATCTGTGCTCCGCGCTCAACGCCCAGAGCAACACTGGCCAAGGTTCCGGCCAACCGTTGTGCCGGATCCTGCTGGTGCAGAATCTGGCCAATAAAACTTTTACGTGACGGGCCAAGCAATACCGGATACCCGGTAGCCACCAATCGGTCGAGCTGCTGAATCAATTGCAGATTGCCAACAACGCTCTTTCCAAAACCGATGCCAGGATCGATAGCAATCGCCTGTCGCGCAACCCCGGCAGCTTGTGCGGTTTCTGCCGCCTGGCGTAAAAAATCGATCACCTCGCCAAGAAGATCGATATAGCCGGTATTTTGCTGCATAACCTCTGGACGACCAGGGGTATGCATGACAAAGAGCCCGGCCCCGGTCCGAGCAGCGACCTCGGCCATCTGCTCATCAAACTGAAGACCGCTGATATCGTTGATAAAGTTTGCTCCGGCAGCCATTGCCGCCTCGGCAACAACAGCCTTTGTCGTGTCGATTGACAAGGGCACGGAGCTTTCTGCACGCAAAAATTCAATAACAGGGAGCACCCGATCCAGCTCTTCCTGCACGGAAACCGGCGGGGCTCCAGGACGAGTGCTTTCTCCCCCGATATCGAGCAGGTCGGCACCCTCATCGAGCAGATGCCGGGCCTGATTCAATGCCCTGTCTGGAGCGAAATAATTCCCGCCGTCCGAAAAGGAATCGGGAGTGACATTGAGCACTCCCATGATCTGCGGCAGATGCAGATCAAGTCGACAATTCTTGCCCCAAAGCTGGGCAGGTCGCGAACTCACGTCTCAATCATCAGTGGTGTCAGACTCATCCTCAGACGGCTCTTCTTTCTGAGGTGCTTCCGCCGTCTCAACCGCCGCCTGTTGAGGAAAAACAATCCGGTTGGCCTCTTCGCCATCCAGGGTCTCACGCTCAAGCAAGGCTTCGGCCAGATTCTTCAATTCGGTGCTGTGGTCAGCAAGCAGGGTCCGGGCAGCCTGATAGTTTTCCTGCACGATTCGCCGAATTTCACCATCAATTTCAACAGCCGTCGCTTCGCTGTAGTTTTTCATGTGCCCCATATCGCGGCCCAGAAAGACCTCGCCATCCTTTTCACCAAAGGTCAAAGGCCCGATTTTGTCGCTCATACCCCATTCACACACCATCTTGCGTGCAATGGCAGTCACCCGCTCAAGATCATTGCTTGCGCCGCTGGTGACAGATTCAAAGGTCATTTCTTCAGCAACCCGCCCCCCGAGAAGCGTGCGGATCTTGATATTCAGGCCGCTGGCTGTTTCGTTGTATTTTTCCTCGGCAGGCAGATACATGGTGACCCCCATCGCCCGACCTCGTGGAATAATCGAAATTTTGTGGACCGGATCAGAATCCGGAGTCAGCAAAGAAACCAGAGCATGCCCGGCCTCGTGATAGGCCGTCACCCGCTTTTCGTCTTCGGTAATCACCATCGAACGGCGCTCGGCCCCCATCAGAACCTTGTCTTTGGCCGAATCGAAATCATACTTGTCTACCCGGTCCTTATTGGCACGAGCCGCCAGCAAGGCTGCCTCGTTGATCAAATTAGCAAGATCAGCCCCGGAAAAGCCCGGAGTTCCTTTGGCAACAACGTCAAGATCAACATTGTCAGCCATCGGCACCTTGCGCGAATGAACCTTGAGAATTCGGCTGCGCCCCCTGACATCGGGGCGTGGGACCACAACCTGCCGATCAAAACGACCGGGACGCAACAAGGCCGGATCAAGAACATCGGGACGGTTGGTCGCAGCAACCAGGATAACTCCCTCGTTCGACTCGAAACCATCCATCTCGACCAACAGCTGATTGAGGGTCTGTTCACGCTCATCGTGACCACCGCCAAGACCGGCACCCCGATGACGACCTACCGCATCGATTTCATCAATAAAAATGATGCAGGGAGCATTTTTCTTGCCCTGGACGAAAAGATCTCGCACCCGACTGGCCCCAACCCCGACGAACATCTCGACAAAATCGGACCCTGAAATGGTAAAGAAAGGGACTCCGGCTTCACCGGCAACCGAACGAGCCAGCAAGGTTTTGCCGGTTCCCGGCGCACCGACGAGCAACACCCCTTTAGGGATTTTACCGCCAAGACGGGTAAACTTTTTCGGATCCTTGAGAAATTCAACAATTTCTTCAAGTTCCTGCTTTGCCTCATCAACACCGGCGACATCCTTGAATGTCACCTTGCCCTGACTGTCGGTCAGCAATTTGGCTTTACTTTTGCCAAAGCTCATTGCCTTACCACCACCAGATTGCATCTGGCGCATAAAAAAGATCCACACGGCAATCAACAGCAGAATCGGTCCCCAGGAAATCAGCAACGTAAACCAGAATCCCTGATCGTCAACCGGCTTGGCCTCGATCGTGATGCCCTTGTCTTTCAGTTCGGGAATCAGTTCCATGTCAGGTGGAGCAATCGTCTGGAATTTTGTTCCGTCTTCCAACACGCCCGAAATCTGCGATCCCTGAATAACAACGCTGGTCACCCGACCTGATTCAACACTGCTTAACAGTTCGGTATAATTAATTTTTTTCTGCTCACCCCCACGTTGACTCATCATGTTGAAGAGCATGATCATCAGCAGCGAGATGACCAGCCAAAGGGCAAGATTTTTCTGAAATTGGCTCACAGGACCCCCTATGGAGTTCTTGGTCTGCGACAGGTCGATTCACAACCTGTCAGAAGATGTAAAATTGGTGGAAAAGCTATCATAGTTGCCCCTCTCTCACAAGGGGTTTGTCGTCGAATTTGCTGGTGAGATCAACCGCACAGCAAGGATTTTTTGACTTTTGCTGCTGACCGGTGCCTGACTTGAACGACGAAGCCCGACCAACCATAAAATTTCTTGTTGATCAAGCAAGAGCGGCAAGGATTGTCGTTGCTCTTTTTCGACCTTTTGATCGATTAAAAAATCTTTGATTTTTCGGCGTCCTGTCATCCCCGCAAGGCGAAAACTGTCTCCCGCCTGGGGACTGCGAACCCGTAATGCCCCATTGATGGCGGTGGCATCAAACTCGACCCGTTGCGGCCCTTCCCCCAACGCCCTGTCCTGAAATTCTGCCAGCAAAACCCGTCCATCCGGTAACGACAGTGGTTGGCCCGGCAACAAGGGCAAATCAAAACTGACCGGCTGCGGCGCGGACAAACGCAGCCACAACTCCCGATAGCGCCGGGCAGCCCAGCAACCGGGCAAGTCCAGTTCGGCCTGAGGTTGATCAGTGATCAGCAGACCACACAAAGCCTCCAGGTGATCCGCAGCAATCCCGCTCAAGTCGCCACGCAGCTGCTTCAGCCCCTCGCGCAAAAGACGCAACTGCAACGCCGGATGACTCTCCTGAAGCAACGTCAGATCCAGTCGCAAACCATCCGCATCATCTTGCCGCAGCCGGGGCCAGAGTAAATCCACCTGCTGTTGCCAATAATCCTCCTCGCGCTGAAATTGGCGACTCAGGGTTGCCAGACGTGAACAGATCTGCGGATTATACTCACGCAATTGCGGTAACAGGTCATGACGGATCCGGTTGCGCAAATAGCGAACATCACGATTGGTTTCGTCCTCGACCCATTCAAGCTGGTGACGGCGGGCATATTCGACAATCTGCTCACGCGAAAACCCGAGCAATGGCCGCCACCAGATTCCGCTCAAACTGCGCATGGCCTGCAACCCGCTGATACCCGTACCACGCAACAGACGTTGTAAAAAAGTTTCTGCCTGATCATCCTGATGGTGAGCGACGACAATCCGCTCACAACCTTCCTCCTCTGCCACGTGCAGCAACCACTCACGGCGTGCCTCACGTCCGGCAGTTTCGAGGCTCAGACGCCTTTTCCCGGCCAGTGCCGGAACATCAACAGATTCGATACAACAGGGGATGTTCCGGCTGGCACAGAGACTGCGGACAAAATCGGCATCCGCTGCGGCCTCGGGACGGATCTGATGATCAAGATGAAAGACCTGAAGTCGCAAACCAAAGGCTTTTGCACTGTTGACCAGCAGATCAAACAGCACCACCGAATCGACCCCGCCAGAAACTGCCAGCAGCAACGAACAGTCCGGCACAAAGGATTCTTTTTGCAAAAGTTGGCGAAATCTGTGTTCCATCATCAACCTGAATACATGAGAGACATGACTGAAACGACTATAGATCAAAAAAGCCCTCCCCGTAACCGGGAAGGGCTTTTTTGATTAATGGTGGCGGTGCAGAGATTCGAACTCCGGACACTGCGGATATGAGCCGCATGCTCTAACCAACTGAGCTACACCGCCGCTTAAGCTATTTAAACCCAGACAAGGGATTGTTGATTGGTTGCGGGAGAGGGATTTGAACCCCCGACCTTCGG
>JAJRWH010000003.1 GCA_024276935.1 Deltaproteobacteria bacterium
CTGGAAGCTGCTGCCGGGCTTGGTCGGTGCCGGGCGCGGCGCGTACGGTCTCTTTACACCGCCGGGTTTTCCGATCGGCGAGCGCGGCGCACTCTTGGTTCTCGCCCGCTGCAACCAGTAGCTCCCGCCGCGATTCCCTTTCCCCACGGTCGAATCGTAGAGCTGTCTTTCCGTGAGCTTGTCGCAACGGGCATTGGCGTCATATATTCGCATAGTCGAGGCCTGGTAGCTGCTGTTTGCCCCCGGTACCCGGGTGGGGAGGGTAAGAAAAAGATAATAGCCCGACGGGCTCTGGGTCATTGCCCCTTCATTTCCGCTCGGGGAGCCCTGGCGGGTAAGGTGGGTCGCCCGGTAGGTCGTGCTGGCTCCGGCGGTGAAGAGTCGAGTGAATTTCCAGTCTGCCGCACGCTGGCCGTTGTCATAACCGATCCAGGTTCCGGTCAGGTCGCACTGTGTATTTCCGTGCGAACCGCCCGCAGTCGTTGCGCCCGTACCGCTGCCCCCGCCTGAACCGGTCTGGTCGCCGGGACCATCGGAAATCGGTGAACCACCGGTGCAGTTGACTCTGGCCGCAAACCGAATCGGTGCAGTATTCTTGGGGGATCCACCCCCCATCCCACCCTTTCTGCGCATATCCCGAAGATAGATCAGGTAATCGGCAGGCTTGTTCCAGGCCGTAACAAGACCATCTACGGACAGGTCCTGGATGGCTCCTGGAGTTCCTCTGCAGACGCTGCGGATCTCTTCGTCACTGAATGGCCGAACCCTCAGATTGACGTCGAAATAGCACTTACCCTTGCGGGTCCCGAAACCCCCAAACCGGGCCAGAACCAGACTCTCGTCCAGGGGAAGAGGGTCCGTTCCCCGTAAAACCTCCAGGGCTTGAATCTTGTTGCATGCGGCACTCGAACCGTTCCGGATTCTGTGGACATCCACGGTAAAGGTTCTTTGGCCTGTGATCCCCCCCTGAGGGTTAACCGAAAGATTGATCCTTGCGGGGGTCACTCCGGCCCTGAACGTTGCTTTACCAGCAAACGTCTCGCTGACTGAAACTAAAAGCAGTGAAATTACAATGCAAAAACCTGCGATAAACACCAAGCCTCTGTTGTTCGTCATTTTGACCTCCACGCTGCATCTGTTGTCTGTCAATCAATCCATCAAAACTTGCGCCAGGTGCCCCACCTTGAACATTGTCATAACTCGTACAGCAGGTCGTATTCGCCATGGCCATTCAATGGTCTTTCATCTTTTTGCAAAGGGATATTCCAAACCCTGTAGGCAAATACCTGAACAAAAGATCTGATTAATCAATCCTCAGCTTTACAACCCCCGACCGGTTGCAGAACGTTCAAATCTACTGCGCCACCAGTTCCACCCGACGATTCTTTGCCCGGCCACCGTCGCTCGTGTTGGCCAGCACCGGCGCCAGGGGGCCGACCCCGGCGGACTTAAGCCGTTTGCGGTCGATCTTGTACTCCTGCGCCAATACCATCACCACCGCCGCCGCCCGGCGGCGCGACAGATCGAGGTTGTAATCGAGCGTTCCGACACTGTCGGTGTGGCCGACCACATAGAGCTTCAGCTTCGGCCGCTTTTCCAGGAGCTTCGCGATCTCACCCAGCGCCTGTTTCGACTCGGGCTTGACCTCGGCCTTATCGGTATCGAACAGGATGCCGTAAATCGAGGCATGACCGGTACGGTCGATCTCGGCCGACAGGGCGTTGGCATCAACCTTGACCAGTCCGGTCTCCATCGGCTTCGATTCGATGACCAGGATGGTATTCACGCCGTTGTTCTGATCCACTCCGACCAGAACGTAGACGTCTCCTTCGCCGCGTTCCAGTTTCGCCGTCAGAAAACCGGTCTTCGCATAACCGCCTCCCGCCTTGTAGCGCAGATAGGGCGATTTGAACTTGGCGTTGCCGCAGCCTCCCTCGAGACAGGAGAAGAGGATCTTGAATCCCCCCTTCGTCAGACCCTGCTTGTAATTGGTCAGGACCTCAAGCAGGGTCCGCTCACGTGGCGTACGATAATCGATGCCGGTGACCTTGCCCGAAACCTCGACCGCGTCGGAAAAGACCGTTTCGACGCCCCGGTAAGTGATCTTCCCCTGCGGAAGAACGATTTCGGCATATTCACCGACCTGCTTGTTCACCGCTTTTGAACCGGGATAGGGTTTGATGAGCGGGTGATCGGAAAGATCACGTGCCGCACCGACTTCCGCCGAGGCAAACAGCAGGGCCACCCCCACCAAAACCAGAATGAAAAACCTTATCGTCCTGTGCATCTCATTCTCCCCTTTTCCCGTTGCACACATCACAAACTCCATAACGAAAACCAGTTCAACCTTCCCAGCCTGACGGGTCGAAATCGATCGCAATCCGGGTGCGGCAGGCCTTCTTCGCCAGTTCGCGCAGGCATTCGACCCAGTTCCGCCAGTGGTCGATCCCTCCCTCGTTCCCCTGCTTCCAATCCTCGGCCTGTTGCTGCTGCATGGCTGCCATCTTCTGGCTGAGTTCCATCATTTCGTCAAATTTCCCCTGGGCAGCCAACGCCTGAATGCGGGATTCCATGTCGTCGGTGTCCGTTTCCTGTGCCGCTACCGCCCCTTCAAGCCGCGCCCGGTATTTTTCATAGAACACCTCGTCCAGGCTCCGATTCTCCTGATCCGCCGGGTAGTACATTCTGACCAGATAACCGAACTCTTTTTCGAGCGTTCGATAGTCCGCCTGCGAACGGGCACCCGGCATGCCGGGAACGCTCAGTTCTTTGAGTTCCTCGAAAATCCTTTCTACAAACTCGCTCCGATTCTCCTGCTGCTGAAAATGAACCCCGGCTTCAATCCGCTTGCCGGAACCATCCAGGACGGAGAGCCCTTTCCGGCCCACGCCGACAAAACCGCCGGCGGCCCGGCGGCCGAGCTTCTTCTCATAAAACGCCGCGACCTTATCCGGGGCGTCGTTGCTGCAGTAGGCCTGAAACTCGGTATAGCCGTCGGATGAGGGCATCTTGGCCGACCCTGGATACAACGGCGCCACCAGGGTTTTCTTTTCAGCGGCAGTCGCACTGCCGACAGAAAACACAACAAAAAGTATCGCGCTCAAAACTGCTCTACATGTCAATCTCCGATAGTCCCTCACATCAACCTCCTCACTCGGACCCAGACGGTGACCGCTATCGGTACAAATCCTATGTCCATTGCGTAATTTTATTACCCTCTTTGTCCGTAAATGCACCGATAATAATCATGATGAAATCAATTAATGCCCAGAACCCTAATCCACCCAAGGTTACTATCTGCAATATGCCAGTTCCAACCTTTCCGACGTAGAACCTATGGGCCCCAAAGACCCCAAAAAAGAAACAAAGTAAGAATGCTGGCAAAATACGTTTTTTAGCCATGCTTCAATCTCCTTCCATGTTATTGAGAGTCTATCTTCCGGTTACGCAGGGAAGTGTGCCACGCCTTTTTGCACCGAACCTTGTACTTGGGCGTCACCGGTCAATGCATCATTTCGGCGATACGACGATCATGATCTCCGTCGTCTTGTCCTTCGAAACACCGAACCATTGCGGCAGGTCCGCCGCGAGGGTGTTCCATACACAGAAAATCGATATCAATACTGTCATCCACAAGATTCTCTCATCATCAAAACCGCCATTCAACCGACGCAACAACGCTGCCGGCACCGCCATTCAAACCTGTCCAAGACGCCTAAATCACACACTATTTACCTGCCGCCCCTCGGGCCCTTGCCACCAAAGGGATTGGTAGTCGGACCGCGTCCGCCACCCCATGCGGGTCCTCCGCCGACTGTGTCATCGGGCTGCGGGTCTTTGGCGCCGATATTCGGCCTGTTGGGGCTGAAGATTCCACGCAGCACCTGCTCCTGCATTTCGGGGGTTGCCGAGCCGCCACCATTGCACGCGCAGCTCTGCCCGGGTGCGCACATAGACTGGCTGCACCTGCTGTCGTTCATACTGGTGCGCACGAGCGAGCCCCCCTGCACGGCACAGGACATGAGACCGCTCATGCCCCCACCTCCTGCGTATCCACCGGATGAACCGGGCGCGGGCATGCTCCGGGTTCCCGGCGCGTTTTGCCCCGTTAGCGGGCCTGCGGAGCCCGGACGCCCACCGCCCGAGCTTGTGCAACTGAAGAGTCTGTTCGCGCGCGCAACCGCGTTGGTCGAAGCCCCGCAGCCGCTGCTGTCGGCGGACATGCCGCGACCTCCGTCTAGCTTCTCGTCATAATCAGGCAGCTTAGGCGGCGGCTTAACGTCGGGGAATTTTTTCAGGTCATCTATCTGATCCTGGGAAAACCTCGATCCAGCGTCCGCCGAATCAGAGGATGAATCGCCTCCGCTCAGCCAATCCAGGACAACATCCAGTATCCCCTTCCCAACCTTATTGGCATTCTCATGTTCTTGGGGGGTATATTCCGGAAGACTGCCACCATCCGGTTCTTCTCCCGTCCTTCCCCCGCAAAAGCCGTCGAGTATACCCTTCATCTGGAGGCCGGGATGCCCTTTGTCGGCGTCGAAACCACCGGTTCCGCCCGCCCTTGCCATGCACTGCAATTGACCATGCATCCCCCCCGCAACGGCAGCGGCAGTCATACAGCCAAGCGCACCACCCGATGACGCGGGCATGCCTCCGCCTCCACCGCCACCTCCTCCGCCACTGCCAAGGCCCGGTACGCCACCGCAGGAAAAACCCTGCGCGGCCATCTCGATAAACGTGCACTCCCCCCCGGCAAAACGCGCAGGATCGGCAATCATGCTCATGAGACCGTTCTTGAAACGTGTATTCCTCGGTCCGAAGGTACTCCGCTCCATGCTCCCGCTACCGTAGTTGAAAAACCACAGACCCAGCTCCTCACCGCTGTAGCCTGCAAGAGCCCGGTTTACTTCGCCCCGCATCTGGTAAAGCACCGGAAGCGTATAGCTTCTGCCGGTGTACTGTATCTGGTCCAGAACCAGGAGTGTCATGTTCAACATGCCCTTTACCGCCTGCTCCTTCTGCTGCATTGGAAGAAATTGGGCATTGGCCATAAAGGCGGCCATCATGAGTTCAAGCGTCCGCATGCTTTTCACATCGAGACACATGAGCTTGTCCTGAAACCCGGCCAGTGACCTCGCCGCGTCCCCGTACCTGCTGGAGTTTATGGAACGAACGGTATCCATAACAATGGCGTTTATCTGACCGCCCACATCGCCCGTGCAGAGCGGTTCACTCCTGACGGTCGCCGCAGCACGGACCGGATATATTCTGGAACCCTTGGCCCAAGCGGCGTTCCAGAGGGCCTCCCAGGTGCGGTACTTCGCGACATGTGTCCTTCTCTGACGGGTCGCAGGCCCATCTGTGCGTACCAACGGCCTTGTCTGCTTCTGTACCGGTGTGCCCTGCCACCCCGGCAGGTTGCCGGCCGAGGCCGTATCCATGCCTGCAAGCGGTATCACGAGCCCCAAAAGAACCACACTCATCAATATGCTGATCATCTTCTTCATGGTCTTCACCTTTCGCCCCCTCCGGACCGACGCCTCTCTACGTCTAGCCCCACCACCGGGGAATGCCGCCCTTGCAGGCAGATTCTTCTGCTGTGTATTTCCGGAGGTTAATTCAGTCATCATGCTCTTCCTCTTTCCCGGACAACTCAATTGACGCTAATTCTGTACTTAAAGCTGTTTACCGCACTGTAACCGTCAATTCTGACGCCAATAAAACGATTGTTTGCTTCCTGGAAAGCAAATGAACAGGTATCCCCTATATTGTTTTTCCCTTTGGCAAACTCGCAGTTCCAGGGTCTCCAGACATCAGAAATATCTCCAATATAACCAACAACTGTCGCCCTTGATTTTCCGCCTGTTTTCGTAATGGTTATATTGATCTGGTCATCTTTGGAGAAATAACTGATAAATTTCTTGTGAGTTGCCGAAGTTATCGTTCCATCTCTTGACCTGCCTTTTTCTGGCAGCATTTCATCATTCAATCTTTTCAACATAGCCAACAATCTTTTCATGTGAGTCTCCGCCCCCCTGACAACATTCATCAAGTTCGTATTCTGCATTCCGGCAAGACAGGAAAAGAACAATCCAACCCTGATGGATTTCAGAGCATTTTGAATTGAGGCAGAAGTGCATGCGACCTTTCCCTGCGGAGTATCAACGACGATGGTACCCGGCACTTTGGGATTATCAATAATTTTCTTGTAAGCCCTTCTGATATGATTCTGAAAATTTTTCCAGGTATCTAACGGTTGATCTTTTCCTTCATAGAATGTTTCCCAACTGTCCGTCTGCCAGGAGCCCACCCGCCAAGAAGAGTGCCCACTTATGTCAGGAGCCGACAATGCCACCTTAAAAGCCGGCCTCTTTGCGACCTGTCCGGTCTGCTCTTGGGGCTGGACAGATCCCGGGGTTAAGGACGGAACCTTTCCTGCCACAATGCCGGAACGTTTGTGATCTCTGCCCGTTTTTGACTGCGTACCCAGGGGATTTACAGGACGGATAACGGGTGCGGAGCCCTTGTCTGCCCCACGCACAGGAGCGGTTCTCGTCCTGGGCACCAGGCCCTGAGTATCGGACGAGCGACCCGACCGAGGCTCGAGACCCTGGCTTTCGGGCACCTTCGGCGCGGAGGCGGAGGGAACCTGCACCTCTTCAACCGGGCGACGAATATCGGGGATCCTGTCGGCCGCCGGAAGGGTCACGACCGGAACCTTGGGTTCGTCCGCTTCTTGAGGCTGCGCGCGGCCCGCCGGAGAGAGGGGTGCAACCCCCGGGGGATGCGGAGCAGGGGGAGCAACGGAAGGAACATCGTTGTCAAGACTCGGCCCCAGCGCGGGTGCGCCAGGCCGGGTCGACGGCTGTTCCGCAGATGGCTGCCCGCCCCCACCCCAGGAAACCGGCGCCTGCTCGGCAGGGAGCGGGTTGCCATAAGCATCGTAGCCACCCGGTGCTGGCTGGCCGTAGCCATCGTCGTAAGATCCACCGGGCTGGCCATAGCCATCGTCATAGTAACCACCCGGCTGACCGTAGCCGTCCTGCGGATAACCACCATAGCCGTTGTCGTAATAACCGCCCGGTTGCCCGTACGGATCAGGCTGCGCCGCGCCGGGCGGTTTGTAGACTGTTATCGTCACCGTAGAACCAAGCATGGCCACCCCGGCGGTACCGGGCTCCTGATCAATTACGGTAAACTCCTTGCCCGCCAGCGCTTCTTTCTCCTGCGCCTCATACTCGATACGCACCGTCAGCCCCGCCTGCTGGAGAGAAGACATGGCCTGCATCTCGTCCAGGCCGATTACTCCCGGTACGCGGATCATACTTTCGGCGGACGGGTTGTAGCGCTGCTGCATCGGCCCCCGATCCAGGGCACCGGACCAGGCCCAGACCGGACAGAACAGAAGAAGGGTGGTCAGTACAATTTGTCTCAGAGCCTGGCTTACCATTCATCGCCTCCTCTTTTCACAAGGTGAATTTCACGAATTTCGGCATCCCGCCCGATCGGGCCACCGCCTGCGATCGACAGGGTTCGAATGATTGCGGGGGGGGGTGAGAGTCGCGTCAGATCCTCCGTCAGGTATTCCCAGCGCCCTTTTCGCACCCGTTTTTTCTCCGGGCAACCGGCCCGAAGGGGAAGCGTTGTCCAGGCGCGACGGAATGCCCGATCGGCACAATGGGCTTTCCCCTGACGGTCTTCGTAGCAGATCGTGACGAAGACCGGGGTGTCGGTATCACAGGCTCCTCCCGCAGTTTCAGCCAGAATCCGGAACCCGATTTCGAGCCAGAGTGATCTGGCATCACGGACATCGGCATAGAGCTTCTGGTAAAGACCGGCGCGAAAATCTTCTTCTTTGCTCTGCAGCCGCAGCCCGTTCGGACCAAGGGAAAATCCACTGCTGCGGGTTTCATCGCGAGTCATGCGTTGCCAATGAAGCAATCCTGCCTGAAAGTCACCATTTCTGATCAGATCGCCGGGAATCTGGCCCTGACCCGCGACAAGCATCCGGCGCCGGTAGGCCTCGTCCGCCGGAATCAGTACCTGGTAGATTTCACCATCTGTCTGGTTTTCCGCCGCAAGCATGAAGTTTTGTGGCCCACGAAGATAGGTCACGCCTCGGCCTAAAAGATCCTTCGGCTCAACCGCTGGTGACAGCAACTGCACCCGATGGCGGAAGGCCGCGCGCCGCAACTCCCCCCGGGTGTGCGCTTCAACCAGGATGAACAGATCCCCCTCGGGACTGCGTGGCGACAGACGGAACCGCCAGCGATAGCGAAGGGTGTTCTTTTGCCCCTTCAGTACCGGACCCATCGGCAGATCATAAGGTTTCGCTGCTGCATCGAGGGGCCAGCGGTCGTAGAGTGTGACCTTCACCTTTCGGTTCAGTTCATCTTCGAAGCGCAGACCAAAACTGTACGTGGTGCCCGGCCTGCCTGTTGCCGCGTAAATGGCGTAGTAGCCCGATTCAAAACGGTTCGAACGCTCAAGCGCAGTGGCGACCCGGTAGATCGCCTCACCCCGATACCACCCGCCGTCATACGGCAGACGGACTGCCGTAAAGACCTCGGCCCAGGCAACGGCTGCCATTGACAGAACCGTAAAAACCACAAGCAGTATGGTGATTTTGAGCGCTCGTCTCATCACGAATCACGATCCTCCATAACGCTTCGCCAGCTCGTAGACGGCTTCCTCAATGCAGGCCCGCAGCGCCTTGTCGATTCCTTCTTTCGCATCATGACTGAGACCGACATCGCCACCGCGAACCTTGCCCTTGGTCATACGACTCAGAAAAGACCCCACGCCCGAGACTGAAAAACCACCCTCTTTCACCTTCTTGCGGACATTTACCGCATCAAGCACCGCCCCGGTTCGGGCATCGAGTACCCGGACATCGAGACCGATCTCGGCTTTTTCGCCGCTCGCTTCAACACCGAGCCCTTTGTAGGTCGCCGCCGTCCCGGTGCGGCTCGCCTGGGCGTTGGCCTCGGTCACCGTGCCGACGAAGATGTAGTCCGAACCGGTCAAGCGATGCTGTGCCACATCTCCCTTGGTCATCCCCTGCTGATTGAGCTGTTTTTCGCGATAGACACTCTCTTCAAGACGCTGCCGCTCAAGCACCGCAAAGGTATGTGACTTGATCAACGCCGTGGTAAACATGTCGGTGAGAGATGCCGGTGAAATTTCTGACACCGTACTGTTGAACTGATAGATGGTTACTGTCGGCTTCGGCCCTTTACGATAGGGGAGGCTTTCGAGTTTTTTGGTTGTCGCCGAGTCATCCACTTTGGGGTCACCCCAGGCAAAAGCCGAAAGTGGCGAAAACAGCACTGTGATCAGGACCGCCACAAGCAGCGGATTAAAACAACGATTGCGCAAACTCATACTCTAACCTCCATTTCATTTGAGAAGATGTACACACCCCACCCAATCAGAAGAGCGACTTGAAGAGCCCTTTCACCCCTTTTTTGATCTTTTCCTTGACGCCTTTGGGCTCATCTTCCGGTGACGATGACTTTTCCCCCCAACGGGCGGCCTCGGCTTCGTGGCGGTCACTGGCAGTGGCATCGCTGGTTTCTCCATTCGACACCTCTTTTTCAGCCGGGTCCTCCGCCTGCATTGCCTGTTTACGCGCCTGTTTCATCATCCGCTGCCGCTCGTTTGAATTTGTCGACTGCTTCCGGGTGGGCTGGGGTTGCCGCATGAAATCCTGAAGTTTGGCAAAACGTTTGTAGTTATCGGGTATTGCGAAGCGGGAGTCCGGCACCTTCACCTGATCGACGGCGATAATCTCGCTGGCGGACTCGGTGGCATCCGCCTGAATCTCGACATTCTTCAGGACATAGCCCGAAGCAATCACCTTGCGGTACGCCTTTGACGACTTGATTTTCTCCTCTCTTTCCGGGTCCATGCCGCAGGCCCAGGCGTTTCCACCTCGATCCAGGGCTCCATGGTTCTTCCAGAGGCGATCCAGCTCTTTCAGACGCGGATCCCGATTGACCCAGATATCCTCGTAGGGTTTTTGATCCACCAGAATGCGGAAAGCTTCGGCCTTGAACCCGGCAATTTTCGTCATTCCAAGTTTTTTGACGCGCACCTCAGGCGTTGGAACCGGATCGCGTTTGAACCCGGCTTCCGCATAAACCTTCTTTGTCATTTCGCACATTTCCCTGGCGAACTGACGTGGCGTTCCTTTCCAATAGTTCTTGTTTGTATCGGAGACGAGGGCCATGGTCTCACCCGAATAGATCCCCCGCCCATTTCCCCAGGAACTCACAAAACGATCCCCGTCAGCAAACAAGATGTTGACCTTGGCAGACGAAGCCATCTTCTCCTTAATTTTCAAACCGGCATGAGCGGTAGATGCCAATCCCAAAAACAGGCAGAAGAACAAGATGGCAGCACTTTTAATTGACCTTGATTCCATACTTAAGCCTCCCTGATTTGTACAAATTACGGCCCCGCCTTGCTGCAGGTAAAAGAACCGGCACCATCTGTTTCACAACGGTAACCGGCAGGAACCGGCCGCTTGACGCTCACATGGCCGACACGGCCAAAAAGTGGTGCCCGATAAACACAGAACAAATCTCGTCCCTGTATTTGAGAGCGAACAAAACCGGCGGGAGTCCCCTTGTCGGTTGCTGACCAACCCGTCGGCAGCAGACCACTTTTGACTCCAGTGAAAACGGCGGGACATTGAAGGCTGATCTCCCGGCTTCCAAGCCAGAGATTCGATCCTCGCGTTTGCCCGGAGAGGGATGGCGCAGTCTTCCAGCCCGGTCCGACAGCCATTGCTGAAGAAACAATGAAAAGGCAAAGAGCGATACTGATCCGCAACGTGTATATCGGCATTCCGATCCCTCTTTCGCATGAGTGGTCACAAATTTGGCCTGCTCTTGTTTCTCAGCCTAAACTCTGAACGTAAAATGCCAACACCCCCGAATGGGGGGGGAGAGAGAGAAAGAGAATCCGGATCTATTCCGGACTACTGTAAAAATGGCGGGGGATAAATGTTCATTTGGAAGAGATTAATCCGAGGCGAAGTGCTTCGACCACAGCTTCTGCACGACGCGATACATCAAGTTTCTGGTAAATAACTTTCGTGTAACTGGCAACAGTATTGTTACTCAAACCGAGGATTTCTGCTGTCTCGGGCCGCGAATATCCTTTGGCCAGCAACTGTAGAACATCGCACTCCCGCCGGGTCAGTTTCTCGGTGAAGCCTTCGTCCCTGGCCGCGGGTGCGGTAAAAAAGGAGAGAATTCTTCCGGCAACCCCCGGCGAGAGCGGTGGCTCACCATCAAGCACTTTTCGCAATTGCAGGATCTGCTCTTCGTGGGGTTGATCTTTAATCAGATAGCCTTCCGCCCCCGCCCGCAGAGCATCAAAGATATGACCATCATCATCGAAAGTTGTTGAAATCACACAATGAGTGGAGGGTGTCTTCTGTTTGATCTCGCGAACCAGATCGATCCCGGATCCATCCGGAAGGTTGATGTCGATCAGAGCCAGATCATACTGCACCGCGGCCAGCAGGCGACGTGCTTCCTCGCAGGTAACCACGCCCTGAAGGCGAGCGGCAGAAAACACTTCGGCCAGATGTTCCAGCCACCAAAGACGGGTATCTTCATGATCTTCGATAATCAGAATATGGCGCATGACATCCCTCCCCTTTTATCAAAATCAGGTATTCCGGTGTGAAGATTCAGGGTTTCCAGATAATGGAATCTGCAACTCTATGGCAAAGGTTCCGGCGGAGAAATCTGCGGCATAACGGAACTGACCGCCGATTTCAACAATCCGATTTTCTATATTCTTCAATCCCTTACCAACTGTTATCTGCTCTGAATCGTACCGGACACCATCGTTACGGATTGACCCTCTCAGTACTTTTGAGTCCAAATGCCAGCAGATATCGAAAGAAGTGGGTGAGGCATGTTTCAGAACATTGCTCACCGCTTCGTAGAGAACCCGTGAAAGATTGACCCATTGACGAGCCGAAAGAGAAATCCCTTCTGGCTCTTCGGCATCCCCCCAGTTCAGCTGCACATCCGCACGCGAACACCGTTCTTTGCAGTCGTAATGCCACTTTCCCAGTGCGACGGACAGATCAAGCGGGCCCTCCTGTCCCAGGCTGTAGATAATATCGCGTAATGACCGAAGTGCGTCCCGTGCCAGACCAGAAAGTTCAACCGTTGGGGCACTGTGCACAATCGAGAGCAACCGACCGCCGATTTCGTCATGCAGATCCCGCATGATCCGCTCACGTTCTTCTTCCGCCCCCTCGGTATAGGCTCGCAAACGATCTTCCGTCTGTCGAGCAATCCTGTGCAGCGAATTTGCAACCCGAAGATCAGCCTCTGAAAAAAGCCTCGCCCCCCGATCGGCAAAATACAAGCTGAACCCCTTGTCCTCTTCCAGCGATGGGACATAGAGGATCTCGCCATCCTCCCTGAGCTCGGAAATCTCACCTTCGCCAGCAACTTCCTGTAGACGAGAAGGCCGAAAAACTCCGCGCAAACCCTTGGCCATGGCAGAAGATGCAGACTGCGGGTTCTCAAGCAAGGTACTGATCAGCATCGGCAGAACCTCGGCAACCGGACGACGGGACGGTCGGTAGATGCGATTCCAGACCCAAATACGCAGCGGAAAGTAACACCATCCCACCAGTAAAAGTGAGATAGTCAACGCTATCGGTTGTGACAAAGAGGCCAGAAATACCAGACCGACATCAAAAGAGACCAGAACCACCCCGGCGAGAAACCACAACCAGACATCAAACCACCAGCGATCCAGATTAAACAGCCGATAGCGCAATACTCCCATGGCCAGGCCGAGATAGAGGAGCAGCATAATCCCCAGCCCCACAGCCAAAGGGACTTCGTGGCTTCCCTTGAGGGTCATAGGGAGGTAATAAACCAGCAACGCCAGGCCATCACAGACAAACAGGCTCATGGAAAACCAGCGGTATGCGGCCCGGTCCGCCGGACGATGTCGCACCCTTCGCCACTGGATAACGGCAATGATGACTGCGATCAAAAAAAAGATCGGCAACTGAAAAAGAATAGAATGCCCCGGCAGGTCATGCCATTGGAATACCTCATTCAACCAGAAAGGAAGGACCATCATCAGCAGTAAGGGCAGCACCGGAATCCTGAACAGCTGTCTCGGGTAATGCCACAGCAGCCCGATCAGAGAAATGGTAAAAAACCCGTTCCAGGCATGGTAGGTACGCTGTAAAGATTTGAGCAGGCTGACCGACATGGTCAGTTCCCGGGTTGAGATGATGGCCACGGTTGACGCCAGCAACAGAAAGAAAACACCTGTCCCCAGTAAAAAGCGTGGCGCGCGCTCATGACGGCGGATGGACCAGATCGAAAAACCAGCCAACAACGCGACAAATCCGATCAGATTGATCAACCAGAAATCGAACGGCAACGCACTGAGTGGTCTCTCCGCCGTCGGTTGCACGTGCAGAACACGGCCATCTTCGAGCTGAAGCGAAACAACAGGAGACTCCAGAATTTGCTGCAACGCCGCCTGGCGTGCATAAAAGCCGTTCAGAATGGCAAAGGTGGGAAAGAAATCGGGATCGCGGACCAGGTCGGCAGGCTCGATGACAAACCAGCGCCCGGTGATGTCTCCGATCTTGAGAATCACATCTCGAGGGGTGAGAATCGTGGAGGATGGCCCACGGGGATCAACAGTGGTCACGACAGCACCTACGAAAGGCTGGCCACCTTTCAGCTGAACCCCCAGGTACGGTTGCAACATCGCCAGACGAGCGGAAAACCCCACGACGGTCGCACCAAGGATGGCGGCAAAAGCAAGAATGAGAAGCGGGACTCGATTCAGATGTTCCTCCCCAGGCAAGCATCTGAGCTGCCAGATTCGTGACAGATTAAAGCTGGGCTGGCAAACTCCTCGACAACGAGGCAGCCCCCTCCCTCTTCCCTTTCCAGAGGGGAATCGCAACCACATACAAGAATTCTGTACCCCACAAAAAAGAGCTACACCTTATCCAACTATCTCTTTCTTTTCAATAGACTAGTTATCTACTCAGGAAACCAGCCGGTGGTTACCCAGTGCAACCCTGAGGCAATAAGATTCTCGCCCGGTCTCCACCCTCTGAAGGATGAGAACAACCCATTTCAGAATAAAAAGTGTCTACGGGGCTTTTCATGACCGGCATCTTCAATTATCATCCGGCTTTCATATTCAATTTTCCTGTCGGGAAAGCCCGGCAATGCCACAAAAAGGACTCAAACGATGACAGGCTCAGAAATTCGCGCCCGCTTCCTCAAATTTTTTGCCGATCGTGGGCATACCGTGGTCAAGTCCTCTTCGCTGGTTCCGCATAATGACCCGACCCTGCTTTTTACCAATGCCGGAATGAACCAGTTTAAAGATTGCTTTCTCGGTGCGGAAAAGCGCGACTATGTGCGGGCCTGTACCTCACAAAAATGTGTCCGGGCTGGCGGCAAACATAATGACCTGGAAAATGTCGGGCGCACCGCACGTCATCACACCTTTTTTGAAATGCTCGGTAATTTTTCCTTTGGCGACTACTTCAAAAAAGAAGCGATTGCCTTCGCCTGGGAGTTTCTGACTCAGGATCTGGGGATCGACAAGGATCGTCTCTATGTTTCGGTTTACACCGACGACGACGAGGCCGCCAGAATCTGGATCGACCAGGAAGGAATCCCCCCGGAAAGAATCTACCGTTTTGAAGAGGATAATTTCTGGTCGATGGGTGATACCGGTCCCTGTGGGCCCTGCTCGGAGATTTTCTACGACAATGGCCCTGGAACAGGTTGCGACTCGCCCGATTGTGAAGTTGGCTGCGACTGTGACCGCTACATGGAAATCTGGAATAACGTTTTTATGCAGTTCGACCGTCAGACCGACGGCACCATGATCCCTCTGCCAAAACCGGCGGTTGATACCGGTATGGGTCTGGAGCGGATTACCAATGTCATGCAGCAAAAAAGTACCAACTACGACACCGATCTGTTGCGCGACATCATTGGCTACATCGAGAAACTTGCCGCCAGGACCTACGGTGATGATGAGGAACAGGATGTCTCGATGCGGGTCATTGCCGACCACAGCCGGGCAACCGCCTATCTGATTGCGGATGGTGTCCTGCCCTCCAACGAAGGGCGGGGTTATGTCCTGCGCCGTATCATGCGCCGGGCCATGCGCCATGCCAAGATGCTTGGATTTGAAGATCCGGTTCTTTATCAGATCACCAGTTTTGTGCTCGACTTCATGGCAGAAGCCTATCCTGATGAGGCCGGGCGGAAAGATTTCGTCGCCAAGGTTGTGCAAAACGAGGAAGAACGATTTATCCAGACCCTCGGTAACGGTTTACGCATTTTGCAGGATGAAATTGCCAAACTGGCAGAACAACAGCAAAAAACTATCCCCGGTGAAACAGTTTTCAAGCTCTACGACACCTACGGTTTTCCTGTCGACCTGACTGCAGACATCGTTGAGAAAGACGGCTACCGTCTGGACCTGGACGGTTTTGAAGTCTGCATGGAAAAACAGCGCAAAAAGGCTCGTGAGCACTGGAAAGGATCGGGTGAAGAAGCCGTTTCGGCTATCTACAAACAGTTGGCTGACCAGGGAGTTTCCTCCACCTTCAGTGGCTACCAGACCCTGCAGGATCAGGGCGAGGTTTTGAGTCTCATTCTTAAAGGGCAACCGGTCGATGAAGCGGCCTGTGGTGAAAAGGTTGAAGTAATCTGCTCGGTCACTCCCTGTTATGGCGAATCGGGGGGGCAGGTCGGTGACAGCGGCAGCATGACCAGCGATGAGGCCAATTTGCGTATTATCGACACCAGCAAGCCTCTTCCCGATCTGCTGGTCCACCACTGTGAGGTGGTCACGGGCGCTATCCACCGGGGAGACAAGGTCACTATCGAGGTCGATCATGAGCGCCGCATGCAGATTGTCCGCAACCACACTGCTACGCACCTTTTACAAGCCGCCCTGCAAAAAGTTCTTGGCGACCATATCAAACAGGCCGGTTCACTGGTTACGCCAGAGAGACTGCGGTTCGATTTCACCCACTTCTCTCCGGTCAGCACTCAGGAGTTGCAACAGGTCGAAGAACTGGTCAATGCCGAAATTCGCCGCAATTGCGCGGTATCAAGCCGGGAAATGGCGGCAGATGATGCCATGGCCGCCGGGGCGATGGCTCTGTTCGGCGAAAAATATGGTGATCGGGTACGCGTGGTTGAAGTCGGTGATTTTTCGATGGAACTCTGCGGTGGCACCCACGCCAAAGCGGCCGGAGATATCGGCCTTTTCCGTATTATTACTGAGGGCGGGATTGCTGCGGGGGTCCGACGAATCGAAGCCGTTACCGGTGACGGAGCCCTGCATCAGGTCCACCAGCAACAGCAGATGCTCGACCAGTTGGGCCGCCTGCTCAAGAGCGATCCGGCAAATTTGGAACAACGGTTGCAGAAAGTCCTTGAACATCAACGCCAACTTGAAAAAGAAGTCCAGCAATTGCAGGCCAAAGTTAACGCTGATCTGGGCGGTGATTTGCTGGATCAGGTTCAGGAGGTCGATGGGGTCAAACTGCTCGCCGCGCGGATCGACGGCAGCGACGGCAAGCAGCTGCGTGAGCTTTCAGATCAACTGCGCGACAAATTACAATCAGGAGTCCTGGTTCTGACCGGTGAATGTGATGGCAAGGTTCCGCTGCTGGTTGCAGTCACCAAAGATCTGACCAAAAAAATAGCGGCCGGAAACCTGATCAAACCCCTGGCTGAAATCGTCGGTGGTCGAGGTGGTGGCCGCCCTGATATGGCCCAGGCTGGCGGCAAGGATGTCTCTCAAATTGACCAACTGCTTGCTGCCGTACCGCAACAGCTTGCAGCCCTGCTGAACAAGGGATAGATTCCGTCACGTAGACAACCGCCACCAGTCGGCTATAGTTCATGAATGCATTGGCACAAAGGTTCGACCAACATCAATCCAGGCCAAGGAAAAGGTGAAACGACAATGAGACCCGGCGCCCTGATTCAAACCGCAGAGCAGGAAGAATACGCCCATCCCAAGCATGCTCGTTTTTTTCTGAGAGACGTGGTCACGGCGCTGGAAAACCCGGATCTGTCTGTTCACCGGGGCCGGATTGAAGTCGGGGGTGAAATTTTGCCCCACCCCCATGATATTCAGACCGAAACATTCTACATTCTCTCCGGTGATGCAATCTGTACCATCGGCGAAGAAACCTACCCGGTCTCTGCGGGTCATTGCTGCATTGCACCGGCAGGGACCCTTCATGGTTTAAAAAATTCGGGCGACCAGCCGGTAGAATTGCTGGCACTCTTTACCCCGCCGTTAAAATAAGGCCATTGCGGAGCCCCCCCTGGTGGAACTGGCACAACGACCTCAATCTGAAATGAGCCTTCAGCAGCAAGGAAAAACCTTGCTGATTGTCGATGATGAGCCGATCATCCGTGATCTTTGTGCCAGGGCTCTCAAGGGCTTTGAAATATTACAGGCCAACGACGGGCAGGAAGCCGCCGATCTGCTCAAGCAGCAGGACGTGGATGTCATTCTCACCGATGTGATGATGCCACGTCTCAACGGCCTCGACCTGTTGCGTCAGATCAAGGAGGCCACCCCCGATCAGGTCGTCATTCTGATGACCGGCTACACGGAAAAAGAAGTCATTCTGCAAGCCCTCAAAGCTGGAGCCGATGATTTCATCAGCAAGCCGCTGAATCTGTTGCAGCTTCGTACCACCGTCGACAAGGTTCTCGAAAAACGCACCCTGCAACAGCAATTGTCGAACCTGCAACGTGCCGACAAGCTCAAAAGTGACTTTCTCGGCCTAATCTCGCATAAACTGAAGACCCCGGCCACAGCAATTTCCTTGTTCATTCAAAATATTGCTGAGGGGATCATGGACCCGGATGACCCGGGTTTTCGCGAAATGCTCGGAATGGTCCAGGCCGAAACCCTGCATATGGAGCATCTGATTCAGGACCTGCTCTATTTCAGCCAGATTATTCTCGATGACAAGCCGACTCAGCTGCAGCCGGTAGAACTGGGTAAAATCATCCGCCAGCTCTGTGCTGCCATGCAACCTCTGGCCAGCGCAAAAAAGCAGCAGTTCGACATCAAAGTCAGTGTGCCCTTCCCGCCCGACCCCCTCGATCTGGACCGTGAACGTATTGCCTTTGCCCTGCGTGCCCTGCTCGACAACGCGATTAAATTCACGCCCGAATCTGGCTCGATCCAGTTTGAAGCAACCCTGACCGAGCAACAGGTCAAACTGATTGTCCGTGACACCGGCCCGGGGATACCGAGCGCAGAAATGAAAAAAGTATTCTCCAAGTTCTACCAGATCGACCCGGCCAACAGTGGTCAGGTTCGTGGCTTTGGACTGGGTCTCTACTATGCCCGTGAATTTGTCCGATCAATGGGGGGCGAACTGAGCCTCGAAAGCAGCCAGAGCCTCGGTACCGTCGCAACAATTGCCCTGCCACGCAATTAACCCTGTCTGCCGTCCGAAAACCAGCTAAACCCTTTTATTGCATCAGCTTTTTGTGCTATATGTCATCTTTTCCCCAATCCGGGGAGCAAGAACAATTCTGGAGTCAGAAAAAAATGTTTAAAGGAACCACAATTTGTTGTGCGCGGCGAGACAACCGGGTGGCCCTGGGGGGCGATGGCCAGGTCACTCTTGGCCATACCGTGATGAAGCATGGAGCACGTAAAATCCGCCGTCTCTTCAAGGACCAGGTTCTGGCCGGATTTGCCGGCAGTACGGCTGACGCCTTCACCCTGTTTGAGAAGTTTGAAGCCAAACTGCAGGAACATCGTGGCAATCTGCCCCGAGCGGCGGTCAGCCTGGCCAAAGACTGGCGTGGTGACAGATATTTACGCAAACTCGAGGCCTTGCTGATTGTTGCAGATAAAGAGAACACCCTGGTCATCTCCGGAGCCGGAGATGTGATCGAACCGGACGATGGTATCGCGGCAATCGGTTCGGGAGGCAGTTACGCTTTGGCTGCCGGGCGGGCCCTGCTGGATAACAGCGATTTGCCTCCGGCAGAAATTGTGGAAAAAGCCCTGCATATTGCAGCGGATATCTGCATCTATACCAATGATCATATCGCCGTTGAGGAAATATCGTGACCAACTTTACCCCCCGTGAAATCGTCTCTGAGCTGGATCGCTATATCGTCGGTCAACGACAGGCCAAACGTGCCGTCGCTATTGCCTTGCGCAATCGCTGGCGTCGTCAGCAGGTTCCAGAAGAACTGCGTGAAGAGATTGCACCCAAAAATATTATCATGATCGGTCCGACAGGTGTCGGCAAAACCGAAATTGCCCGGCGGCTGGCCAAGCTGGCTCAGGCACCCTTTATCAAGGTTGAGGCGAGCAAGTTTACCGAAGTCGGTTATGTTGGCCGTGATGTCGAAAGTATGGTCCGCGACCTGCTTGAACTGGCGATCATTATGGTGCGCGAGGAGGAAGCAAAATCCCTGCGGATTAAGGCTGAAGCCCAGGCCGAAGAGCGCCTGCTCGATCTGCTCTTGCCCGGAGAAGCAGATCGCTCGCCCGACAAACAGGACCAGCATCAGGCAACCCGCGACAAACTGCGCAAGCTTTTGCGCCTTGGTGAGCTGGATGAACGTTTTGTCGAACTGGAGGTTGAAACCACCCGGATGCCAACCATGAATATCCTCACGCCCCAGGGGGGTGAGGATATGGGAATCAACTTTCAGGAAATGTTCGGCAACCTCTTCCCCAAAAAAACCAGCAGCAAACGCCTGCTGGTGCGTGATGCACGTGAGCAGCTGATTGAGATCGAGGCTGAAAAACTGGTCGACATGGAGAAAGTCCTCAGTCTTGCCAAGGAACGCACTGAACAAAGTGGCATCATCTTCATCGATGAAATCGACAAGGTCGCCAGTCGCGAAGGGATGCAGGGCCCTGAAATATCACGCGAAGGAGTACAACGTGATATTCTGCCCATTGTCGAAGGCAGCACGATCAACACCAAACACGGGCCGGTCAAAACAGACCACATCCTGTTTATTGCTGCCGGGGCCTTCCATGTCAGCAAGCCCAGTGACCTGATTCCTGAGCTGCAGGGTCGTTTTCCGATCCGGGTCGAACTGGAAAGTCTGGGCGAAGAAGAGTTTATTCGTATTCTGACTGAGCCCAAAAACGCTCTGGTGCGGCAATATTCCGAATTGATGAAGACAGAGGGCATTGACCTGAGTTTTAACGAAGGCGCAATCCGGGAAATTGCCATTACCGCCCGAACGGTCAACGACCGCACAGAGAATATCGGGGCCAGACGTCTGCATACCATCATGGAAAAATTGCTTGAAACCCTAAGCTTCGACGCCCCGGAAATGAAACAGCAAAAACTTGAAATTGATGCCGACGAGGTCAAGAACACCCTGGCCGACATCGCCAAGGATGAAGATCTGTCGAGGTTTATACTTTGAAGGCGGGCACGCGGCATCGGGCAATAGGCGTTGGGCCGGAACCAAACCCAACACCAAACGCCCGGCGCCCAATACCGGGAGCAAAGCGACCATGCAAGAACTGATTAAAAAAGCTGAGGTACTGACCGAGGCGCTGCCCTGGATCAAACGTTTTTACGGCAAAACCATCGTTATCAAATACGGTGGAAATGCGATGGTTGACGAGCAACTCAAAGAAAGCTTTGCGCGTGATATCATCCTGATGAAATATATCGGTCTCAACCCGGTGGTGGTACATGGCGGCGGTCCCCAAATTGGTCAGGTTCTTGCGGCAATGGGGATTGAAACCCATTTCGAACAGGGCATGCGTGTCACCGATGCGGCAACCATGGGGGTGGTGGAAATGGTGCTGGGTGGCAAAGTCAACAAGGAAATTGTCGCCAACATCAATCGCCATGGTAATCATGCCGTTGGTCTGAGCGGCAAAGACGGCAATCTGATTACCGCCCGCAAGCTGGAAATGACCAAACTGAACCCTGAAACCCTGAGCCCCGAGATTATTGATATCGGGATGGTCGGCGAGGTTGATCAAATCAATCCGCAGGTGATCGAAGCACTGGAAAAAAACAATTTTATTCCAGTCATCGCTCCGGTCGGTATCGGAACAGACGGGCGTTCATACAATATCAACGCTGATCTGGTTGCCGGACGCATTGCCGGAGCCCTCAAAGCCGAAAAACTGATCCTTCTGACCGATGTTGAAGGGGTCAAGGACAAGAAGGGAAACCTGATTTCGACCATCGACATCCACAAGGTTCCAGAACTGGTCAAAGATGGCACTCTTTCAGGCGGAATGATTCCCAAAACCCGTTGCTGTGTCGATGCCATCAACGCCGGAGTCACCAAAACCCATATTGTCGATGGCCGGTTGACCCATGCCTGCCTGCTCGAGATTTTTACCGACAAAGGGGTCGGAACCGCTGTGGCCAATTACGAAAACTAGCTTTCGGGATGCCGTAAAACCTTGCTGCAACCTGACATATTTTCTACCAGGATAAAAACCATGAGCCGCTCACAAGAATGGATTCAACGTAACGATCAGGTTATCACCGCGACCTACGGGCGCTACCCGCTGGTTCCGGTACGGGGCGCAGGGTGCACATTGTGGGACGCCGACGGCAAACAATACCTTGACCTGCTGGCTGGCGTTGCGGTCAACAATCTGGGACATTGCCCCCCCACCGTAGTCAAAGCCATTCAGGAACAGGCTGCCACCCTGCTGCATTGCAGCAATTTTTATAATATCCCGCAACAAATTGAACTGGCTGAGTTGCTCTGTAAAAACTCTTTTGCCGAGCGGGTATTTTTCTGTAATTCGGGTGCCGAAGCAAACGAAGCCGCAGTCAAACTGGCCCGCAAGTACAGTCTGGAAGTTTTCGGATCAAACCGGGCAGAGATTCTCACGGCCACGGCATCCTTTCATGGCCGCACCTACACCGGTATCAGTGCCACCGGTCAAGAAAAAGTCAAACAGGGATTTGCTCCTCTGGTTCCGGGATTTCGGCACCTGCCTTTTGGTGACATCGACGCCTTGCGTGCTGCCATCAGCCCACAAACCTGCGCCATCATGCTTGAACCGATTCAGGGCGAAGGGGGAGTCAACCTCCCTCCTCAGGGCTATTTGACACAGGTGCGCACGCTTTGCGATGAGAAGAATCTTCTTTTGATCCTTGATGAGGTGCAAACCGGCTGCGGACGAACCGGAACCCTCTTCGCTTACGAACAGGAAGGGATCGCTCCCGACATTATGACCCTGGCCAAGGGTCTTGCCAGCGGTGTCCCTATTGGAGCCATGCTGGCAACAGACAACCTGGCCACCCATCTCGGACCCGGCACCCATGGGTCAACCTTCGGTGGCAATCCTCTGGCAACCACAGCGGCAATCGCAACGCTAACCACCTTGCTGGACGATGGCATTCTCGACAACTGTCGCGCCATGGGAAACTATCTGCGTTGTGAACTTGAAACGCTGCAACAAAAATATAAATTTATCGTCGCCGTACGCGGTCGCGGCCTGATGATCGGGCTTGAAATGACCATCGAAGGGGGCGAAATGGTCAAAACAGCCATGAACCGCGGACTGCTGATCAACTGCACCGTCGGTCATGTCCTGCGTTTTGTGCCACCATTGATCATCAACCGCAAAGAGATCGACCTGGCCATTGCCATTCTTGATGAAATATTTTCGGAGGCTGCATGAACAAGGATTTCCTCTGCCTTTCTGACTGGACACGCGAAGAGCTTGAAGCCATCTTCTCTCTTTGCCACGACCTGAAAGCCAAAGCCAAAACCGGCACTCCACACCATCTGCTCAAGGGCAAAACCCTGGCGATGATCTTTGAAAAAAGTTCAACCCGCACCCGAATCAGTTTTGAAGTCGGCATGTTTCAATTGGGGGGCCATGCACTCTTTCTCCACTCCGGGACCACCCAGATGGGTCGTGGCGAGCCGATCAAGGACACCGCCCGGGTCATGAGCGGTTATTGCGATGGGATCATGATCCGCACCTATTCACAGGCCGCGATCGAAGAACTGGCCCAGTGGTCAACAATCCCGGTCATTAATGGCCTGACAGACCTTTACCATCCCTGTCAGATCATGGCTGATCTGTTCACAGTTATTGAACATAAACAGACTTACCGCAATCTGAAATACTGCTGGATTGGTGATGGCAACAACATGGCCAACAGCTGGATCAACGCCGCCAGTGTCTTTGGTTTCGAACTACGGGTGGCAACCCCCAAGGGCTACGAACCGGATGCCGAGGTTGTTGCCCGGGCCGCAAAAGCCGGCGCCAGGATTCTCTACACCAACGACCCGGCACAAGCCGCCTCAGGGGCTGATGTCCTGAATACGGATGTCTGGGCAAGCATGGGCCAGGAACGTGAACAGCAGGAACGCGAACGGGCATTTGCCGGTTACCAGATCAATGATAAGCTGGTTGACCTGGCGGCGGATGATTGTGTCGTGATGCACTGTCTGCCTGCACATCGCGGTGAAGAGATTACAGATAGCGTCATCGAAAGCAAGCATTCCATTATTTTCGCCGAAGCTGAAAATCGTCTGCACGTTCAGAAAGCCATTATGGCCACACTGATGGAGGGAAAACCATGCAGCTGACTTGCCCGCATTGTCAGTTCAGCAAAGACGTTCCGGATCAAAAACTGCCGACAGAACCGACCCGCGTTTCCTGCCCGCAGTGCAAAGGCAGCTTTACCCTGCCGCAGCGCAAGTCAGGCCTTGAGCCTGAACCTGAGGTGCCACAAATCAAATGTCCGGCCTGCGGCATTGAGCAGGCCAAATCCTCAACCTGTGCCTCCTGCGGGCTTATCTTTGCCAAATATCGTCCGCCAGCTCAACCTGCCGCACCAGCCGTTTCGGACAACCTGGCAGATCGTCCCAAGGCCGGGTTCTGGTTACGCTTTGTGGCCGTTTTTATCGACGCCATCATTGTCGTTGCCATCCAGTTTGTACTGGGTTTTTTTCTGGCTCTGGCCGGGGCCAAGGTGGGCAGAGGCGGAACCGAGGCCATGGGTGGTCTGCTGATGATTTTCGGCTATGTGATCAGCTTCGCCTATTACATCATCCTCACCGGACATGGTGGGCAAACGTTAGGAAAAATGATCCTGCGAATTCAGGTCGTACGAACCGATGGGACATCCATCGGTTACGGCAAAGCCTTTTTTCGTGAAGTCATCGGCAAATTTATTTCGGGAATTATCTTCGCAATCGGTTATCTGATGGCCGCTTTCGACGATCAGAAACAGGCTCTGCATGATCGCATGGCCAGAACATACGTTATCAAATTGTAAATTCAGGCCCCGTTCCGGCAAGGCCAAAAAAAGACAAAGGTGAAAAAGTGATGAGTAAAAAAGGACAGATTAAAAAAGCGGTTCTCGCCTATTCAGGCGGATTGGATACGTCGATCATTCTCAAATGGTTGATCGAGGAATATGGCTGCGAAGTGGTCGCATTCTCGGCAGACCTGGGCCAGGCTGAAGAGCTGGATTTTATCCCGCAAAAAGCCAAGGATACCGGGGCCTGTGCCTGCTATATCGAAGACCTGCGTGAAGAGTTTGTCCGCGATTTTGTCTTTCCGATGTTTCGCGCCAACGCCATCTATGAGGGACGTTACTTCCTCGGGACCAGCATCGCCCGCCCGCTGATTGCCAAGAAGCAGATGGAAATCGCCAGGGCCGAAGGGGCCGATGCCGTTTCTCACGGTGCAACCGGCAAGGGGAACGATCAGGTTCGTTTCGAGCTCGGCTATTATCATTTTGACCCCAGCGTCAAAGTGATTGCCCCCTGGCGCGAATGGGATCTGAACAGCCGTACCGCGCTGGAAGCCTACGCCAAAAAACATGGTATTCCGGTGCCGACCAGCAAAAAGAGCCCCTGGAGCAGTGACCGCAATCTGCTGCATATCTCTTTCGAGGGGGATCTGCTTGAAGACCCCTGGGCCGAAGCCCCGGAGCATATGTATGTTCTCAGTGTCGCACCCGAAGAAGCCCCGGATACCCCGGAGTATGTCGAGATCGAGTTCAAAAATGGCGACCCGATCTCGATCAATGGCGAGCAACTCTCCCCGGCAGCACTGCTCGGCAAGCTGAATGAACTGGGCGGCAAGCACGGTATTGGCCGGATCGATCTGATGGAAAATCGCTTTGTCGGCATGAAGAGCCGCGGTGTTTATGAAACTCCCGGCGGTACCATTCTGGAAGAAGCCCACCGTGGCATCGAGTCGATCACCATGGACCGCGAGGTGATGCACCTGCGCGATTCGCTGATCCCACGCTATGCCGAAATGATCTACAACGGCTTCTGGTTCGCCCCTGAGCGTGAAGCCTTGCAGGCCCTGATCGACGACACCCAGAAAACCGTCAATGGCAAGGCCCGGGTCAAGCTCTACAAAGGCCACTGCCGGGTGGTCGGTCGTCAATCTGATACCGACAGCCTGTTCAACGTCGAGTTTGCCACCTTTGAAGCCGACGAGGTCTACAATCAGGCCGATGCCGAAGGCTTCATCAAACTGAATGCCCTGCGCCTGCGGATTCGCAGCATGATGCAGAACCGTTAAGCAGAAAACGCATTTTAACGGAGAGTCGCAGAGAGGGAGAGATCGCGGAGAAAACCACAAATCCTCTTCACCTCTCCTATCTCTCCGTCTCTGCGTTAAAATAGCCTTTGTACTTCTTGGTGTCTTGGTGGCCGAAGTAATTATTAGCTTTTATCCAGAAAGATTTAACTAAATGAGCAGTAAACTCTGGGGTGGTCGCTTCACCCAACCGACCGATAAATTCGTTGAAGAATTCACCGCATCAATCGAATTTGACCAACGTCTCTACCGCTACGATATCCAGGGGTCAAAGGCTCATGCCGAGATGCTTGGACGGCAGAGAATCATTGCGCCTGAAGAAGCGCAACAGATTATTGCCGGGCTGGATGCTATTCTGGAGGACATCGAAGCGGGCAAGGTTGAATTTTCGGTCGCGCTTGAAGATATCCATATGAATATCGAAGCCCGTTTGATCGAACGGATTGGTGCGGTCGGTGGCAAACTGCACACAGGCCGCAGCCGCAACGATCAGGTTGCCCTCGACATTCGGCTTTACCTTCGTGACGAGATCGACAGCATTCTCGACTATCTGCACGCGCTGGAAAAAGCCCTGATCAGCCAGGCCCAGGCCAACCTCGATGTCATCATGCCCGGTTTTACCCATCTGCAGACTGCGCAACCGGTGCTCTACAGCCACCATATGCTGGCCTACCGCGAAATGATTGCCCGCGATATCAGTCGTCTGCAAGATCTGCGAGTCCGGTTCAACTTCCTGCCCCTCGGGGCCGGAGCCCTGGCCGGGACCACTTTCGCGATTGACCGCGAATGGGTCGCCGAACAACTCGGTTTTGCCGGAGTCACCCGCAACAGCCTTGACAGTGTTTCAGATCGCGATTTTGCCCTCGAATTCTGTAGTTTTGCTTCGATTCTGATGATGCACCTCTCGCGGCTGTCCGAAGAGCTGATCATCTGGTCGAGTGCCGATTTCAACTTCATCGAACTTTCAGATGCCTTTTGTACCGGCAGTTCAATCATGCCGCAAAAGAAGAATCCCGATGTCCCGGAACTGGTGCGTGGCAAAACCGGGCGGGTCTACGGCAACCTGATGAGCATGCTGACCCTGATGAAATCCTTGCCGCTGGCCTACAACAAGGATATGCAGGAGGACAAAGAGCCGCTGTTTGACACCATCGATACGATCAAGGGCTCACTCAAGATATTTGCCGACATGATTGCCCAGATGCAGGTCAGAGCCGACAACATGCGTCTGGCCGCAGCCCGTGGATTTTCAACCGCAACCGATGTTGCCGATTACTGCGTCCGCAAAGGTCTGCCCTTCAGACAGGCCCACGAAGTTGTCGGCAAGACAGTTCGCTACTGTGTCGAAAATGGTAAAGATATTCCAGACTTGACCCTCGATGAGTTTCGCAGTTTTTCCGATTTGATTGATGCGGACATTTACGACTTTGTCACTCTTGAAGCCTCGGTCAACGCCCGCAAAGCAACCGGCGGAACAGCACGAGAAGCCGTTGAGCGTGAACTCGCTCGACTCTCGAAATAACCTTAACTGCTGGTGACTCTGTTCATGCGCTATTTTATCCTGCTTCTCACCGGATTCATTCTGTTGACCCTTTCTGCCTGCGGCAAAAAAGGGCCGGTGCGTCCTCTGGAAGAAAAGCTGCCCCAGACGGTCCGAAAAGCCAGCCTGCTTCAGCGGGGAGACAGTTTTCAACTGCGCTGGAAAATGCCACAGCGGAACCAGGATGGAACGCCTCTTGAGCTTGAAGCAGTGGACATTTCACGACTCTTTATTGCCGATGCCGATTTCTGCCCCGAATGTCCAGAACCCTGGCCGTTGATTGCCCAAATTTATCCTCAGGTACCAGCCCCTGCACAGCAGATTCGTGATCTTTACCTGCTCAGTGACCAGGGAGCTCAGGTCGGTCAAACGGCCCATTACAGTTTCAGAGTCCGCAACAAACAGGGAGACTTCAGTCCTCCTCATCACCTCAGCCAACCATACCGCCAACCACAAGCCGCTCCCACCGAGTTTCAGGCCCGTGGTTACGACAGCTCGGCTGAGCTCCACTGGCAGGCGGTTGCAATACCGCAGGGAGCAACCCTGATGGGCTACCAGGTTTATCGCCGTCGCGCCAATCAGACCTATTCTCCTTTGCCCACAACATCCCGACCGGTGAAAAAGCTTCTTTTTTCTGATTTCGGTCTCGAAAATGGTCACACCTACTACTATCGTATCCGAAGTCTTTTCGACTTCAGCGGCCAGAAACTTGAAAGCCTGCCAAGTCCCGAAATCTCTGTCACCCCGACAGCAGGCTGAACCATTTCTGCCCCCTCTCAAGCGACTTTACTTTTGGCCTGAGGCTATGTTAGCAATACCCTTTATTCGCCCCGGTTTTGAGGGGTTTCATCTGTTATACACTGACCCGGCAAGAGAGATATTTCCGACGGTTTCAGCATTGGAACTGTCCCCAGAAAAGGTGGAGGAGAGAAAATGATCCAGGGATCAATGGTTGCCATCATCACCCCCTTCGACAACGAAGGAAAGTTTGATGAAGAGCGCTATCGCCAGCTGATCGAATTTCAGATTGAAAATGGCACTGACGTCATCGTTCCTTGCGGAACAACCGGCGAATCAGCCACCCTCAGCTTCGATGAGCATCCGCGTGTTATCAAGGCCTGTATCGAACAGGTCAACAAACGTATCCCGGTCATTGCCGGTACCGGTGCCAACAACACCGCCGAAGCCATTCACCTGTCAAAAAATGCCAAAGCGATGGGAGCCGATGGCCTGCTGCTGGTCTGCCCCTACTACAACAAACCTTCCCAGGAAGGAATCTACCTCCACTACAAAAAACTGGCCGAAGAGGTTGCGCTGCCGCAGGTCCTTTACAATGTTCCCGGACGCACCGGGATCAACATTACCGCTGCGACCACCTGCAGACTGGCCGAAATCGACAACATCGTTGCCATCAAGGAAGCCTCCGGCGACCTGACTCAGACCAGCGAAATTATTGCCAATGCCGGAGACAAGATTGATGTTGTTTCAGGTGATGATTTCCTGACCTTTCCCCTGATGGCCTGTGGGGCCAAGGGCGTGATCTCGGTCACGGCCAACATTGCCCCGGCCCAGGTCAAGCAGATGGTGACCGCCGCAGAAAAGGGTGATTACACCAGGGCCCGACAACTGCACCTTGAATTGCTTGAGCTCCATCAGGCAATGTTTATTGAAGCCAATCCGGTACCGGTGAAAACATCGGCCAGCCTGATGGGACTTTGTGGTGACCTGGTTCGTTTGCCACTGTCACCCTTGCAGCCTGCCAGCCTTGAAAAATTACAGACAGTCCTGAAAAAATACCAACTGATCTAAGGGCCGGAAATAACATGACCAGAATAGTTGTCACCGGCGCAGCCGGACGAATGGGTGGACGCATTATTACCCTGGCCACTGAAGCCGCAGAGCTACAGGTCGCCGGTGCCGTTGAGATGGCCGGGCATCCAAAAATCGGTCAGGATGCCGGTTATGTTGCCGGATGTGGCGATATCGGCATCATGATCACTGATTCTCTCGAGCAGGCCCTTGATGGAGCCGACCTGCTGATCGATTTCACCTTTCCGCAGGTCAGTCTGCGAAATGCTGCGGTCTGTGCACGGCTGGGCAAGGCAATGGTGGTCGGTTCAACCGGCTTCACCCCGAATGAACGCAAGCAGCTTGAAAACTATGCCGAACAAACACCCATTGTTTTTGCCCCCAATATGAGTGTTGGCGTCAACGTCTGTTTCAAACTGCTTAAAGATCTGGCCAAAACCCTGGGGGACGGTTTCGATGTTGAAATCGTCGAATTGCATCACAACAAGAAAAAGGATTCTCCCAGTGGCACCGCAGTCCGCATGGGCGAAGTGGTTGCCGAGGCTCTGGGTCGCGATTACAATCAGGTTGCCAACTATCATCGTGAAGGGATGGGCGATGAGCGGACCGCTGAAGAGATCGGCATGCAGACCGTCCGTGGTGGTGACATCGTCGGCGAACATACGGTCTACTTTATCGGCATGGGTGAACGGATCGAACTGACCCACCGTGCCATGAGTCGCGATATGTTTGCCCGCGGCGCAATCCGTGCAGCGGGCTGGCTTAAGGGCAAAGGCCCCGGCATGTACGATATGCAGGCGGTTCTGGGGCTGGACTGAGCTACAAAACTGCAGGCTGCCGACGTCCGGCAAAACAATATCTACAACAAGGCGATCGGCAGGTTCGGTCGCCTTTTCATAAATCTGACAAGGCATAAGGAACGAGATTTTTTCGTCAGGGCAAGAAAGACAAGATGTGACAGCACAGGCGTAGTAGAGCTACGTCGAGCACCGTCACATCGCAGTCTGACGCAGGCCTGACGCAAAAGGCTCGTTCCTCCCACGGAGGAACGAATGGCACGTATCAACGATAACTATTTAAAACTTCAGGCCGGCTATCTCTTTCCCGAGATCAGCCGTCGCGTCAGCGAGTTCACCACCGCCAATCCCGACGCCAGTGTTATCCGCCTCGGGATCGGTGACGTTACCAAGCCTCTGGTCCCGGCAGTTCTCAAGGCCTTTCACGAGGGTGTCGACGAAATGGCCAACGGAAAAACCTTTCACGGCTATGGTCCTGAGCAGGGCTATGACTGGCTGGCCCAGGTGATTATCGACAAGGCCTACAAGCCCCTGGGCGTTGATTTGAAGGCCAGCGAAGTTTTCATCTCTGACGGTTCCAAGTGCGACAGCTCCAATATTCTCGATATTTTCGATCTCGACAACAAGGTTGCCATCGGTGACCCGGTCTATCCGGTTTACAACGACACCAATGTCATGGTCGGACGTACGGGCGAAATCAACACCGAGGGCTACTACGAAGGTCTGGTCTACATGCCCTGTACCGAAGAGAACGGCTTCACCCCACAGTTTCCGGAAGAGAAGGTCGATATTATCTACCTTTGCTTTCCCAACAACCCAACCGGTACCGTAGCAACCAGGACCCAGCTTAAAGCCTGGGTTGATTACGCCCGCGAAAATGAATCTGTCATTCTGTTCGATGCCGCCTACGAGGCTTTCATAACCGAAGCGGATATCCCCCACTCGATCTATGAAATAGACGGAGCCAAAGAATGTGCCATTGAATTTCGCAGCTTTTCCAAAACGGCCGGATTCACCGGAGTGCGTTGCGGTCTGACTGTGGTTCCTGAAGAGCTGCTGGGGACAACGGCGAATGGCGAAAAATTCAGCTTCAACAAGCTCTGGAACCGTCGTCAGTGCACCAAGTTCAACGGTGTCTCCTACCCGGTACAAAAGGCTGCCGCTGCTGTCTACAGTGACGAAGGCTGGGCCCAGGTCAAGGAAATCATCGACTATTATATGGAAAACGCCCGTATTATCCGCGAGGGACTGACTGCCGCCAGGATTCAGTGCTTCGGCGGGGTCAACGCCCCCTACATCTGGCTTAAAACTCCGCAAGGAATGACCAGCTGGGATTTCTTCGACAAACTGCTGAACGAGTGTTTTGTCGTCGGAACTCCAGGGAGTGGCTTTGGCCCCAGCGGCGAAGGTTATTTCCGCCTCTCAGCTTTTGGCGAGCGTGAAAATGTCGCAACTGCCGTTGCGCGTATCCGTGAAAAATGGGGCAAATAATGAAGATTATTGTCGATAGCAGCGAATGTTGCGGCAGCGGAGAATGTATCAAAATCTGCCCTGAAAAGGCCCTGAGCCTTGTAGACGGCGTGGCCGTTCTTGATGAATCACGCTGCGATTTCGACGGCATCTGCATTCCGGCCTGCCCCAACAGTGCGATCAGTTTTGACGAAGGCGACGTCGGCGGCTGCGGTTTTTAAGCCTTGTCCCTGCACCTAAATAAAACGGCCCTGCTTGCTCTGCAACAGGGCCGTTTCTTTTGAGCCTGAATCAGGTTGAGCCTGAATCAGGTTGAAAAAAATGTTTCACCCGGCCACTGGCGCCTGTCCCCAATGCAGGAGTAGAATGAAATTGGGAGGTGCCTATGTACGGACTACGAATTATCGACCCGACTTACTGGCGCGACAGCTGGTCTGCCGCAATCGGTCAATCCCTCAGCATCCTGAACAGTACCTACAATCTCTTCGTTTTCGACACAACAACCCGGCGTGAAGATATCCTCAAGGTTACGCGAGAAATACCGGACGAAGCCTATCAGCTGATCCGGATTCACCCCGCAGAATCAGGTGTCTGTGAAATTTATACTGACAGCGGACAATGCTACGAGCAGGACTGAAGCCTGAGGCAAAAGCGCACATGTTGCCAGCAGCAACAAACAACTGTTAATGTTTCAATATGAAAACTCTTGAAATCTACTTCGATTATATTTGACCCTGGTGCTATTTCGGTGCCGTGCGCATTGAGCAGCTTCAGCAGAACTTTGACCTCGATTGCCGTTATCTGACCTTCCCTCTGCATCCAGAAACTCCGCAGGAAGGAAAAAGTCTGGAGCAGCTGTTCTGCGAACGCATGGATGTTCCTGCGGTGATGGAGCAGCTGCGCCGGGTTGCCGATTCTCTGGATCTTCCCTTTGGCCAGCGGAGTCATACCTACAACAGCCGCAACGCTCAGGAACTGGGTCATTGGGCGGCCCGCCACGGACAGTTCGTTCCTTATCAAAAAGCGATTTATCACGCTTATTTTGTCGCAGGCATCAATATTGCCGAGCCCAACAATCTTCTGCCAATTATTGAGAAAATCGGTCTCAATCCCTCTGAGGCCGAACTCTGTCTGCAGGAACGTCAGTGTGCAGCCGCAGTTGATCGCGACTGGGACCAGGCCGTCGCGGCGGGGATTCGCGCCGTTCCTACCCTGAGATGTGAAGGCCGGGAACTGGTCGGTTTCCACCCGTACGAAGCCTGTTGCCAATTGGTCACCGGCTGAAATCCCTGATTGACAGCTATCCATTTTCACAGGCAGAATATTTTCTATCTGGCCTGACAGGCCAGACCTGGAATCTCAGCAAAGAACAAAAGGACTTTTGCCAAATGGCCGCACAAAATCTTTTCTGTATTGATCTCGATCAACCCACCCTGCCCGGCTTTCGCCGCTTTGTCAGCAGCTGGTGCTGGCAAAACCAGAAATGCAGGGTGCTGATTGATCCAGGTCCTCTCTCAACCATCCCTCTGTTGCTCGATCGGTTACAGGCTGCCGGAATCGATCAGCTTGATTACATTTTACTGACCCATATTCATATCGATCATGCCGGTGGAACGGGTGAACTGTTGAAACAGTTTCCGACGGCACAGGTCATTTGTCATCCTGAAGGTGTGCGCCACATGGTTGCGCCAGAAAAACTCTGGCAGGGTTCACTCAAGGTTCTGGGGAAAACGGCAGAAGCCTACGGCGAGATCATTCCCGTTCCACCAAACAGGATCGGCTTTGCAGAACAGCTGGAAGGAACCGGAATCCGGGCCTACCTGACTCCTGGCCATGCCCAGCATCATTGCTGTTATCTGGATGACAAGCTGTTGTTTGCCGGAGAGCTGGCCGGTGTTCGCAGCGAGGTCACCCAGGGAATCTACATGCGTCCGGCCACCCCCCCGCGCTTTCTACTCGACATTGCTCTTGACTCGATTGACCGAATGATCGCTCTCAAGCCTGAACAGATGATCTTTGCTCACTACGGACAGGTTGATGACGCGCTGACCCACCTGGAGATTGGTCGGCAACAACTGCGTCTGTGGGTCAGGGGAGCCGCTAACGTCAGGACCCTTCAGGAACAAAAGCGGGAACAGGCCTTTTATCACTGGCTGCTCGAACAGGACCTCCATTTTGCCCTGATCGAACAACTGCCCGAAGATCTGCGCCAACGAGAACGTGAATTTATCGGAAACTCTTTACGTGGGATGGCTGAATATGTCGCCAATCTCAGTGAAGAAGAACGTCAAAAACTGGCAGCCTGACATGACCCGAAAAGAATCAGACAGCCCCTGGATCTGCCATATCTGTGATACCAAGGGACAGGGGGAGAGTTTGACTTGCAGTCACTGTTTCATGGTCGCCTGCCCCCAACACATCAAACACGTCACCAGCTATAATCCCGAGACCGGCCTCTATCAATTGATGCCAGTCTGCCTTGATTGCGCAATTCGCTATGCAATTCAGTGAGGTTGATTGATCATGAAAAAAATGGCCCGGCGGGTTGCCACCATGCAACCAACGATCTTCACCGCTATGACCAACCTGGCCAACAGGTACCAGGCGATTAATCTCGGCCAGGGGTTTCCTGATTTCGACCCGCCTCAATTCATTCGCGATGCCGCGACAGCTGCTCTGAACGGCCCGTTCAATCAGTACGCACCCTGTTCGGGACAGCTGCCCCTGCGTCAGGCCATTGCCGCCCGAATGAAAAACCGTTACGCCCTGTCTTACGACCCGCAGAGCGAAGTGCTGGTCACCGTCGGTGCAACCGAAGCCCTGTCGGCGACCATGATGGGTCTGCTCGACCCCGATGACGAGGTTATTCTCTTCGATCCCTGCTTCGATTCCTATCGCCCGGTCATTGAATTTGCCGGTGGACAAGCACGCAGCTGTGTTCTGCGCCCACCAGACTGGCGGTTTACCTCCGAGGCCCTGGAAGAATTAATCACCCACCGCACCAAAATACTGTTGCTCAACAGCCCCCAAAATCCGATCGGCAAGGTTTTCAGTCACGCCGAACTTGAACGCATCGCCGCACTCTGCATCAAACATGACCTGATTGCAGTCACCGACGAGGTTTACGAAGCGATTCTGTTCGATGGCCAACAGCACACCCCACTGGCCAGTCTGCCGGGGATGAAAGAACGGACCCTGACCATTTCTTCCCTGGCCAAAACCTTCAGTGTTACCGGTTGGAAAGTCGGCTGGGCTGCGGGCCCGGCAGAATTGATTGAAGCGCTGCTGCGTGCCAAACAGTTCACTACCTTCTGCGGTGCCGCCCCTTTGCAAATCGCCGGGGCCAAAGCTCTTGAAATTACAGATGAATTTTACTGTGAGTTGGCTGAAGACTATCGCCAGCGGCGAGATTTTCTCTATGATCTGCTGAAAACCTGTGGCCTCGATGTTTTACCATCACAGGGCACCTATTACCTGATGGTAGATATTTCGACCGCCGGGCGGGGGGATGATGAGACCTTCTGTCGCTGGCTGGTCGAAAAGGTCGGGGTGGCGGCTATTCCAGCCAGTCCCTTCTACGCCGATCCGGCAGAGGGGAAAAACCTGGTCCGCTTTACCTTCTGCAAATCCTGGCCGGTTCTTGAAGAAGCGGCCAAGCGATTAACTTATTTCTGACCCGCGATCTTTCCTCGTTGATACTGGACCGAAGAAAGAAAAGCATAATTGAATGGACGTCTACCTACATCGACCAGCTTGTAGGTGAACCATGTAATGATTGTAGCCCTCGGTGACCTTGTCGGGAAGCTTGATCATAGAGTTATCCAGATAGCATTTATTCTACCAAAGGGGTGTTATCCAGTTAGGAGAACAGATTAGCAGACAGGTTACCGTTGTCAAATGTTTTATGAACAGGTAGGATGGCCGGAATTGGTGAATAATTTGTTATATTTGCAACCCAACCAACA
>JAJRWH010000092.1 GCA_024276935.1 Deltaproteobacteria bacterium
CACCCTTGCCGTCCGGCTAGCGGTTCCCGTCATCAGGGTCCGCAGAGGACTTGCACCTCCAAGTCACCATTCAGCCACCACGGCTAAATGGATGGTGCTTACGCACCACGCGCCCTGCCGGGCGCACCAATCAGAAATGGGCCGCCTCGGACGAGGCGACCCAATAAGGCAACAACAGCTTCGATAATTCATCTTACCAGATCAGTGGAATATGAACCACAATCCGGGGGAAAAACAGCGGACGAAACGGACGTGGTGAAGCGATAACAACGGGTGCCGGACGTGACCAGCGTCGAGAATGACGACGATCTGCAATCCGCTGCACCCGCCGTTCAAGGCGACGGTTTTCACGTCGTTCATGGCGCAGCTCCATGCGTAATCTTTTCATTTTCTGCTGAAAATGCCCATACCTTTCACCACGATCATGACGCACATTGGAAGAATAGTTACGCTCTACCCGCCACTGGTCTCTGCGATCATGTCGCTCGTTATGACGACCATCTGCCAGAGCCGAGGTGACCAGTCCAAACGAAATCAATATCAACAGAATCAAAGTTTTTCGCATCATGTCCTCCTTCTCTTTTGCTGCGATATCCAATTGTTCGCGATGATTTGATGCTAGCGAACTCACCCCAAGCTGTCATTCGACATCGGGACAAATGAGGACAGATATCGTGATGGTTTTCTTTATTTTCAGATAGTTAGTCAACTCAATGTCGGGTTCACTCTGCCTCATTATTTATCCAGACCGAGACGCTAGCGTCCCGTGCGGTTAGTTCTGCCTTCTAATTCAGGCTCTTTTAACTGCGGGCTGCGTTTCTTCTCCTCGGCTTAACTCTGGCTAGGCCTGCGTCGAAGTGCCTTGTCCGCAGCCAAAATGTCTCAGAATTAATTGACATGACTAACCAAACGGGACGCTAGCGCGGATATCAGGTATAGTTTGCGAAAAACTGGCCAGCGTATGAAAGGTTGTCATGATTCCTGAAAATGAGATCCGTATCAGTGCGATTCGCGCCCAGGGGGCCGGGGGACAGAATGTCAACAAGGTTGCCAGTGCGGTTGCGCTCTTTTTTGACATTGCGGCCTCATCCCTCAGTGATGAGATGAAAGAACGGCTGCTCAAACTGAATGACCGCCGGATCACCGCTGAAGGCCTGGTGGTGATCAATGCTCAGCGCTATCGCAGTTTTGAGAAAAATCGCGCCGATGCCCTAATGCGGCTGGAAGAGATGATCGAAAAAGTGAAGAAAGTCCCTAAAAAACGCCGCCCGACCAAACCGGGAAAAGGAGCCCGCACCCGTCGTCTGGACAGCAAAACCAAACATGGGAAGACCAAGGCACTGCGTGGCAAGGTCGATTACTGAAGAATCTTGACAGCGAAGAAGTTGGTTTTGGTAAAGACAAAAGGCCTTGGCTTCAAGATGACTTCGCGATCAGGCCTGATTTCCGGGATTTTTAATCGGTTGAATCTTGAGATCATCTTGGGGCGGAGATTTTGAATTTGGTAAAAGCAAGATAGCCACCAAGACGCCAAGAAAGGCTTTATTTTAACGGAGAGACGCGGAGGTGGAGAGAGCGCGGAGAAAGGCAGGCTCTTTGGCGAAAACCTTAAAGGCCTTTGTTTTCTCTGCGTCTCTCCGTCTCAGCGTTAAGAAAGCCTCAGTTTGTGTCTTTTGTCCTTCTTGATCTTCTTGGTGCCTTGGTGGCTCAAGTGTCCCTGCGCCTCCGATAGGCCCGCGCTATCCCGCCGCCCGAGGTATCCCGGTAGAGGGATGGCAGAGCTTTGCCGGTCTCTTTCATCACACTGACAATTTCGGTAAAGGTGATTTTGTGTACGCCGTCTGAAAGCAGGGCGAAGTGACAACAGTTCATGGCGCGGGTTGCGGCATGGGCGTTGCGTTCGATACAGGGGATCTGGACCAACCCCTTGACCGGGTCGCAGGTCAGGCCGAGGTGATGCTCAAGGCCCATTTCGGCGGCGTATTCTATTTGCCGGATGGTCCCACCATAAAGCTGGGTGGCTGCCGCTGCGGCCATGGCACAGGCCGTGCCGATCTCTCCCTGACAACCAACCTCGGCACCAGAAATAGAGGCATTCTTTTTAACCAGATTTCCGATCAGGCCAGCCGTTGCCAGTGCATGTAAAATATCGAGCTTCGTACACTCCTGAGTTTCAGATATCCGGTACAATACCGCAGGCAAAACACCTGAAGCACCACAGGTGGGAGCCGTAACAATTATCCCGCCTGCTGCGTTTTCTTCAGCCACCGCATGAGCATAGGCAAACAAGAGCCCCTGCTGCCTGAATTCGTCTCCGTAAACTGAAGCCTTGCGATAAATAGCCTTGGCTTTACGTGCCAACTGCAAGCCCCCCGGCAGAACCCCCTCGGTCTTCAACCCCCGCTCCAGAGCAAGAGTCATTGTCTGCCAGACATCGGCAAGAAAAGACCACAACTGATCGTCTTCGCAACTTGCGACATACTCCCAGAAGGACTCCCCCGAAACCCGGCAGTGTTCCAGAATCTGATCCATTGTCGGCAGATAAGAACAAGTGGATTGAGTCTGCGCAAGCCCCTCCGCACGCAAGGCCCCACCACCAACACTGTAGATATCCCAGCTGGCAAGACTTTCTCGTTCAGCATTCAGGGCTTCAAAACGCAGGGCATTGGGATGAAGAGGCAGTTCTTCTTGTGGTTTCCAGATCAGATTCAGGGCCCTGTCGCCAAAAACCTTGCACAGAGCCTTATCGGTAAGATGTCCTTTGCCGGTCGCGGCCAGACTGCCAAAGAGGGTCACCTGATAGCTGGCTGCATCAGGTTGCTGCTGAAGAAATACCTCCGCAGCGCGACAGGGCCCCATGGTATGACTGCTCGATGGCCCGGTACCGATGCGAAACAGCTCTCTGATTGATTCCATCTGTGGGCCTTCCTTTGACTGGGATTATTCTACCGATCCAGCATCAGAATGAAGTTCCAATGCTCTTCACTGACCGGAACAATCGACAAGCGATTACCGCGTTGCAACAACTTCATTCCTTCTAGTTGCGGTTGTTGCTTAAGCTCTTCCAGGCTGATCAGCCGTTTGAATTTACGTACCAGCTGGATATCAACCATGAACCAGCGTGGATTTTCAGGATCGCTCTTGTCATCAAAATACTTGCTTTGAGGATCAAAGGCAGTGAAATCGGGATAGCCTTCTCTCACCACCTGCATGATTCCAACGATTCCCGGTGGTTTGCAATTGGAATGGTAGAAAAAGGCCTGATCACCGACCCGCATTTGATCGCGCATCATGTTACGCACCTGGTAATTGCGCACCCCGTCCCAATGCTCGGTCTGATTGGGCATCTGTTCAAGATCGTCGATACTGAAAGCATTCGGTTCAGATTTCATCAGCCAATACTTCATTCCTGTCCCCCTGTGATAATTCCAGCTGTTGGCAATTCAACTTGTGAGCAGAGCCCGGGCGCGCTATTCTGCCAACAGCAATCAACCCCTGCCACGAGATATGATTATGAGCCATCCCTTCGACAGTCTCAACCCCGAGTTGATTATGGACGCAGTTGAAAGCCTCGGTTTTCGCTGCGACTGCCGAATCTTCCCTCTGAACAGCTATGAAAACCGTGTCTATCGGGTCGGGATTGAAGAGAACGAACCATTGATCGTCAAGTTCTATCGTCCCGAACGCTGGAGCGTCGACCAGCTGCAGGAAGAACACGACTTTTGTTTTGAACTGCAAGCGGAAGAACTTCCCATTCTTGCGCCCCGAAAAATTGCAGGGCAAAGTTTGCATCGTTTCAAAAATTATACCTTTGCTGTTTTTGCACTACAAGGTGGACATGCGCCAGAATTTTCACGTCCAGAAACCTTAAAATCGTTAGGACGCTTGATTTCACGTCTGCACAATGTTGGTCGACGCCAACTTTATCAGCATCGGCCAACCCTCGATGTTGTCTCTTTTGGCCATAATTCGGTTGATTTTCTGCTCAATTCAAACCTGATCCCTGAAACCTATCAGCAGGCATATCAGAGCCTGAGTCATGACCTGCTGGTCTGTCTGGAGCAACGCTTCAAAGCCGTCACGGCAACCCCGCTGCGCGTGCACGGTGATTGCCATGTCGGTAATTTTCTGGAACGGGATAACTGTTATTACCTAGTAGATTTCGACGATTCACGCATGAGTTATGCGATTCAGGACCTCTGGATGTTCTTGTCAGGCGACACAAACCAGCAACAGCAGCAACTTGAACCCTTGTTGGAAGGCTATCACACCTTTGCTGATTTCAACCCGGCTGAACTGCAATTGATTGAAGTGTTCCGCAGCCTGCGCATCATCCACTACGCGGCCTGGCTGGGACGTCGGAATGATGACCCGGCCTTTACCCGCTATTTCCCCTGGTTCGGGACTCCCCAATACTGGGGAGAACATATTCTTGAGTTGCGCGAACAGTATGCGGCCCTCAATGAAGAGCCGCTGGTTATGATCTAGAATTTTCATCTACCTCTCTTCATCGCCATCAGCCTCCAGTGTGTCCCGATAAGTCTGTGCCTGCTTCAACCAGTTTTCCATCTGCTCAACACTGACCTGCTGCGGATCATAAACAACCCGGTTGACCTCCATATGATTCTGCCAGCCTTTTTCGACCTCAGTGATACCTTGCCGCCCATCCAGGGCCGCTTTGCCAACGTCATATCAGTGCACGGCAAAGGTCGCCTGCGCAGTTTCTGAACCAGTTGCCAGTGCAAACATCGGGGAAAAGGCAAACATCACTAACAACAGGCTCCACAATAGTGGTTTCATAACTCACTCCTTGTCTTTGCTTGTGAGTGAGTCTAGCAAAGGCAAATCAAGAGCAGATAAAGCCCGGATAAAGATTGGATTAAGATTTACGCGACGGGAAAACAGAGCAAAGAACGAGTCTATAGTGGTAGCCGCAGCCAGATACGGGTGAGTCCGTCATGACTGGCGGCCCCGACCTGACCGCCATGGGCTTCGATCAACTGCTTGACAATTGACAGGCCGATTCCGGCCCCACCCTGGGTACGCGAACGTGAACGGTCCGCGCGAAAAAAACGCTCAAAAATGTACGGCAGGTCCTCGGCATCAATGCCATCACCTGTATTACTCACGGCGATTTCGACCATCTTGTCAACCTGGCAACAATCGATTCGTACCTGACCCTTTGCCGGGGTATAGCGCCAGGCATTTTCAAGCAGATTGCGCAAGGCCTGTAACAACTTGTCCAGATCTGCATTGATCGATAAATCAGCCGGTTCAATATGGACCTGCAAATGGATTTTTTTGGCCGCAAAACGCTGATCAAACAATGCCTGCAACTGGTCGATCAGCACAGCCAGAGACAACTTCTGGCGCCGAAGAAAAGCCTGGGCCGAATCAGCCTTGGTCAACTGTTGCAGGTCATCAACCAGATGAACCAGACGCAAAATTTCATTTTCAAGCATCTTGAAGGTTTGTGGCGATGGCGGAACCACCTCATCGCTTAATCCTTCCAGATAACCACGCAGATTTGTTAGCGGAGTTCGCAGTTCATGGGCCAGATCAGACACCATACTTTTGCGTAACAGTTCCAAACGTGCCAAACTGTCGGCCATACTGTTGAAGGCCAACCCCAGTTGACCCACCTCATCTTCTGAGACAACCTCGACCCGGTTGGTAAAATTTCCCGCTGCTAATTCACGCGAAATACTGGTCATCTGCGACAACGGCCTGAGAACCCGCTTGGTCATCAGATAATTGAGCAATAAAGCCAAAACCAGGGCTGCCAGAGCGGCCCAGATCAAATAACGATGTACCGATTCGATAAACATCTGGTGGCTGTCAACCGGGGTAATCGCATAATTTTCCATCAGCCGCATAAAATAGGTTGCCGCCAGTTTGTCGATCGCCAGCCAGATCACCAGAATCGTTACTCCGATAATCGGCACAATATTGATCAGCAGTTTCCAGAGCAGATGCTGTTTCATCCATCAACCTCTCTGTCCTGATCACTTTCGGCAAAACGATAACCAAAGCCACGCACGGTTTCGATATAGCGAGGATGAGCCGGGTCAGACTCGATCTTCTGGCGTAATTTATTGACATGAACATCGATAACCCGCTCGGTGACAACTTCCTCATGGGTATAGAAATGCCGCAACAGTTCACTCCGGCTGTAAACTCGCCCCGGAGCGACCATCAGTGCGTGCAGCAATTTGTATTCACTGGACGTCAGATTGATCCTGGCTTTGTTCAAACAAACCTTGTGCTTTTGCGGGTCAAGACTCAGTTCCCCCTGTTGCAGAACCTGGTCGTCATGACCCACCTCCGGTTGAACCCGGCGCAGGATCGCCTTGACCCGCTCAACCAGTTCACGAGGGCTGAACGGCTTGACCACATAATCGTCAGCCCCCAGAGAAAACCCCAATACCCGATCAATCTCTTCCTCACGAGCCGTCAGCATCAGAATCGGCATCTGTGAATCACTCCGCAAACGGCGGCAGATCTCCAGTCCATCCATCTGCGGTAACATCAGATCGAGAATCACCAGGTCGGGCTGCTGTGCCCTTGCCGTACGTAATCCCTTCACACCATCATTTTCGATCGAGGGGATAAAACCCTCTCGCTGCAAATAGGTAGCGACCAAATTAGCCGTATTTAGGTCATCCTCGACAATTAAAATGATTGGTTTTGGTTTTGACATCACGCCTCTCCATACAACAACCTGCTGTCAGCACAATTAACCTTACTCTCTCATCTTAGCAGGATTGATGGCGGCATGCTGATTTCACCTTTTATTGACGGTAAAATCCCCTGAAACGGCTCTCTTCTGCTAAAATTACAACTATACCCACGTCTGTTAATACTGCTGCCCAGGGAGGTATCCAATGACCGATCTCACCACCAGTTATATGGGTTTAAAACTGCGCAATCCACTGGTCGTTGCCAGCAGCAGCCTGACTGGCCATCTTGCGGGAGTCAAACAGGCGGCAGATGCCGGAGCCGGGGCTATCGTACTGAAGTCTCTGTTTGAAGAACAGCTCGCCGCCGAAACTGCGGCCATGGGCAAACATGCCGCATACGCCGGACATACCGAGGCCGCAGAATACCTGCAAGGCTACGGAATGGAGTTGGGTCCCAATGATTATCTCAGCCTGGTCAGAGACGCTGTCAAAGCGGTAGATATCCCCATAATTGCCAGCCTCAACTGCTTTTCACGCAACAGTTGGTCTGAATACGCCAAAAAAATTGCCGCAGCCGGGGCTGCTGCAATTGAGCTGAACATTGGGCTTTTACCAAACCGCAGTGGCCAGCAAGGCCGGGCTATCGAAGAACACTACTATCAGATTTTGCATGAGATCAAACTGCAGGTTGACATTCCGGTTGCCCTGAAAATTGGCCCCTATTTTTCTTCTCTGGCTGAAGTGGCCGACCATCTTGGCCGTGACCTGGTTGAGGCCCCGCCCTTCACTGTCGGCTGGTGTGGTCCCGGTGAGACACCCGCAAAAATCTGCTGGCGCAAGGCGGATGCTCTGGTGCTGTTCAACCGCTTCTATCAGCTGGATATTGATATCGACAATCTTGAACTGATTGCAGGCAATCCACTCAGTGCCCCCAATGAGATCAACCTGTCGCTACGTTGGATTGCCCTGCTGTATAAACGGATCGAATCAGACCTCGCCGCGACCACCGGTATTCATGACGGACGCGATGCCATCAAACAGCTGCTGGCTGGCGCTACGGTCGTCCAGCTTTGTTCGACGTTGATGATCAATGGCATGGACCAGATCGGCCAGATCGCCAAAGAACTTGAAAGCTGGATGCAGACCCATAACTTTTCGCGTATCGATCAGTTTCGTGGTCTTCTCAGCCAGGCCCGCAGTAAGCATCCAGAAAACTTTGAACGCCTGCAATATATCAAGCTTTTTGTCGGACTTGAATAGCAGAGAAAACCCTCTTAACAAACCGTCAGCCGCGCCGCAATTCGAGGGTGTCTGCTGCTTGAAGAAGTAAGGGGTTACACTGGCTACGGGACAGGGTGGATTTGTAAACAACGTCCCCTAAGGAGGAACAATATTTATGTCCCGAAAAATTCTTGGAAACTGTGCTTGTGGTGAGATTACCTTTGAGATAAGAGCCTTAAACGCAAATATCGTTAACTGTCATTGCACAACCTGTCGAAGGCTGAATGGTAGTGCATTTTCCACTTATTTTGTTGTGGCAGATAAATGTTTTGAAATCACAACCGGTGAAAAACTACTGGCCCGCTACTCACCGTCTGAAACGGCGGTTAAAAACTTCTGCAGTCAATGTGGTTCCCCTGTCTTTAATCAAAACAGCAAATATCCTCACCTGCGTATGATTCACCTTGGCTCATTGGACATGAATGAAACCATCAATCCAAACGTAAATATTTTCTGTCAAAGCAAACTGCCCTGGGTTGTTCTTGATCGCGAAATCCCCTGCTTTGAAAGGGAAATCGAACCTTAAAAATTGGGAGCCATTGTCTGGATCAGCATCTACAGAGCAAGTAACGCCTCTTGTACATCAGCCTTGAGGTCTGCAACATCTTCAAGACCGACATTCAGACGAATCATCCAGCGATCTTTGTAACGGGAGATATCTGACTGCGCGAACTGACCGGCTGTTACCAGACTCTTAAAACCACCCCAACTGTAGCCAATGGCAAATAACTTCAGGCTATCGACAAAGCGAGCCACCGCAGCTTCGTCATATTGAGGCTGCAAAACAAAAGAGAAAATTCCTGATGCGCCCTTGAAGTCACGCTGCCAAATGGCATGTTCAGGATGGCTGGCAAGGGCAGGATACAGAACCGCTTCGACGGCAGATTCCCCTTCAAGCCAGCCTGCCAGTTCCAACGCTGCCGCTTCGTGTTGTTTCAGCCGGACACTCAGGGTTTTCAGCCCCCGCAACGCCAGATAACAGGCATCCTGCGAAGCAAAAATCTCCAAAGCCCGACACAGACGATGAAATTTCTTATAACAGGCCTGGTTAACGGTGACACTGCCAAGCAACAGATCCGAATGACCGGAAATATACTTGGTCACCGAGTGAATCGAAATATCAACTCCATGGTCAAAGGGACTGAAAAAAAGTGGTGTTGCCCAGGTGTTGTCAATGGCGGTCAACACTCCGTGAGCACGTGCGACGGCGACGATAGCTGGGACATCCTGGATTTCAAACGTGTTGGAGCCTGGTGACTCCAGCAGGATCAGACGCGTTTCGGGAGTCAGATATTCTTCTATTTCTGCGCCGATATTGGCCGGAAAATAGCTGACTTTCACCCCGAATTTTTCAAGAACATTCCGGGCAAACCGGCGGACCGGACCGTAGACACTGTTACAGATCAACAGATGATCACCCGTTTGCAAAAAGGCTTGCAGGGTGCTGGTGATCGCCAGCA
>JAJRWH010000093.1 GCA_024276935.1 Deltaproteobacteria bacterium
ACCACAGCCCAGGCAGCCGGTTTAGTCGGGCAAGTCAGATCCACAGTCGATCGAACTCTTCTGGCAATGTGGTCCGTCAAAACATTTTTCGAACTCGAAGCCGGCGAGGGAACCCAGCCCAGTTGGAAGCAAGTGGGGTCCTTGAGAGTGGCTCTCACCGATGAACGGGTGCAGGAATTCAATCGACTCAGGGAAGTAGCCCAACTTGGTCATTATTGAAATAAACTGCCCTGTTTTCAGGCTGAACCTGATCTGGACACTACAAAATCGATCGTTAATTTTCGCTGATTCTTCCGAATTTCACTTTTGTCTTTTTAAGGTTTGAGGTTTTGACACCTAAGGTTCTGTAAATCTGCTGCTGTTGCAATTCAGGACGTCCGGGTTTGCGGATATGGTAAACGGCCCCTGTTGCGCCCGGCACAATCAATGTTGAATAGCAGTGTGTACTCAATATGCAGCGGATTGTGACCCAGTCCCGGTTATCGCCGGCGTGATCAAGTTTCTGCCGAATCCATTTCCATAGATGGAAGGCAATTACTGTGATGAATATGTGACCGTCAACGCGATCTTCCTTCTGATGAAAGTTCGGACGTAATCCCAGATCCGTCTTGAGTGCGCGGAATCCTTCTTCGGCCTGAGTCAAACCTATATATACGCTCCAGAGTTCTTCAGGCTCGAAATCCTGACGATCAGTGCGCAATACGTAACAACCGAATAGTTTTCGATGCTCCTGGATTTCCTGATCTCTGCGCTTAAAGATCAACCCGTCCGAAGGGCGACTTTCACTGGACAACTCTATGGTGTAATATCGTTGAACCCGCGGGTTTTGCGTCTTCAGTCGACCAATGGCCTGGTGAACTTTTTTCGACTTAACAAGTCGACCGTTTTTCAATCGCAGATCCAGCTTCGCCGCCTGTTCCAAAAAACGTTCTTCGGCTTTGCTGAACATGGCCTGCTCCTTCTCCTCCCGTCCCTTACTTCTGCATAACAGAACCGTATCGGGTTTTTCCGCAGATTCGGGATCCTTGTTTTCCTCTTTCTCCCTGATCTCTTCGGCCTTGGATTTCACAGCAGGTTCCTCAATCATGCGAACCTTTACCGGCGGTTTTTTATGCACATCGTCGCGTCCGGCCAGGGCTTTGAATTCTGCATGTTCACTGAATTCTTTCTGATAACGGCTGCGCCGACCCCGGGTGTCATTGACCAGATAGGAGAACCCCGCCTCCCTGAGCATCACGAGATTCTCCCGACTGGCGATTCCCGCATCCAGAACCACCAGAGTCTTTGTTTTTATGCCTTTGCTTTGTTCCTTAAGTTCCATCTGCGCTTCCTCCGGGTCAGCAGCGGGCCGGTTGCAGCGCTTGAGTTCTTCGACCATCTCCACCAACGAGGCTCCGTCATTGGTATTGCCTGCAAAGGTCTTGTGCGCCAGGGCGAATCCGTTTCCATCGTAGGCCATTGCTACGACAACAAGAGGCCGGTCATTACGCTTTTCCTTGCTGTTGCCCCGCTGAGCTTTCCTGTTGCTCAAGGCTTGTCCTTCGAAGTAGGTATTGGTTAAATCGTAGAGGATAACGGTTCGTTCAAGGGAGAAGAGCTTCCTGCTCTGATTGCGTAGATGAGCTTCGATGCTGTCCTTGTTTTTCAAGAGTTTGTCGCTGATGCGATAGAAGCGTTTGTGGTCGAAATTCAGCACACCCTCGCCCAATAATTCCGGTAGCGCCGTAGTGCCAATCCACCTGACCAGGGAGTGCTCGCTGCAAGGCTCAATCAATCGATTGATGATGTTGGCTGCCGCCGCAGTGATCTGCATATCACTGAATCCGAGTTGTTCAAGACACTGGGAAATCCGCAGACTCTCCCAAGCTGCCTTGACAGGCAACAGTGTCCCCAACACAGCACTGTTCTCATGCTCGATCGCATCAATCTGCACCTCTTCAGTGAAGGGATCAGAGATCCGGGAAGTCCCGGAACATTGACTGTTGTATGAGGGTTGCGGTGACAAGCTGTTATTATCGCCCACCGGTTGGGATTGGCAATAGCGACCGTCACGCACGATCTGACGATAGATCCTGTCTATCCAATTTGTGGTTGTCTCTGACAAGGGAACCATTTCCTGCTCATGAGAAAAAAAGTCATTGGGACGGCGGAGTTTGCGCTCAAGGATTTTTGCAATAATCTTAAGATCTTTTTCAGGCAGAGATGCATTACCTAAAGAAATCACGATCCGTTGGAGGGGCAGCCCTTCTTCATTGCGGAAAGATTCCACAAGCTGCCAATTGATTCCGTGTGAAGCGGATTTTTTTCTAAAAAACATGCACCTCTCATGGTGGGAGGCAAAACGAATATCTCAAGTGCGAATTGGGATCCGGGAAAGAAATGGGCACTACAAAACGAAAACCGGGTTTTTTGAAAAACAGGTGTGTTGATTTGCAATAAGTTACAAAAGTTGAATCGAGGAAAACTCCGTATTTCCCCGTGATTTCGTCACCAAATGACCAAGTTGGGGTAGCTGATTCGGCCGGTCTGGAAGTCGATTTCCTCGAGCCTGAGGAAGCGGCAAAGCATTGGCCACTGATGGATTTCTCAAACGCCAAGTCCATTCTGTGGTGTCCTTCAGACGGCTATCTCCAACCCAATGACCTCACCATGGCCTATGTCAACCTCGCTCGAAAAATGGGTGTTCGGTTTGAAACGAATACGGAAGTGACCGGACTGAATTCTGTGGATGGCAGGATTTCGGAGATTCTCACGAATCGCGGGAAATTTTCGGCCGATACGGTCATCAATGCGGCGGGG
>JAJRWH010000094.1 GCA_024276935.1 Deltaproteobacteria bacterium
GCGCGGCCCTTGCTGGAAAGGTAGCTGAGTGCATGGAGCACAAAGGCAAAGTCGGCCTTCGATTTAGGGGGCAGTACGCCTGCGGGGGCAAAGCGGTCGTCGTTGATCAGCGTCGGGTCATCCGAGCCGATCCATTTGACCGAGTAGGGCGGATTGGAGACGATGGCATCAAAGGGTTTGTCATCGCCAAAATGCGGCTCGATCAGCGTATTGCCCAGCTTGATGTTGAATTTGTCATAGTTGATGTTGTGCAAAAACATGTTCATCCGCGCCAGGTTGTAGGTGGTGTGGTTGATCTCCTGGCCGAAAAAACCGTCTTCAATAATATGCGCGTCAAACTGCTTTTTGGCTTGCAGCAACAGGGAGCCGGAACCACAGGCGGGGTCGTAAATTTTGTTGACGCTGGTTTGCTTGTGCATGGCCAGCTGCGCGATCAGCCGGGAGACATGCTGCGGGGTGAAAAACTCACCACCCGATTTTCCCGCATTGGCGGCGTAGTTGGATATCAAAAATTCGTAGGCATCACCGAACAGATCGATATGGTTGTCTTCAAAATCACCAAAATCGAGACCAGCAACCCCTTTTAGCACCGCAGCAAGACGGCTGTTTTTATCTTTCACCGTATTGCCAAGGCGATTGCTGGTGGTGTCAAAATCGGCAAACAGACCTTTGATGTCATCTTCGGAAGGGTAGCCACTGGCAGAGGCTTCAATTTCAGAGAATATTTTGGCCAGGTCGGTATTCAGGCTGTCATTGCTGTTGGCGTTTTTCGCGACATTAACAAACAGTTGGCTGGGGTAGATAAAGTACCCCTTGGTTTTGACAGCATCGTCTTTGATATCTGGCGTTATAACGCTATCGGACAGCTCTGCATAGTGGATGCTGTCGTCACCGGCTTCGATAAAGCTGGCAAAATTTTCGCTGATAAAGCGGTAAAAAAGCGTACCAAGCACATATTGCTTGAAATCCCAGCCATCAACTGCGCCACGCACATCGTTGGCGATTTGCCAGATCTGGCGTTGCAGGGCGGCACGTTGTTGGGTGTTTGTCATGGTGTAAATCCTGTTTCAAGAAAAATAAATGGGGGTCTAAATAGGGTCAGGACTGAAAAGTTGCAAACCGAAGATGATTATAGTTTCTACAGAAGATATGGACAGGTATTATTTTACTTAAACAATCCCCCTCTGGTCATGTGACGTCAACTTGCTTGGCGCAAAAGTTCAACCTGCCTTATCAGCTCGGGCAGTTCATCCTGAATCACGCTCCAGACAATTTCCAGGTCGATCCCGAAATACTCATGAGCGAGCAGATTGCGAAAATCCTTGATATCTTGCCAGGCTACGGACGGCGCACTCTGTTTCAACTTATCAGGGAGCTTCCCGACTGCCTCACCGATGATCTCGAACTCGCGTATCACTGCGGACTGTCGCATCCGATCCGTACGAAACTGCTCAAAAGAGACTCCCTCCAGGTAGCCTTGTATTGCCTCTCCCGCTTCAAAGATGTCTGTGAGGTAAAGCTCTGGTGATCTAGACATACAAAATATCCCGGGCGATTGCGTTTTTAACCGCAGGCTTCAGGGCACTTTCAATCCCCAGGTCAACCGGACGGTCGAAGTTTTCTTCCAGATGACGTTTGAAAGCCAGAAAATTACGCAGATTTTTGTGCGAAGCAGCCATTTCAATAGCCAGATCGATATCACTGTCGTCATGCAACTCGTTGCGCAGGGCACTGCCGAACAGGCCGATACTTTCAATGCCGTACTGCTCGAAAAACTCCTGCTTGTGTTCACGCAAGTAGGCCAGAACCTGATCTTTGCTCATACTCACAAGGATACTCCTTTATTTTATAAGATCAGCAGTTATCCTACAGTCTTATCCAACTCGCAGCAAGTAGAGCTTATGCGTCAGGGGGCTATCCCAGAAACCGTTGCGGGTTGCCCGAGAAGATCAGGTTTTCAACCTCTTGCGACAGCTTCAGTGAGCGGACCAGTTCGATGTAATCAAGAATAATATCTGCCTGATACAGCAGGGCATCGGTGCCAAAACAGATCCGGGTTGAGTAATGGTTGATAAAATCGGCGTAACTTGCCGGATTGTTCTGGATATGGGGACGCATGTAGGCAATATCGGTAAAAACGTTGGGATAACGATCAAGAATTTTGCTGAAGGCTTTACGGCTGATCCCGAAATGGGGAATGTTGATCCGTAAACGTGGAAAGTCGTCGAGAATGGCGCACATCATGTCACCGTAACGACTGGCATCCATATGGTAAAGGACTGGCAGCTCGTTTTTCTCGGCAAAGGCGAAGATCTCCCAGGTGTGGCGAAGATATTCCTTGCGGCTGATGCCGAAGGTCGCGGGAATGCTGGAAATTTGTAAATCGTTGGCCTCATCAGGCAGGTAGAGGCCTTTGATGCCGCGGAACCCCAGGTGAAAGAGTTGCTCGATTACTGTCTGCGACTGACCATGCAGCATACGGGTGTCAAGCATGGGGAAGAGCATGTCGTCACTTTGGCGGGTGAAATCGAGCAGATCATCCGCTTCGTTGAAGAGAGGGTCACCCAGATTTTCAAATCCTTCAGGAATCAACTGCCAGACCTGTTGCTCATCGAGCTCCGGGTTGACCAGACCCATTACCGCCAGCTGTTTGACTCCCGCTTGACGCAACCGGGCCAGACCGCGATTGACAATCTCGGTCTGGCCCGATCCGGTAAAACAGTGACAGTGGACGTCAATGATCTCTTGTGCGCCTGATTCAGCCAATCAGCAATCCTTCCAGCTGGCCTGACGTTTTTCGACAAAGGCGGTTAAACCTTCGACGGCATCATCGGTTTTCATCAGTTCGTTCAGGTAGAGAGTTTCTACCCTCTCCAGCTTGGCGATGACCCGCTGGCGGTATTCTTCGCGAGCAGCTAGGACGGCAAAGCGCAGGGTGCTGGCACTGCTGGGAGCGAGGTATTTATCGAACCAGGCCAGGGCGGCAGCTTGCGGATCGTCGCTGAGGTTGTCAATCAGGCCGCTGCTGAGGGCTTCTTCAGCACTCATGCTGCGTCCGGAGAGGAGCAGATCTTCGGCTTTGGCCTGGCCGATCCGCTCGGGCAGCAGACAACTGGCTGCCGGGGCAAAAACTGCCAGTTTGATTTCCGGTTGGCCGAGTTTGGCATCAGGGGCAGCAAACAGCATGCTGCCGGCCGCGGCGACTTCGAGCCCGCCGCCCAGGCACTGACCCTTGATCGCTACCAGCAGAGGCAGGGGAAAGTTGAGCATATGACGCACCAGAGCATGCAGCGACTTGAGCATTTCGGCACACTGGTCTGGCATATGCTCGGCGACGCTGGCACCAAAGCTGAAATGTGGCCCTTCATGATCAAGCAGTACGGCACGCAATGCTTTGGTATCGCGATACTCGACCAGTGCGGCACTTAAAGCAGCAATCATTGCCGCATCGACAATATTGGCTTTGGGCTGGGCCAACCTGAGGCGTAACAGGGTTCCGTCACGCTCAAGCCAGACTTTCAACGGGCTTTCACTCATCGGTTTTCCTTTCTGAAATCGTTGGCCACCAAGGCACCAAGAAAGGCTTTTTAACGGAGAGACGCTGAGATGGAGAGCCCGCAGAGAAAAGCAAAAGATGGTCTTCAGTTAAAACCAAAATGATTTCTCTCCGACTCTGCTTCTCTCCAACTCTCCGTTAAGATGCCTTTGCCTTTCCTGGTGTTCTTAGTGTCTTAGTGGCTATCAGATTTTATTTTCCCGGCATCAGGCTTTCGATCAGCTCTTCGGTCCAGGGTACGCCTTTGGCCAGACCCTGACGCAGTTTGACGAAATCGATTTCGCGGCCTGTTTCCTTGGTCCCTTCGTTGAAGGCTCGGAAGCCGGTACGTGCTTCATTCATCATGTTGAGTGCCAGCCAGGCGCGGGAATTTTCTTTATTGGCGTTCCAGGCTTCCAGTTTCGGTTTGCGCAGTTCTTCGAGGCTCTTGGTCATGCACTCGGGGAAGGTTTCGATCAGTTTGGCACAAAGTTCTTCGACCTTCTGGTCGAGCAGGCTCAGATCAATTTCGCCCTGTTTAAGCAGAGCACGGCCTTCTTTGAACGCATCACCACTCTTGAATTCACCAAGGATGACTCGTCCGTATTCATCAAGCATCTGATCGGTAATAACCGTCGGATTGGCAACAAACTGACCATCAATCTTCAGTGCCGGAACCACGTCGGCAATAATACCAAGGCGTGCTGCCTTGTGAGCCGAGAAAGGTTCGCACAGGGTGCCTGAAATCATCGCCTGTTCGCAACCGATCATCACCGGCAGAAAGTCTGTTGCGCCACCGATGGCTGCCGAACCGTGCTTGGGTCCAGCCTGGCCGAAGTTGGCGAGGTCGTGGGCGATGGTGAAATCGCAGGCCATGCCGATTTCCTGCCCTCCACCGATCCGCATGCCGTTGACCCGGCAAACGACCGGTTTGTCACAGTCAAGAATTGCCGAAACCATATCGTTGAACAGACGCATGTACTGACGATACTCCTGCGGGTTGCCAGCGTAATATTCGGCATACTCCTTGGTGTTGCCGCCGGTACAAAAAGCCTTGTCGCCAATTGCGGTAAATACGACTGCGTTCACTTCACGGTCGACAGAAGCACGGCGAAAAGCCAGAATGGTCGCTTTGACCATATCGGTGGTGTACGAGTTGTACTGCTTGGGATTGTTGAAGATGATCCAGGCATTGTAAAGCCCTTCGACAACCGAACCATCGCGCCGTTTAGCCGGACGTTTTTCATATTGGACCATGCCGTCGCACAGGCTTTCGACCGTCTGATCGACCAGGTTGTGATCGATCAACGAAGAGGGTGCCGTTGCGGCGATAATCTGATCAGTTGTTGCCATGATGTTCTCTCCTTGCAAAGCTGTTGATATGAATCCTGAATTCAGGGAACCAGAATCGCACGACGCTGCATTTTCTGCTGGTGAACCGCATCAAATACCGCATTGATCTCATCAAGAGGTTTTTGTTCGATAAATGCTTTAAGTTCGACCTTGCCGTCGAGCACCAGATCGAGGGCCGCCGGGTAATGTTCCGGCAGGCAGCCCCAGTTGCCAATGGCGCGGGCATGAAAAGCCATCAGGTTGGACAGGCGGATATCGACCTTGTCCATGGTGAACCCGACCACGCTCAGGGTGGCACCGTGAACCATCAGACCGTAGGCTGATTCCTGTCCCGGTTTGCTGCCCGAGCATTCAAAAATGAACCACTCGGTTGTCGGTAAGCCATTTTCTTTGGCAAATGCATTGATCGCTTTTTTCAGATCGCGACCGCTGATCTCACGGGCATTAAAGGTTTTGGCGGCACCATACTTGCCAATGGCATCCAGCTTGTCCTGATCAATATCGATAGCTACCACTGTGGCGCCAAAGGCTTTGGCCATCTGGACACAATAGCCACCGACGCCACCAATCCCGATCACAATTGCCAGGCTTCCCGGGGTGACCTCGGCCTGATAGACCGCCTGATAGGGGGTGGTTACTGCATCAGCGACTACCGAGACATCGGCCAGTTCCAGCCCGGCGGCGGTCAGGCGCTGCTCATCGACCGGGCAGAGGTCACGGGCAGGAACCACAATATGGCTGGCAAATCCGCCCTGAATATCATTGCCCGGCATCTTCTGACTACGACAGATGGTCCCCTTGCCCCGTTTGCACAGGTCACATTCTCCGCAGGGCATAACCGCCGGAATAATGACGGCTTTGTTCAGCCAGATATCGGCTCCTGTTCCTGCGGCAACAACGCGACCACTGATTTCATGCCCCAGCGTCAGGGGCAGTTCGGAATTGGTCCGGACGCCATCATAGAAAAAGCCCAGATCAGTATGGCAAACGCCACATCCGGCAACCTCAACGACAACCTCACCATCCCCAGGCTCGGCAGTAAATTCTACACGGGTCAAGGGCTCTTTTACTCCGTTCATCATCCAGCGATAGGCTGATATCGACATGGTTTTTCTCCTGTAGCTGTTAAGACGTTATGAGTCCCTGTTTTCAGGGCCTGTAAACTCTGTTTGGTCAGCAAGAGAGAGAAAGGTTTCTCTCAGGCTTGCCGGTATTCTGCACGGTCGATGCGATTCGCGTTTAACCCACAGATGTCGGGTATATCCGGTCGATAAAATCTGTTCTTCACGTTTGACCTGATAGCCAAATTGCAGACTGCGGCTGCTGACCCAGTCGAGCCAGCCAATAACCTTGATCTGATCACCATAACGGGCGGCCAGTCGATAGTTCTGTTGGGCCTGGGTGATGATCATCAAATAACCAAGATCTTCAATCTGGGGATAGGGTTTACCTGCTTCAAGGCAGAGCCGAGTTCGTGCCAGCTCGAACCAGACCAGGTAGTTGGCATGGTGGACGATGCCCATCTGGTCTGTTTCAGCGTATCGAACCTCAAGTTCAACCTCGGCATGCTGCTTCATGGCCTGAATCAAAGCCTTTCAATCAGGGTCGCCATTCCCTGGCCATGGCCGATACACAACGAAGCGATACCGTAACGACCTCCGCTGGTTTCGAGGCCATTGAGCAGGGTTGTGATCAGGCGGGTTCCAGTGCAACCCAGGGGGTGGCCGAGAGAGGTGGCACCACCCCAAGGGTTGACCTTCTGCAATGGCAGCTTCAGTTCGTTGATACAGGCAATGGCCTGACTGGCAAAGGCTTCATTCAGTTCGAACAGGTCGATGTCGGCAACCTCCAGCTGATTCTTCTGCAACAGTTTGCGGATTGCAGGCACCGGGCCCATCCCCATTTGACAGGGATCAAGACCGACCACGCTGAAATCGATGACCCGCGCACGGCGTGGCAGGTCAAAACGTTCGCAAGCGGCCTCAGAGGCGAGCAGGGTCAGGCTGGCACCGTCATTCAGGGGTGAACTGTTTCCCGCAGTAACTGTGCCGTTTTCCTTGAAGATGGTCTTCAGTTCGGCCAGGCTGGCGCTGTTGGTCCCGGGGCGGGGTGACTGGTCCTGGTCGGCGAGAATGTCACCGGCAGGAATCGGGATGATCTCGCGGCTGAAATGACCCGCCTGCTGGGCGGCGATCGCTTTACGATGACTGTCGACGGCAAACTCATCTTGTGCAGTACGGCTGATGCCATAGACCTCAGCAACCTTTTCGGCAGTCAGGCCCATGTTGTTGAACGGGAATTCGTAGCGGGCGAGCAGTTCCTGATGATAGTCGGTCGCGGCCTGCATTGGCACGTGAGTCATATGTTCAACCCCGCCAGCCAGAAGCAGGTCGGCATGACCTGAAACAATGGTTGAAGCCGCCAGATTGAATGCCGACAGGCTGGAGGCGCAGAGACGATTGATGGTCACTCCCGGCAGGGAATCGGGCAGTCCGGCCAGCAAAGAAGAGAGTCGGGCAATATTTTTGCCCTGCTCCAGGTGCTGGCCAACGCAACCGATGTAGATATCATCGATGGCCGGAGTGAAGTCTTTTGCCGCAGGCATAGCATCTAAAAGCCCACGCATCAATGCTGCGAGCATTTCATCCGCCCGGACCTCACGAAACAGCCCCTTGTCGGGATGAGCCCTACCGATAGCGGTCCGTTTTGCTTCAACCAGATAGGCGTTCATGTCAATCCTTTTCATGCTTTTTTAGTCACCAGGGCACTAAGGGCACCAAGAAAATCTGTCCTGACGGAGAGTTCGCAGGGAATCGGTTTACGGTTAAAACCAAAATGATTTCTCTCCGCCTCTGCGTTAAAAAGGCCTGTGCTTCTCCTGGTGTCTTTGTGGCTAAAGGTCTTCCACTTACAGCGATAACAATCCGCAGCTCTTGCCACCATCGACGTGCAAGATCTGGCCGGTGATAAATTCGGCATCATCCGAAGCCAGAAAAGCGACAGCGGCGGCGATATCTTCAACCTTGCCCATTTTACCGGTCGGTTGCATGCGAATCAGTCGCTCGCGGGCCTCGGGCGGCATCCCCTGGGTCATTGGCGTATCAATCAGGCCGGGGGCTACAGCATTGACGTTGATTTGAAAACGGGCAAACTCAAGGGCCAATGAACGGGTCAGGCTGACCAGTCCCCCTTTGCTGGCGGTATAATTGGCCTGACCGATACTGCCCAGCCAGGCACGGGAAACGATATTGACAATCTTGCCCGACCGTTGGTTTTTCAAGGTCGGAAAGACCGCCTGACAGCAGAGAAAAGCCCCCTTCAGATTAACCCCCAGGACCTGATCCCAGTCTTGTTCGGAAATATTGCTGATCAGATTGTCGCGAATGATTCCGGCATTATTGACCAGCACATCAACGCTGCCGAACTTTTCGACAACCTGCGCAAAAAGCTGCTGGACCTGGTCCTTACAGGAGATATCTGCCGGGATTGGCAGCACTTCGCAGCCCGTCTCTCCCAGACTGTCAGCCAGTTGCTGCAACTGGTCCTTGTTGACATCGACCAGTACCAGCTTTGTGCCCTGGGTGGCAAAACGCCTGGCAATCGCCGCTCCAATCCCCCGACCTGCCCCGGTCACGACAACGACCCGGGCCGGGGTCTGCTGGCTTGCGGCGCCCATCAGCAGGCCTCCACAACCATGGCGATCCCTTGACCACCACCGATACACGCAGAAATAACTCCCAGTTGCAGCTGGTCACGCTGCAGGGTTTTGAGACAGGTCAAGGCCAGACGTACCCCGGTTGCTCCCAACGGATGACCAATAGCAATGGCACCACCATTGACGTTCAGCTTGTCCTGATCCAGCTCCAGGGCCTTGGCGACTGCCAGACACTGCGCCGAAAAGGCTTCGTTGATCTCAAAACGATCAATGTCGCCCAGGCTGAGATTCATCTGCTTCAGCAACAGCTGAATTGCCGGAACCGGACCGATTCCCATGATGTCGGGTCGAACTCCGGATGAAGCAAATCCACGGACCTTGCCCAGCGGTTTGAGGCCATTGGCCCGGACATAATCACCCGAAGCAATCAGCAAGGCTGCTGAACCGTCGACAATACCTGAGGCGCTGCCTGCAGTGGTCGGGCCTTCTTTGGTGAAAACATAGGGCAGTTTGGCCAACTGTTCCATACTGGCCATGCGGGGATGCTCATCGGCACTGATTGCGTCACGACCGTTGCAGCGATATTTGCGTGGTTTGTAGTCTGCCATCTCCAGCACGCCCTTGGCGGCAACCGGAGTAATCTCCTGGGCAAAAAAGTCAGCGGATTTGGCCGCTGCGTAGCGTTGCTGGCTGCGCATGGCAAAAGCATCGACCTCTTCGCGAGTCAGGTTGTATTCCTTGGCCAGGTTGTCGGCAGTACATCCCATGGGGACAGCCGCAGTATCATTCAATGCTTCCCAGAGCAGATCAACAAATTCGGGACGACCCAACTGGAAACCCTGTCGGGCAGAGTAGGATGCCAAAGGAAAACGGCTCATGGTATCGGTGCCGCAACCCAGGACCAGGTTGGCCTTGCCAAGAGCCAGCTGTTCAGCGGCCTGGCCCAGAAGTTCGATGCCCGAACCGCAGATACGCTGGGTCAGCAGCGCCGTACTTTCAAGTGGCGCTCCGGCATAAAGAGAAATATGGCGTGGCAGGAAAAAGCTGTCGGCACTGGCTTGACCGATATTGGAAACAATCGTCTGGTCGATGTCCGAGGCCGGGACGCCGGCACTTTCAATGGCTGCGCGGCTGGCGAGAATTCCCAGGTCGGTCGGGGAAACCGTTGACAGCCCACCGGTATATTTACCAAAGGGAGTTCGCTTGCCTTCGAGCAGATAGACATCCTCGAACAGGGCACCATTGCCGGCCTGTTTGTCCTTAAATCCCTGTACCTTTGCTTGCATGATGGTTACTCCTTGTTTTTATCCCGCCAGGCGGGCTATTTGCCGACGTAATTCGGCTTTTGACCACTGAGAATACTTGAGAGTCCGGTCCGGGCATCCTGGGTTGCAAAGATTGTCTTCAACCCCTTTAACTCCAGTTGCAGTCCGTCTTGCAGGTCCAGTGATGCGCCCTGGTCAATCAGGTCCATTGCCATCTTCAGAGCGATTGGTGCCTTGCGGCGGATCCCTTTGGCCTGCTTTTCAAACCCTTCACGATTGAGTAGCGGATGATCAAAGTCACCGTTGAACTCGGCAAAGGCCGCTTCTTCGGGACTCTCTTCACTACGACCTGCCTGGGGCTTGTCCAGTTTTAATTCTGCCAGTTCCCGCCAGTCAAAAAGTGGATCGATCTCGGCATCGACCAGACCGAAAGCATAGGCCTTTTTGGCATTGATAAACTGACCGCTGGCGATCAGTTGCTTGGCACGCGCAGTCCCGATCAGGCGACTGGCCCGCTGAGTACCGCCAAGCCCAGGATAGATGCCGATCCCGGTTTCAGGGAACGCCAGTACCGACTTACGGGTACCGATACGATAATCACAGGCCAAAGCCAGTTCCAGACCACCACCAAGGGCCAGCCCGTCAAGATAGGCACAGGTTGTTTTGTCGGAGGCCGCAATTTTATTCAACACCTGCTGACCGAATTCGGTAAAGGACTGGATGCGATCCAGATCTCCGGCATCAATGGCATCGAGGAAAAACTTGATGTCAGCTCCGGCGATAAAGGCTTTACCCTTGCCGTGGATAAAGATTCGCTTGATGTCATTTCTGGCATTAAGCTCATCAACACAGGTATCAAGTTGAGCCATAACCTGCTCACCCAGCGGGTTCATCCGGTCGGGCAGGTCAAGAATGATAAAACCTGTCTCGCCGACCACTTCTGTGGTCACCCAGTTGAGTTGCAGCTTCTGAGCCTGGGCAGCGTCAGCCAGGCAGGCTGGCAGAGGCAGGTCCCAGGTGCTGAAGACAGATTCAACCATCTCCTTGACCTGTGAGGCGCCGAGTTTTTCCAGCAGCTCAAAGGGACCGACCGGCCAGCGAAGTCCGGCCCGGGCTCCCAGATCGGTATTGGTGGCATCGACCACATCCTCATCAACCATCTGGGCAGCAACGCCAAGGCTGGCTCCAACCAGGCGGCGGGTGACAACATCGACCTGATCTGACCCATTGTTCAGCAGCCCGGTATCTTCGACGTTCCAGTCCTGCTTTGCCTCAACCTGCTGACAGAGGATTTTTGCCGGAGCGTAGAATGCCCCCAGCTCACCGGCCAGACCGTCAGCGGCATGCATGGCGATAGGAACCCCGGTGGCATTCATCAGGGCGAAGGGCCCCATGCCAACGCCAAAGACGTCGCAGGCGACCTGGTCGATAAAGGCGATGCTACCACAGCCTTCTTCATAGAGCCGGGCGGCTTCATTAAGCCAGGGGACAAAGAAGCGGTTGACCGCAAAGCCTGGTGCATCTTTAACCAGAATCGGGGTTTTGTCGTAGAAGGTGTAAAAGTTTTCCAGGGCGCTGACAATTTCAGGTGCCGATTTTTTGCCCGGAATCAGTTCGACCAGTTTGTTTTTGGCCGCATGATAAAAGTAATGAACGCCAACCACACGTTCGGGGGTTTTCAGGTCGGCGGCAATTTCACTGATCAGGAAAGATGAGGTGTTGCTGGCAAGAATACACTCAGCACTGACCACCTTTTCCAGTTCGGCAAAGAGACTCTTCTTGACCTCAAGATTCTCGAAAATGGCTTCGACCACCAGGTCTGCCTTGGCCAGTTCGGCCTGGTCTGTGGTGCAGTTGAGTCGGCCCAGGATATCGTCAAAGCCCTGCTGGTCGATCAACCCTCGTTGCAGTGCCTCTCCCAAAGAATCGCGCATGTAGCCAACACCCCGGTCGAGAAATTCCTGTTTCTGATCAACCAGAATGACCGGCAGGCCCTTCATGACAAAGTGCTGTGCAATCGCTGAACCCATGGTTCCGGCGCCAACAACGCCTACAGTTGCAATCGGTTTCATTTGCTTGCCCTTCTTTTGGATTGAAAAATCATTGAGAGTCTGGTCTGCGGCACAGAGTCTTCAGCCACTGACTGAAAAACTCTCCGTCACCCATTTGTAATTTCGCAGTGCGAAACTATATTTCGTTTCAGGTAAATCCTAGCCGACAACACGGCGTTTGTAAATATTTTTCTTCATAAAAGGGAAGGCCCGGAAGCTCTCCGCTATAACCATCTGTTTTTATATGGTAAAAAGGGCTTCAATCTGCTATACTAGGCGGCAGTATAAGGTTTGAAGACCAATCAAGACCATCAATTTTCCCCCCTTCAATTTCGCAGTGCGAAACTAATTTTCAAAAAACATCGTTTTATTTCTTGACAGAACGCTCCCTTTTCTATAGACGTAAAAACACCGAACAACCCCGGTCGGCGAATCTGCCCACAAAATCAGAAGGTTTTCTTTGGTTTTGTCAGATCCTGACGGTGTGGAGATGTGAGTCTATGGATGACAATACGGCATTGGATAACGGGGGCAGCAGGGCTGAACTGATTGCGCTGGATGGGCTTGACCCGCTGGAGCAAAGCAGTAAAGACCGCCAGTTTGTCACCGCGCTGGCGCGTGGTCTGGAGGTTCTGCGTTGTTTCAAGCCCAGAGATCGGCATCTGGGCAATCAGGATATTGCCGAGCGGACCGGCCTGCCGAAACCAACCGTTTCACGCCTGACCTACACTCTGACCCGCATGGGTTATCTCTATCACGACGAAAAACTGGGCAAATACCAGCTGGGGACCGGAGTCCTTTCGCTCGGGTTTTCGTTGCTGACCAATATGGATGTCCTCAAAATTGCCCGTCCTCTGATGCAGGAACTCGCTGATTATTCACACACCGTTGTATCGGTCGGGACACGAGACCGTCTGGGAATGGTTTATCTCGATGGGCGGCACAGTACCGATGCAACCGTATCGCTGCGCCGCGAGCCGGGAACCCGGGTTCCTATTGCAACAACAGCTATGGGGCGAGCCCTGTTGTGTGGCTTGCCCGAAAATGAGCAGCAGGCCCTGATGAACAATATCCGCCAACGGGATCCGGCCAACTGGCCCCGCCACAAAGCTGGAATTGAACAGGCATTACGTGATTATCGTGAACGTGGATTTTGCCTGTCGACCGGAGACTGGCGCAGTGATGTCAACGCGGTTGGGGTTCCGATGCTGCCGATTGCTGGTTCAAGGTTGTTGACCTTCAACTGCGCAGCACCCTCTTTTGTTTTGCGCCAACATATGCTTGAAGACGATATCGGACCGCGCCTGATCAATCTGGTCCGGACAATCGAAGCTGAAGCTGCTCGCTACTAAAGTACGGGCTGAGAATATCGGAGTTTAAATGACAGAAACCGTATATGTCGGACTGGACATGGGAGCATCACGGACCAAGGTGGCGGTTATCGACCACCAGGGACGGCTGCTTGGCCATGCGGTCAAAAAATCGGGAATCGATTTCGGTGCGACAGCGGCTCTTTGTCTGGATGCCTCACTTGAGATGGCGGGTGTCACCCGCAGTCAGATTGGTGATGCCGTTGCGACCGGCTACGGTCGTAACAACGTTGACTTTGTCACTGAAAAAAACAAAACCGAAATTGGCTGTCACGCCAGAGGCTGTCATCAGCAGTTCAGCGGAGCGATTACCATTATCGATATTGGTGGTCAGGACAACAAGCTGATCAAGCTTGATGAGCGGGGACGGCGCAGCAGTTTCAAGATGAACCGCAAGTGTGCCGCCGGCACCGGGGCTTTTCTGGAAGAGATGTCGAGCCGACTCGATATCCCCCTTGAGGAGATGAACAACCTGGCCCGGCAGGCGACTGAGATGATCAAGCTCGGCAGCTATTGCACCGTTTTTTCGGCCACCGAGGTGCTGGAGAATATTCGTCACGGCAAACCGGTCGCCGATATTATCAGGGGCATTTTCTATTCGATGATTCAGCGGGTCCTGGAGATGGATTCCCTGACCGACAAAGTTGTTCTGAGTGGCGGGGTGGTTGCCCACAACCCCTATCTAGTGGAAATGACTGAAGAGTTGATCGGTCGACCGGTTCTGTTACCCGAGTTTCCCCAGCTGACCGGTGCCTACGGCGCGGCACTTTACGCCCTGGATGGAACTAAGACCTAGAAGATGACAGGCATTTTAACGCAGAGACGGCAGAGAGGCAGAGAAAATAAAAAGTGCACCTGGGGCTTTAAATCAAACCCGAATCTTTGGTTTTTCTCTCCGGGCTCTCCAACTCAGTGTCTCAGCGTTAAAAGAAGTCGTTTGGAGCCAAAAAACCAAATAAGCAGCATGTTCTGGAGGATAAGCAATGGCAGCAGATAAACAACCGCAACGCAAGAAGATCGAAGCGACCGGACAGATGATGAAAATCATGTCCGACTACTTCTATGATCTGAATGATGCTGCAAAATCGGATGAGCGCAAGGTTGCCTGGTGTACCAGTGTCGGTCCGGCAGAGCTGCTGCGGGCGATGGGTTTTGCGGTCCATTTTCCTGAAAACCACGCCGCTATGCTGGGTGCAACACGGATGGCGACCGAACTGATTCCCGAAGCCAATACCATCGGCTATTCTCCTGATATCTGCTCTTATCTGACCGCCGATATCGGAGCCTATCTGAAAGGCAGCTCCCCTTTGGCCAAAGCCTATCCGGGGATTGAGGGGCCACCAAAGCCTGATGTCCTGGTTTACAACACCAACCAGTGCCGCGACGTGCAGGACTGGTTCTCCTGGTATGCCAAAGAGCTGGATGTCCCCTGTATCGGAATTACGTCGCCCAAAAACTTTACCGATGTCAGTGAGATTCTGATTGATGACGTGACCCGGCAGATCGAAGCCCTGATCCCGACCCTGGAAGAGGTCAGTGGTAAAAAGCTTGATCCGCAGAAGTTGCGTGAAACGGTGGCGCTGTCTCGTGAATGTACCGAGCTCTGGCGTCAGGTCCTGGAAACAGCGGCGGCAACTCCGGCACCGCTGACCTTCTTTGATGGCACCATCCATATGGGCCCAGCGGTGGTGCTGCGCGGAACACAGCAGGCGGTTGATTACTATCAGCAGCTGCTGGCCGAACTTCAGCAGCGTATCGCTGATCAGGTCGCGGCGGTTGATGGTGAAAAACATCGTATTTACTGGGAGGGGATGCCAGTCTGGGGTCGCCTGCGGCAGCATTCTGAACTCTTCTCTGAGTTGCAGGCCAGCGTTCTGGTTTCGACCTATTGCAGCAGTTGGGTTTTTCCTGATTTTGATGCAGAACAACCGATTCGCAGCATGGCCAAGGCCTATCTCGGGCTGTTTATCGTTCGCTCGGATGCCTACAAGGAAGAATATATCAAGCAGATGCTGAAGAAGTTCCAGATCGACGGCATCATCTATCACGATGCCAAGACCTGCCCCTGCAACTCCAACAGTCGTTATGGCATGCCCCAGCGTCTGGAGGAGGAAACCGGAATCCCGAGCCTGGTGATTTCTGGTGATCTTAATGACCTGCGTTGTGTTTCTGACGAGCAGACCCGGACCAACGTTGAAGCCTTCATCGAGCAACTGGAGGAAAAATAGATGCTGGACGCATTATTCAAGCCCAAAGCGGTCGCCCTGATCGGGGCCTCAACCAAGGAACTTTCGATCGGCAATGTCATCATCCGTAATCTGCAAAAATACGGATACAAGGGTGAGATCTATCCGGTGAATGCCAAGGCGACCGAGGTCTGCGGGATTAAGTCTTACCCGACCTTGACCGATATCCCCGGCGAGGTTGATCTGGCTCACATCATAATCCCCAGCCAGTTTGTGCCTGATGCCATTGAAGAATGCGGGCGCAAGGGGGTTAAAGCGGTCATTATCAATTCAGCGGGATTCAGTGAAATGGGCGAAGAGGGTGCCCGGCTGCAAGAGGAGTTTCTGGCCAATGCGCGCAAGTACGGCATTCGCCTTTTTGGCCCGAACTGTCAGGGAATCATCAACTCTGACCCTGAACTGAATGCTTACTGCAACTTCACCTTCACCTTTCCCAAGCCGGGCAGTATCTCGGTTGTTGCGCTCTCAGGCGGGGTTGGGGCGTTGATCATGCAGGTGCTGGACGATCTGGATATCGGCCAACGTCTCTATGCCAGTAACGGCAATGCCTGTGATGTGTCGATTCCGGAAATCATTGAATACTATGGTGAAGATGACGGAACCAAGGCGATTATTCTTTATACCGAAGGGTTCGACAAGCCACGTGAGTTCCTTGAAATTACGCGCAAGGTGACCAGCAAAAAACCGGTGCTGGCGATGAAGGCCGGACGGACCGAAGAGGGAGCCAAGGCGGCCTCTTCTCATACCGGATCTCTGGCCGGGGTCGATATTGCTACCGAACTGATCTTTGAGAAGATCGGGGTGCTTCCCTTCCATGACGAAGGTGAGATTGTCCGGGCGGCGATGGCCTTTTCGAGTCAGCCGATTCCGCAGGGCAACCGGGTCGGCATTATCACCAATACCGGCGGCCCGGCAGTGATTGCGACCGATGTTCTGGTCGATTTCGGAATCGAGGTTCCCAAACTTGGCGAAGAGTCGATTGCCCGGCTGCGTGAAACCCAGTTTCCCCAGGCCGCACTCGAAAACCCGGTTGATGTGGTTGCTACCGCCGGAGGGCCGCAGTTTCGAGCCGCACTCGATGTGATGATGGACGACCCGCAGATCGATTGTGTCTACATCAACTTTGTGACCGCACCCTTCACCGATACCGATGAGGTTGCGCGTGAAATCGTGGCCGTCAGCCGTCAGCGCCGCAAGCCCCTGGTCTGTAACTTCATGACCAATCTGAAGCTGGAACGTTACCAGAAGACCATGGCGATCCTCAAAGAGGGTGAGGTGCCCTACTACGCCAATCCCGGTGATGCCGCCCGCGCTCTGGGAGCCCTGGTCCGCTATGGCCAGATTCAGCAGCGCGACATCGGTCAGCCGCAAATTTTCAGCGGAGCCGATCCGGCCACAGCCAAAGCGATTATTGAACAGGCTCAAAAAGCTGGCCAGAGCGTGCTGAGTGCCTTTGATGTCTATCGGATCTTTGAAGCTTACGGAATTAAGGTTGCGCCCTGGCAGGTGGTTGGTTCCGCAGATGACGCCGTCGCCGCAGCGGACAAAATCGGTTATCCGGTTGTCGTCAAGGTTGATTGCGCCGCGATTGACCACAAAAGTGATATGGGTGGCGTTGCGATCAACCTCAAAGATGCCAAGGCCGTGCGTTCGAGTGTTGAAGAGATGCAGCAGCGCCTTGGAGAATACGGCGAGCTTGGATTTCTGGTGCAGAAGTTTATGCCCGGTGGACGTGAGCTGATCATTGGTGCCAGCGCAGAACGGGAACTGGGCCATCTGGTGATGTTTGGACTGGGCGGCATTTACGTTGAGGTTCTCAAGGATGTGGTCTTCAAGATCGTCCCTGTCACCCGCGTTGAAGCCGAAGAAATGCTGGCCGGAATCAAGACCAGCGCCCTGCTCGACGGCGTCCGTGGTGAAGACGGTATCGACAAGCAGGCGGTCATTGAACTGATTCAGCGTGTTTCGCAGCTGTTGGGTGATCTGCCGATGATTCAGGAGATGGATCTGAACCCGATCATGGCTTTTGCTGACCAGGCTTTTGCCGTAGATGGCCGGATTCGGATCTGAAACAGAAGATGACTCATGGCGCACCTGAAGAATAAAAGGATAAAAAAATGCTGTTAGGAAAAAAGGAAGCTGAGTTCAACTGGCGTGACAGCTGTCGCTCCCGGATCACGACCGCAGAAGAGGCGGTCAAGGTGATCAAATCGGGAGATCGGGTTTTTCTGACCGGCAATGCGTCGGTTCCCTTGCCCCTGCTTGATGCCCTGGTTAAGCGTGCACCCACATTGCAGGATGTCGAAATCTGCCATCCCCTGACCATCTGCCCGGCTGATTATGTTGCCCCGGAGATGGAAGGGCACCTGCGGATCAATTCGATGTTCATCAGTGCCAATGTGCGTAAAGCGGTCAATGAAGGGCGGGCTGATTTCACTCCGGTCATGCTTTCCGAGTTTCCACTGTTGTTTAAAAATGGTCACTTGCCGGTTGATGTGGCTCTGATCCATGTTTCACCGCCTGACGAAAATGGTTTTTGTTCGATGGGAGCTGAATCGGGACTGACTATTTCAGCGGCAGAGGTCTCCAAGATCGTTATTGCCATGGTCAATGAGCAGATGCCGCACACTTTGGGTGATACGGCCATGCATATCGACAAGATGCATTACATCGTGCCTGCCGACACCACATTGTTCGAAATGCCGATGGGTGACGGTGCCGATCAGGAAGTAGTTGAGCGTATCGCGGCTCATATTTCCAAACTGATTCCCGATGGCGCAACCATGCAGCTGGGGATTGGTGATATCCCCAATGCGGTTTTGAAATTTCTGTTCGAAAAGAAAGATCTCGGTGTTCATTCCGAATTGATTTCTGACGGAGTGATCGATCTGGTCGAAGCGGGGGTGGTCAACGGGGCGCGCAAGACCCTGCATCCGGGCAAGATCATCTGTGGTTTTTTGCTGGGGACCAAACGTCTTTATGAATGGGTTGACAACAATCCCCTGGTCGAGCTGCGTCGCACCGAATATGTCAACGATCCTTTTGTGGTGGCGAAAAACGAGCGGATGGTCGCAATCAACTCGGCCATTGAAGTTGACCTGACCGGTCAGGTCTGTGCTGACAGTATCGGCACCCGGTTCCATTCGGCAGTTGGTGGTCAGCTCGATTTTATCTATGGCGCGGCCAGATCAAAGGGGGGAGTTCCGATCATTGCTCTGCCCAGTATTTCGACCCAGCGTGACGGCACTGTTTTAAGCCGCATTGTGCCTCTGCTGAAGCATGGTGCCGGGGTGGTTACCAGTCGTAATCATGTGCACTATGTGGTCACCGAGTATGGTGTGGCAGAGCTCTACGGAAAAACGGTTCGCCAGCGGACCGCAGCTCTGATTGAGGTGGCTCATCCAGATTTTCGTGAAGAGATAACCGCCAAAGCGAAAGAACTCAACTATCTGTGAATTGTCCCCCTCGCGGTGCCAAAGGGCGAGAGGATTGGCTGAAATCTGATCAGGATTTGTAAAGGGGTAAGAACCATGGCGTGGAGTCAGGAAGAAACCATCAGTCGCGATGAGATGCAAGCCCTGCAACTGAAAAGGTTGCAGGAGACGGTCAGTTACGTTTATGAAGGCAATCGCCATTATCGGCAGAAACTTGATGCTCTGGGGATAAAACCTGGTGACATAAAATCGCTTGATGACATCAAGAATCTTCCCTTTACGACCAAACAGGATCTGCGCGACAACTATCCCTTCAATCTGTTTACCGCACCACCGAAGGATATTATCGAGTATCACGCCACCTCGGGAACCACCGGCAAACCGATTGCAGTCGGGTATACGCGCAAGGATATTGATATCTGGTCCGAAGCGATGGCCAGAACCTGTGCCGGAGCCGGAATCACCAGCGATGACGTGGTGCAGAACATCTTTGGTTACGGCCTGTTTACCGGCGGTCTGGGAGCCCACTATGGTGCCTTGCGTGTCGGAGCGGGGGTGATTCCCATTTCGGGCGGCAATACCCAGAAACAGATCATGCTGATGGAAGATTTTGGTACCACAGCCTTAACCTCTACACCCTCTTTTCTGGTTCATATTCACGAAGTCGGTGAGCAGATGGGGGTTGATTTCAAAAAGCTCAACCTCAAGCGGGCCATTTGCGGGGCCGAGCCCTGGAGTGAATCGATGCGCCATTCGATTCAGGACAAATTCGGCATTACAGTCTGCGACATCTACGGCCTGTCTGAAATTACCGGGCCCGGTGTTTCTTTCGAGTGTCACGAAGAACAGAATGGCCTGCACATCAATGAAGATTTCTTCTATCCGGAGATCATCGATCCGGACACAGGTGAGGTGCTTCCAGCGGGTGCTGAAGGAGAACTGGTTTTCACAACCATTCACAAGTATGGCCAGCCCCTGTTGCGTTACCGGACCCGTGATATTTCCAGCCTTTCTTATGAAACCTGCTCGTGCGGGCGGACCCTGGTGAAAATGGCCAGAGTGACCGGACGGAGTGATGACATGCTGATTATTCGCGGGGTCAATGTTTATCCCTCGCAGATTGAAGCGGTTATTCTGCGCCGTGAGGGAGTTTCACCACACTACATGGTGATCGTCGAACGCAAGGGCGCCATGGATTCTCTGCGGGTGAAAGTTGAGGTTACAGAAGAGTTCATGGTGAAGGCTGCTGCCGATATTCTGCAAGGAGACGAGTTCGATATTCTTGAAGATGTCTCGGCGGTGCGCAGCAAAAAACGCAACCTGCAGCAGGATATAAAAGATGTGATCGGGATCAGTGTTGAAATTCAACTGGTCCCACCTGGCAGTATTGCCCGCAGTGAAGGCAAGGCCAAGCGGATTGAAGATCGTCGTAAAGATTGAGTAAGGGGTCTAAAAAGAGCAGACCAGCAGACTCGTTGGGATCATTTATCAGGTTTCCACACAGGAACCAGTTTTCAAAAAGGAAGATTTTGATGAAGAAAATAATTTCCGGCAATGAGGCCATTGCCCTGGGTTTTGGGGATGCAGGGGGTGTTTTCGCCTCCGGTTATCCTGGGACACCAAGTACCGAAACCCTCGAAGAGGTTGCCCGTTTGGGGGATGTTTACTGCGAATGGGCTGCCAATGAAAAAGTCGCGCTTGAAGCGGCAATTGGTGGATCGATTGCCGGGGGCCGCTCCCTGTCGACTATGAAGCATGTCGGAGTCAATGTTGCTGCCGACCCGCTGATGACCCTGACCTATACCGGGGTCAACGCCGGTCTGATTCTGATGGTGGCCGATGATCCGGGTATGCATTCTTCACAGAATGAGCAGGACAGTCGCAACTACGCCAAATTTGCCAAGGTCCCGATGCTCGATCCTGCAGATTCACAGGAAGCCTACGACATGGTACGGGCCGGGTTCGAAATCTCCGAGCAGTTCGATACCCCGCTGATGTTGCGCACCACCACCCGGATTTCCCACGCCAAGGGCGTTGTGGTTCCTCATGCAAAGGTGGAGCCGCAGATCGGTGAATGGGTCAAGGATGTTCCCAAATATGTCATGCTGCCCAACTTTGGCAAGATCAAGCATGTTCAGGTCGAAGAACGGTTGCTGAAATTGCAGGAGTTCGCCGAAACTACCCCGCTTAACCGGGTTGAAATGGGTGATACCGAAATCGGGATCATCACGTCAGGGGTTTCCTACCAGCATGCCCGTGAAGCCTGTCCCAATGCGTCATTTCTGAAGCTTGGTCTGGTTCATCCCTTGCCAGAGCGCAAGATCCGTGAGTTTGCTGCCAGCGTCAAGCGGCTGGTTATCGTTGAAGAAATGGATGCGATTTTTGAAGAGCAGATTCGCGCCATGGGCATTGAGGTCGAGATCGGTAAAAACAAGCTGCCCCTGTGTGGCGAGATTAATGCCGATCTGATCCGGGCGGCCCTGGGCGATACCACAACCAAAGTTATTCCTCCGGTCGAAGGGCTGCCTCAAAGACCACCGGTATTCTGTCCCAGCTGTGCCCACCGGGGGCTCTTTACCATTCTCAGCAAGTTGAAGGCCTTTGTTTCTGGCGATATCGGATGTTACACCCTGGGGGCCTTGCCGCCGATGGGAGCCATGCATTCGGTGATCGATATGGGGGCCAGTATCAGTGCGGCCCATGGTATGGCCAAGGTCAACGCTTTGGCTGGCCGCGATGAAAAACCGGTGGCGGTTATCGGAGACTCGACCTTCTTCCATTCCGGAATCACCGGTCTGTTGAGTCTGGCTTACAACGGCGGTAATGCCCTGGTCATTATCATGGACAATCGCACCACCGGGATGACCGGTGGCCAGGAAAACCCCGGCAGTGGCAACACCCTGCAGGGGGTTGCGGCCAAACAGGTTGAAATTGCCCCGCTGGTCAAGGCATTGGGTATCGAAAATGTTGCCGAACTGGATGCTTACGATCTTGAAGCAACCGAAGCTGCAATCAAAAAGGGGCTCGAAACTCCCGGGCCTTACGTATTGATCGACAAAAATCCCTGTATTTTGCGTTACAGAATTCGCAAGCCGGCCATCAAGGTGGATCAGGACAAGTGCACCGGTTGTCGAGCCTGTCTCAAAGTGGCCTGTATGGCTTTGGGTCTGACGGCCAGTGGTGAAAAGCAGAAGGTCCGGGTTGACCCCAACGTCTGTAACGGCTGCGGTGTCTGTGCGCAGATGTGTAAATTCGACGCGATGCACGCAATTGAGGGAGAAAACAATGCAAATCTTTAATATCGTTATTGCCGGAGTTGGTGGTCAAGGCGTGCTGATGGCGTCGAAGGTTCTGGCCGAAAGTGCCCTGGCCAGTGGCATGGATGTCAAACAGAACGAAGTTCATGGTATGGCGCAACGTGGTGGCAGTGTCATCAGTTTTGTGCGGATTGGCGAGCAGGTTAATTCGCCGGTGGTTATGCCCGGAACTGCCGACCTGCTGATTTCGTTCGAGCCGCTTGAAGCCCTGCGCTATATCCACTATCTCAAGCCGGAAGGTCGCCTTGTTTACAACAAGGTTTCGATCAATCCCAGCACCGTAGCGGCAGGACTGGCGGTTTATCCTGATGATGTCGAGCAGCAGATTACGACCGCCTGCGCCGCAGCCCAGGGAATTGAAGCCCTCTCCATTGCCCGTGAAGCCGGGAATGGCAAGGCCGTTAATATGGTCATGGTCGGCAAGGTCATGGAATATCTGCCCCTGAAAGAAGACGTCATCACCGAAGTTGTCAAACAGATTTCCCGGGACAAAGGGGTTGATGTCAACATGAAAGCGTTGGCTGGTGGTGCTGCCGCCTGAGCTGTTTTCGGTTTTCGAACCGGAGACAGGTTGACTCACTCGGCTTGAAGAGTTCATTAGGAGATACCATGAAACTGAAACAGATATCGATTTTTCTGGAAAACTCACCGGGGCGGCTTTACGAAGCAACCCAGGCTCTTGGCGAGGCAGGTCTTAATCTGCGGTCTCTGTCGATTTCCGATATCTCCGGTTTCGGGGTGTTGAGAATTTTGGTTTCCGATGTTGCCACCGCCCGTCGGGTGATTATGGAAAAGCAGCTTCCGGCGCGGGTTGACGAGGTGGTGGCTGCCGAAATTGTTGATACACCCGGCAGTCTGGCTGAAGCGCTCAAGCTGTTGATGAAAAACAAGATCAACGTTGATTACATGTATGCTCTGGCCGGAACCTCTTCGGGCAAGGCGGTCATGGTCTTCAGTTTCAGTGACAATGATCAGGCGATAAAGGTTTTGCAGGAGAACAAGATCAAGATTCTTGATGCCGAAAGCTTCGGCATCCTCGAAGGTCCTGCTTGAGTCGGCCATTTTCCGGGAGAGAAAAGATGGGTGAAACCAACTATCGTCCACAAAAATTTGCGGTTATCGGTGCGGGTCCTGTCGGGGGAATCGTTGCCGCCTTTCTGGCCAAAGGCGGTTATGATGTCACCCTGTGCGATATTGTTCCTGAACTGCTTGCTCCGGCACTGGAGCCTGGTATCCAGCTTGAAGGAACGGACAGTTTTCAGGCCAAGGTGACGCGGACAACCACCAGGGTTGATGATCTGCTCAATGATCCACCTGATGTTATTTTTATCACCGTCAAGGCCACAGCCCTGCCCTTGATTGCTTCAGCCCTGGAAGCCTTTGTTGCCTCGGGTCGTTATGTGATCAGCTGGCAAAACGGCATCGATACCGAGCTGGAACTGGCTCAGGTTCTGGGTAACAAGGCGGTTTTGCGCGGGGTGGTGAATTTTGGTTGTGTCCCCTTGAATCCGGGCCATATCCGGCTGGCATTTCACCATCGCCCCCATTATCTGCAAGAACTTGATCCTGAATCGCAGGATGCGTCCATCGGAATCTGCAAGGTGTTGACCGAATGTGGTCTTGATACCCAGCATACTTCCCAGATCGCCGATATGGTCTGGCGTAAATCAGTCATGAATGCCTGCATGAACCCGATGTGTGCCGTGACCGGAATGACAATGGTTGAGATCATCAATGATCCGATCACCTTTAATCTGGTTGATGCTCTGATCAAGGAAGGGATTGCTGTCGCCCGTGCCAACGAGTTTTCTTTGGGTTCCGGCTACTATCCCTACGCCATCAATTACATAAAAAATGCCGGAAACCACAAGCCCTCGATGTTGCAGGATATTGAAGCCAAACGCCGCACCGAGGTTGATTACATCAATGGCAAAATTGTCGAATATGGTCTGCAGGCCGGGATACCGACTCCCTACAACAGCATGATTCGGGGGCTGGTCAAGGCACTGGAACCGAAGTGAGGCTGAGATGGAGAGAAAAAATCTTTTGGGTTAACCTTTTGTTTTCTCTGCGCCCTCTCCCGCTCTGCGACTCTCCGTTGAAAAAGGTTTTTTGGCGCCCCGATTTCCGCAAGTTGCAAAGGATATTTACATGAAACTGAAACAGCTCTCGATTCCCCTGGAAAACTCCCCCGGTCGTCTGCATGACGTGACCAAGGCACTGGGAGATGCCGGAATCAATCTGCGGGCACATTGTATCTGTGACTCGACCCGTGATTTCGGGGTATTGAGAATATTGGTTTCCGATCTGACTGCGGCCCGAGCAGTGGTGATGGAACGACTGATTCCGGCCCGGGTTGATGATGTGGTCGCGGTCGAAATTGAAGATACCGCAGGCAGTTTGTCAAAGCTTCTCAGCCTGTTTCTGGGCACCAAGGTCAATGTGGAATATATGTACGCCGTTGCAGGAGCCAATCTGCAAAAAGCAGTGATGGTGTTTCATTTCAGTGCCATTGATCAGGCGATCGAGATTCTGGAAAAAAATGGCGCCAAGCTGCTCGATGCAGAATCCTTTGGCATTCTGGTTGGACAGGACTGAACGGTTTCAGGGCAGGGAGTCAGAAGCATGCAGGAAAAAAATCTTTTTAAGCCAAAGAAGTTTGCGGTCATCGGGGCCGGTCCGGTCGGATGTATCGTTGCGGCATTTCTGGCCAGGGGTGGCTACGAGGTCACACTCTGTGATGTGCAAACTGACCTGCTTGAACCGGCCCTTGATCCGGGGATTATTCTTACGGGCGCTGAAAACTTTCAGGCCGGAGTGACTCGGGTGACAACCCGGATTGATCAGCTGGCGGAAGATCCGCCCGATGTTGTGATTGTTACGGTCAAGGCAACGGCGTTGCCGATTATTACCTCGGCACTGGAAGGGTTTATTACCGAGGGACGTTACGTCGTCAGTTGGCAAAACGGGATTGATACCGAGCTGGTGCTGGCTGAAAGACTGGGTAAAAAGCAGGTCATGCGGGCGGTGGTCAATTACGGATGCAGCCTTGAAGGTCCGGCCAGGGTGCGGATGGTATTTCATCACCGCCCCCATCATTTGCAGGAACTCGACCCTCTGTCCCGTGATGCGGCCCGCGGCGTTTGTGAGGCCTTGACGGCTTCAGGACTCGATACTCACCATACAGACCAGATTCGTAACATGGTCTGGACCAAAACCGTCAACAATTCCAGCATGAATCCGGTTTGTGCGGTGACAGGCAAAACCATGTTCGAAGTCATCAACGACCCGATTGTTTTTGGTCTGGTTGACGAGCTGCTGAAAGAAGGGGTCAAGGTTGCTCGCGCCAACGAGCTTTTGCTGGGACCTGATTTTTACCTCGAATGTCTGGCCTATATCAAAAATGCCGGTCCACATAAGCCTTCGATGTTGCAGGATATAGAGGCAAATCGGCAGACAGAAATCGATTATATCAATGGCAAAATAATCGAATATGGTGAACGGGCGGGTGTGCCCACTCCCTACAATACGACCTTGCGCAGTCTGGTCAAGGCGCTCGAAACCTGAGCCCCTGATTGCCCTGGAACGACGATTGATAAACCAGTGGAATAGTTCTTGTAGAATCCATGGGTCGTTAAAGGGTGGGATGAAAGAAAAATACATGTTTTAACTGACTAAATCTAAATAGAACGTTGTTAGTTTTTAAGGACAGCATTTCTTGACTGGAGTGGTTTCTAACGCTATTCTGGCCGGGATTTAATCATGGTTCGTGTTCGTATCGTTGAGGATTAAACATGGCCTTTCGCCAAACCTAGAAGGTGTAGGTCCATTCCCCCCCGAAGGAGGTGCCCGATGAAGAGAACATTCGTCCTGTCCCTGTTGATCATGCTGGCAATCAGTTTGCTGTGCAGCCCGGCATTTGCAGGGAAAAAAGATCCATTGGCAAACTGGAAGACAAAATTTGATTATTCCGGCGCGGAATATACCTATATTTTGTCGAACATCTCTCACCCGGTTATTGAAGGTGTTGCCGTTGGTTACAACATTCGTGATGCATTATGGAAGAAATCGAATGGCCGTATCTATGTCGATTACCGTCCCCTGCATCAGCTTGGTGGTGAAAAAGACGTTATTGCCAAGCTGAAGATCGGTGCTGTCCAGGGAATGCTGGCATCATCTGTTGCTTCTGCCAACATTGCCAACAAACTGGGTATCGTCAACCTGCCCTATGTGGTTGACACCTTTGACAAGCTGGAAAAGTTCCGCAACGATCCTGAACTCTGGGGTCCCTTCAGCAACAGTGCACAGTCTGCTGGTCTGATGGTCGCCGATATTACCGGTTATGGCCAGTATGGTTGGGCAACCACCACTCCGGTACGGACTCTGGCTGATGCAAAATCGGTCAATTTCCGGATCGCTCAGGCCCCGGTCAATATCGACCTGTACAAATCCTGGGGCTACAAGTTTACCGTTCTGCCCTGGCCTGATGTTCCGCAAGCTCTGCAAACGGGTGTTATCAACGGTCTTGATCACACTGCGATCGTTTGCAACATCACCAAAAAGTTCACGATTGCCAAGTACTTTACCCAGGTGAACTATGCCCAGGGGCTTTTCCTCCACCTGGTCAACAAGCGCTGGTTCAACAAGTTGCCAAAAGATCTGCAGAAGATTTTCATCGAAGTGGTGACCGAGGAAAGCGCCAAAACCCGTCAGCTGACAATCAAGCAGCATGACGACCAGATCGCCAAGGCCAAGGCTGCCGGAGTTCAGTTCTTCCAGCTGTCTGCTGCCGACAAAGCCACTCTGGTTAAAGAGGCACAGCCGGTCTATGCCTCATGGGGCAAGAAGATTGGTGCCGATTATCTGGCAAAGGTTCAGGCAAAACTTAAGTAAAGAACCCTGAAAGTATATGTTGCTGGATTGAATTGAGCCGGGGAGTCCTGCTCCCCGGTTTTTTTAATCTGCATACAGCAGATTTGTGAAATACGTAGATTACTCAGATTCAGAGCTACTTTGCATTGGGCACACTATGTTTAAAAAAATAATTCAAAGAGTTGATCGTGTCTTCATTGTCGTTGAAGATTGGTCGCTGATGTTATCAGTCTGCATTGCCCTGATTGTGGCAATGGCCAATGTTCTGCTGCGCAAGTTGACTCATGATGTCAACCTGTTCTGGTCGGATGAAGTGGTGCGTAAGACGATCTATTTTTCGACCTATGTCGGCTGTATCGTTGCCGTTCGCAGTCGGTCATTGATCCGGATTGATGCACTGCCGCAAATGGTTCCGGGGCTTAAAAGGTACCTGACCCTGTTTGCCCACCTGGCGACCCTGGTTTTTTCAGCGGCGGTTGCCTATCTGGGATGGACAATGACCGTCATGATGTATGAAGACGAGTATGCCCTGACCGCAAGCTTGCGGATCCCCGAATGGATTTTTTATGCCGTGCTGCCCATGATGGGTGTGATGATGTTTTTTCGCACTCTGCTTGTCATGGTTGAAGACTGGAAGGAGGGGGCCGTCAACTGACGAACGTTTTACGTTCTCAGAGGGCCCGAACGACTTATGGACTCCAGCTATTTAATTATCCTCTTTTTACTGCTCGGCCTGCTGGCATCGACCGTGCCGGTGTTTATGTCACTCTTTTTCACCGGGAGTGTCGGCCTGATCTTTATGGTCGGTATCGATCCGCAGATCGTTATCGAAGTTCTCTACCGCAGCATGGACAAGTTTGCCCTGGTGGTGGTGCTGTTCTTTATCCTCTGCGGCAATATAATGACCACCGGATCAATCGTACATAAACTGATCAAGACCGCCAATGCACTGGTCGGGTTTTTGCCCGGTGGCCTGGCGATGGCCGGGGTTCTGGCCTGCGGTTTCTTTGGGGCTATTTCCGGTTCGACGGTTGCTACCGTTGTTGCGATCGGTGGCTTCATGATTCCGGCATTGATCGAAAATGGTTATGACGAAAAGTTTTCGGTCGGCATTATGACGACCGCCCCGAACCTGGGCATCATCATTCCACCGTCCATTTCAATGATCTTGTATTCCATGGTCAGTAACGACCCGATTGAGGCCCTGTTCTTGACCGGCTTCATTCCCGGAATCCTGATCATGGCAGCGATGAGTCTTTACGCCTACTTCTATTGCAAACGCAGAAATTACAAGACTTTGCCTCGACCAAACGTCAAGGATCTTGTTGCGGTTTTGAAAGAAAGTGCCTGGGCGCTGTTTTTGCCGGTGCTGATTTTCGGGGGGATCTATTCGGGGCTGTTTACCGCCAATGAAGCGGCGGTTGTGGCCTGTTTCTATGCCTTGTTCGTTGAGGTTTTCATCCACAAGGACATGAAGCTTCTCGATATCAAAAGGGTGATTGTTTCTTCATCGGTCACCTCGGCAACCCTGCTGGTTATCGTTGCCGGAGCATCTGTTTTTGGCGAGTATCTGACTTTTGAGCAGATTCCGGACAAGATTGCCACCGCCGTTGTCAGCCAGATTTCATCCCCGTGGGTTTTTCTGCTGGCAGTCAATATCATGCTGCTGATCGTCGGAATGTTCATGGATATTATTTCGGCAACCCTGATTTTGACCCCGATTTTTCTGCCCCTTCTTTCGACCTTCGGGATCGATACCATGCATTTTGGTCTGCTGATGACGATCAACCTGGGTATCGGTTACTGCACCCCGCCATTGGGGGTCAGTCTCTACATCTCGGGGGCGGCAGTTGATCGAAACCTGATCTATGTTTCGAAAGCGGTTATGCCGTTTCTGCTTATTCAGATCGGAATCCTGATGGTTCTTACCTATTGGGCTGATCTGGTGCTCTTCTTGCCCCGGCTGGTTTATGGCTGATGACCGAACAACTCAGGTTCTGTCGTTGCGCATGATGAGGCTTTACCATGATCAAACGCGGGTTGCTTAACCCTTGTCCAGGGAGCTTGGCATGACACAAAAGATACTGGTTCCGGTCGATGAATCGACAACAGCGCAACAGACAATAGATGCGGTTATCAAGAACCGTGAGCTCCTGCCGCAAGAGATTCTGCTGTTGCATGTTGTTGATGTGCATCTGGCCCATCGACTGGTTCCGGATATTCAAAAAAGTATGGTTCATGATGCGGCAAAAAAATCGGGGCGGCGAATCCTTGAAAAACTTGCCGAACCTTTTCGGGCCGCGGGTTTTGAGCCCCAACTCCGGCTTGAGCTGGGTGCTCCCGGTGAAACGATTTTAAAGGTTGCAACAGAGCAGGATGTCGATCTGGTCATTCTCGGTCGTCATCCCGGTGGCGGTGGCTTTCGCGATATCATGTTTGGTTCGGTGGCAAGCCAGGTTGTTCGTGCCCTCAAATGTCCGGTTCTGCTTATCTAACAGGCTGTTGAAAAACTATCTGCCTTGCACTCGCGGTCTCGAAAACGTTTTTCAACACCCTGCTAAAGAGACGATAGTACTTTTCTTCAACCTTCCCCAGAGCGCTGACCGAAAGCCTGCGGCACAGAAGGTTTTTGCCGAAGAAACTGCCTGCTCCCTTCTTTCTTTCCTGAAAATGGCTGTGCGTTCTTTGCTTGTCGGTTGGAAGACAGGGGTTGCGCTCACGCCTGTTTATGGTCCCGGCTCTGCTGCAGAGACTGTTTGGGCCAGTTGTTTTGCAAGATGAGGACATGATGGACATCAGACAACGAGTTACGAAACTTTTACACCGCATGCATGAGACCCCCCAGTACCTGACTCAAGGTGCGGTTCTTTTTGTCGATCTTGAACAGCGCAGTTGCCAGCGGGCCTATCTGCCTCGTGATGCGGTCCAGAGTTTTCTTGCCGGGCGGGGTGGCAACATGTACCTGCTCTACAACCTGTTGCAGGAAGAGAAAGACGCTCTTGATCCGGAAGTTCCTCTGATCTTCGGTGCCGGGGTGTTGACCAGTAATATGCCAGGGGCAACACGCGGTAATGTCAGCAGCCGGTCGCCTGAAAGTCAGGCAATACTCGACAGCAATGCCGGAGATTATTTTCCCACCTACCTCAAGCGTCACGGGTATGACCATCTGGTGCTCTACGGGCGCAATGCGCAGTGGACATTGCTCAAAATCACCCGTGACCAGGTCGATTTTGTTGATGCCAGCCCCTATTGCGGGATGGACAATATCGAATTCAGTGCCGCTATTGAACGTGATTTCGCCTGTACGGAACGAAAAGATATGGCGATGGCGCGCATCAGCAGTGCCGGAGAAAAACAGGTACTGTGCAGCGGGATTATGGCGGGAGAAAAAGCGATCTGGGCACGTGGCGGGGGGGGCGCAAAAATGGGCTCCCTGCATCTGAAGGCGATCGTTATTCAGGGAGAATTGCCAGAGTTCGAGCTCTCGCCAGCCTACAAAAAAGCCAATCGTGAACTGGGCAAAAAAATCCTCAGTGCCAGCGTGGTCCAGAATGCCTTGAAAAAGGTTGGTACCCCCTTTCTCTACAAACCGAGTCGGGTGCTTGGGGCCATGGGGACCAAAAACAATCAGGAAACGACCTGGCACGACAGTCTTGATGCCGATAATTTCGATCCCTATCGGCCCGGGATGAGCGGTTGTTACAAGTGTCCCGTCTGTTGCCGGGCCAACAACGACATGCTGCCCGGTGGCAAGGGCGGCTGGGGGGCCAGTGCCCTGAAAGGGCTTAATGGCAATGCCAGCTATGACAAGGCGCAAAGTGGCCTTGAGCATCACAAGGGACGCACCTACAACGGAATCAGCAATGATGGTCAGTTCGACCAGTACGATAAGGGTGAAGGCCCGGAATACATTATTGTTGGCAAGTTTGGCCCCAGTATCGGGATCAGGGAGCCGGAGCAGGTTTTAAGACTGAACAACATTATCAACGATCTGGCTCTCGATGCGTCCAGTACCGGTGGTGCCATCGCCTGGGCGATGGAGCTTTATCAGCGTGGGATCATCGACCAGCAAACGACCGGGGGCCTCGATTTAAGTTGGGGCAATTACCCGGTTATCGAACAATTATTGTTCATGACCGCCAGGCGCGAAGGGTTTGGCGAGACCATCGCCCTGTCAAGCCGGGCCGTGGCTGCGGGCAAATATCCACCTGAGGCCCTGAAGTATTGCATGGCCTCGAAGGGTCTGTTTCAATCCGATCCACATGATGCTCGCATTCTCAAAGCCTTCGCTTTGGGGCTGGCGGTTGCAACGCGGGGGATGGATCATCTGCGAAATCGGGCCACCCTGGAAATCAATGCCCGGATCAACGATGACGCCGCATTCAAGACCGATCTTTATGGCGGTGTGGTGGCCCCCGAACCGACTTCTTATGTTGGTAAGGAATATGCGGTACGTCGTTGTGAAAACACCTTTGCGGTGGGTGATTCTCTCGGGGTCTGTCGTTTCAATACCAAACTGTTCAACTCACCATCAACCCCCGATCTGGACGATTTTGCTGCGCAGGTGGGTGAATTGACCGGCTTGCCCCTGCAGGGAACCGATCTGAACGAAATCGGGCGCAATATTACCGGGCTTGAACGGATGCTCAATTATCGTTTCGGGTTGCGCGCCGAGGACGACAGTCTGCCGCCACGCTGGTTTAACGAGCCGATCAAGGTTGGGCCCTTCAAGGGAGAGAAAATTGATCGAGAGCAGTTCGAAGAACTCAAGCAGCGCTTCTATCAGGTGACAGGGTTGAACTCTGAAGGTCTGCCTGGTCTTGACTGGCATACTCAATTGTCGAAAATTGTTACCGGGTACAGCATCAGGGTTATCTTCCCTTGCGAATTGTCCGGCCTTCCGGAGCGTGGACTGGTGATTGACGAGCCGGTTGCCCACCTGGGGGCGCTGCGTCAGTTGCTGCAACGCAAAGTGCCTGCGGCGCAAGAACTCCTGAATGATCCGAATCTGAACATTGTCCTGAATGGCCAGATGATTCTTGCCGGGGAAGAGCAAACCGAAATCCCCGATGGAAGCGAGATCTGTCTGATTTCTATTGTTTCGGGAGGATGAGGGACAGCAGGTCGTAGGTTTGACCTGCTCAAAAAGGAAGATTTTTATCTGGCTGCTGCTGACATTTATTCATCGGCGGAGCCTGAAATAGCTCTGTGCCGGAGGTTAATTCATTGCAAAAAACCGAGGGCTTTTTCACCATTGATGGCAATCGCCTCGAATACCGGTTGTTTTCACCAGCAGGAGACGGTGAATTAACCCTGGTTTTGTTGCATGAAGGCCTGGGTTGTGTGGCGATGTGGAAGGATTTCCCCCAGGAATTGTCAGCTCTGACCGGGTGCCAGGTTCTGGTTTACAGCCGTGCCGGTTATGGTAGCTCTGATTCCTGCTCACTGCCCCGACCGGTCAGCTTCATGCATGATGAAGCTCTCGATGTTCTGCCACAGGTTCTGGTGGCCGCAGGGATTTCCCGCGCGGTGTTGATCGGCCACAGCGATGGAGCTTCCATTGCCCTGATCCATGCCGGCAAGGTTGCCGACCCGATCGTACAGGGTCTGGTTTTGATGGCGCCACATGTCTTTGTCGAAGAGATGACCCTGAGCAGTATTCGCGCCGCAGTAGAGGCTTACGCCAAAGGAGATCTGCGACGAGGATTGATGCGGTATCATGGCGAAAAAGTCGATGAAACCTTTAACAGCTGGAGTCAGGTCTGGTTGGATCCTGCCTTTAGGGAGTGGAACCTTGAATCCTGTCTGGCATCAATCAGGGTTCCGGTATTGTTGATCCAGGGTGCAGATGACCCTTATGGCAGCTGCAGGCAGCTGGATTCTATCGCTGAACAAATATCCGGACCCTCCAGCGTGCACCTTTTGCCGTATTGTAAACACGCCCCCTGCCATGAACAGCGTGCAGCCACCTTGGAGCTGATCGCCCGTTTTTTATCCACCATCACCAGATGATGATTCACAGCCTGCCCCTGTGTCAGAGCGAGACGTCTGATCCGTCTTGACAGAAGTTGAAAAACAATATATATACTTTTCCGAATATTAAGGAGGAGATATAACCATGAAGCTCTGGCTGACAAATTTCAGTATTCGCTTTCCCTGGCTGATTGCCGGATTGACCCTGGTCGCTGTGGTGTTGTTCGGGGCCCAGTTTCCCAAAGTCCACTTTGACAATGATCCGGAGAACATGCTTTCGGCTGATGAGCCGGTCCGGATTTTTCATCACCAGATCAAGGATCTTTACGATCTGTACGATTTTGTTATCGTCGGCATCAGCAACGAAACCGACCCCGACGGAATATTCAATCCGGGAACTCTGGGGCGGATCTATGATCTGACCGGTGCTCTGCTCAGCCTGCAACAGACCGATGACGGGCTGGTCAAGGTGCGTTTTCCCGGGGCAGATGGTCAGACACCGCGTGAAGAGGTTCTGGACCTGACTCCGCAAGGAGCCTGGCAGCGTGGCCTCAACAAAGCCTTTATGGTCGATCCCAATCGGCTGTTTACCGAAGATGGCCAGAGCGCCATTATTGGTCGGGAACTGATCGGCCCGAGTGTTGTCGACAATCTCAAACAGGCCGAACTGGGCTCGCTCAAACTTGAATATCTGATGGAGCATCCGCCGAAGAATCGTGCAGAAGCCTTGCAGATTCGTGACGATGCCCTTAACAATCCTCTCTATTACGGAACGCTGGTCGCCGAAGATGGCAAGGCGATCTGCCTGTATATTCCGATCAGAAAAAAAACCTTCAGTTACAATGTGGCCAACCTTGTCCGCCACCTGACCAACGAATGGGACGGCAAGGATGAGGTTCACATAACCGGTTTGCCGGTTGCAGAAGATACCTTTGGCGTCGAAATGCTGGTGCAGATGGCCACTTCGGCTCCGCTGGCAATGCTGGTCATCTTTTTGCTGCTGCTGTTTTTCTTTAAACGGATCAGTATTGTTATCGCCCCGATGCTGGTTGCAATAACCAGTGTGATCTGCACCATGGGGCTGCTGATCGGGCTGGGATACGATGTCCATATCATGAGTTCGATGATCGCCATCTTCCTGATGCCGATTGCAGTGGCTGATTCAGTCCACATGATCAGTGAGTTCTACGACAGTTACCATCAGTACAACAACAAGCGTGAAGCACTTCGTCATGTGGTCGGCCAGTTGTTTATGCCGATGCTCTATACCAGTATGACCACCATGGCCGGTTTTGGTTCCTTGATGTTCACTCCCATTCCACCGGTCCGTATTTTCGGAGCTCACATCGCCTTCGGTGTCGGTTTGGCCTGGTTGCTGACCATGACCCTGGTTCCGGCCTACATCATGCTGGCAATTTCAGAAAAATCATTGCAGAAGTTGCAACCCACCAGCCCTGAGCAGGATCACTCATCCGGCTGGCTAACCGGATTTCTCGAACGTCTTGGACGGTTCAGCTTTCAGCGCCGCCGCCTGATTATGTTGACGACGGTGGTTCTGGTGGCGATTTCCGCCTTTGGAATCAGCAAGATCAAGGTGAATGACAACCCGGTTAAATGGTTTGCTGCCGATCATGAAATCCGCAAGGCAGATGCGGTCCTGAACAAACATTTTGGCGGGACCTATACCGCCTATCTGACTCTGGCAGGCGAAGGGCAGGCACAGTTTGATCCCTTTGCGGCAACGCAGCGGATCGGCGCAGGAGCAACGGATGCCCTCGGGGCCGTCTGGCCTCAGGAAAACGAAAAATTTCTTGCCGGATTGGCGGCTCTCAAAAAGGTCAAGAGCCCTGAAGAGTTCAGTCGTCAGTTACGCCAGCTTGCGACAAAACTTGATTCGCAGGTCTTGCATGGCTGGATGATCCTGAGTGATGAAGTTGCCTACCTTGATCCGCAGGGACTGAATCTTAAAACCCTTGCGGCGCAGCTGAATGCCCTGACGGAAGCTCCCAAACAGGAAATTGGTCAACTGGTTGGCGCGTTGCAGGGCAAGGGGTCAGGTGAAACCCTGCTTGATGCTGCACTGGCCCTTATCGATCAACGACTTGCCGGAGGTTTTCTGGTGTTTACCAACCGGCAACTTGCGGCCCTTGATGCGCCCTTGTTCAAGCAGCCAGAGGTTTTGCGTTACGTTGGACGCCTGCAGGCATTCCTTGCCAAAGACGAGACGGTTGGAAAATCGACTTCGGCGGTTGATGCCCTGAAAAAAGCAGCCTATGAACTTCAATATCGCGCTGATCAGAGCGCAGAGCAAAACAAGAAGCGTTATGCCGTTCCGGATTCGGTTCCGGCGGTCGCCCAGGTTTTTACCCAACTCGAAGGAATGAAAAAGAAAGATTCACTTTTTCACTTGGTGACGCGTGATTATCAGCAGGCCAATATCTGGGTCCAGCTGAAAAGCGGAGACAACAAGGATATGGAAAAGGTTGTCACAGATGTTGAAAACTTCTTTGTGACAAATCCGCCGCCGGTTCCGTTGCAACATGCCTGGGCCGGACTGACCTACCTCAACGTTGTCTGGCAGGATAAAATGGTCAGTGGAATGCTCGCATCACTGAGCAGTTCTTTTGTTGTGGTCCTGGTGATGATGATCGTTCTCTTTCGCTCTTTGCTGTTCGGATTGCTGGCCATGATTCCACTGTCGGTCACGATTACCCTGATTTATGGAATGATCGGTCTGGCGGGCAAGGACTATGATATGCCGGTGGCGATCTTGTCGGCGATGACTCTTGGTTTGTCGGTCGATTTTGCGATTCACTTTCTTGAGCGTGCCCGCCAGTTGCAGCGCCAGCTGGGCAGTTGGCAGGCCGCCGCCGTTGAGATGTTCAAAGAACCGGCAACCGCCATCAGCCGCAATGCGATTATTATCTCTGTCGGCTTTACTCCGCTGCTGGTTGCGCCGCTGGTTCCGTACAAAACGGTTGGATTTTTTCTCGCAACCATTATGGCAGTCAGCTGGCTGGCGACACTTTTTTTACTGCCAACACTCCTGACAACCTTGCAAAAGTGGGCATTCAAGAATGATGGTGCAGAGAAAGGAGATCTGTCATGAAGATTCTGTGGTTGATGTTGGCGCTGCTTATGCCACTGAGTGCATATGCAGAAGATGTTGAGCAGATTATCAGCAAAGCCAATCAGGCTGCATACTATGCGGGCAAGGATGGCCGGGCCGATGTCCGTATGACCATTCATGATGGCAAGGGAGGAATCCGTGAACGGCAGTTTACCGTCCTGCGCCTCAATGGTCGCAACGGCAACCAGAAATTCTATGTTTATTTCCGCGCGCCTGCCGATGTACGCAAGATGGCCTATCTGGTGTGGAAGAAGGTTGACGGCGACGATGATCGCTGGCTCTGGCTTCCGGCACTTAACCTGAAAAAACGGATTGCACCGGGCGACAAAAGAACCAGTTTTGTCGGTTCCGATTTTCTGTACGAAGATATCTCCGGACGAGGCCCTGATGAGGATATTCATCAACTGATCTCTGACAGTGGAGACAGCTGGCAGATCAAGAATATTCCCAAAGATCCTGGCAGTGTCGAGTTTTCCTATTACATGGTCTGGATCGACAAGCAGACCTATCTGCCCCTGAAGGCAGAATACTATGACAAAACCGATAGTTTGTATCGCCGGGTCAGTGCCGAAAAAATTACCACTATCGATGGCCATCCAACAGTCGTAACGGCGATCGCTGAGGATCTGAAAACCGGGAGTAAAACGGTGAATCAGTTCACCCGGGTAAAATATGATATCGGGCTGAAAAAGCGAATTTTTACCGAACGCTTTTTGCGTCGTCCTCCCCGTGAGGTTCGCAAGTGAACGCGTTACGTAACGGGTTTCTGATAGCACTGCTGACCCTGCTCACGGCTGTCAACGTTCAGGCCTATGAGCTTGCAGGTCTTGACTTGCACGGCTTTTCCGAACTGCGGGCCGGGGCTCGGTTACAGAAGGATCCTTACCAGGAATCGACCAGTCTGTTCGAGGGCCGATTGCAACTGGAGGCGTCTCAGCAGCAGGATTTGTTCAGCTGGACCCTGCGTGGAGACCTACTGGCCGACGGGGTCGTGGAGGATCAGAACCAGAACCTCAATCGGGGCAGTGGTGTACTCGACTTGCGGGAGGCCAATCTGCTCTTTTCGCCAGCAGATACCATTGACATCAAGGTTGGCCGGCAGATTCTGACCTGGGGAACCGGTGACCTGGTTTTTCTCAATGACCTGTTCCCCAAAGACTGGCAATCCTTTTTCATCGGGCGGGATACGGAGTATTTAAAAGCACCCTCGGATGCCCTGATGATGAGCTGGTTTCCAGATTGGGGCACTCTTGACCTTGTCTACACTCCGCAGTTTGATCCTGATCGTTATATCAGCGGGGAACGTATCTCCTACTACAATCCTCTGCTGGGACGTCGTGCAGGAGAAAATGACGATTTGTCTGTGACCCGTCCTGACGACTGGGGTGCTGATGAAGAACTGGCGTTACGGCTCTCGCATACCTTTGGCAGCACTGAAGCTGCCCTCTACGCCTATCACGGGTTCTGGAAGAGTCCTACCGGTTTTGATGCGGCCAGTGGCAGCAATATTTTTAACGAATTAAGTGTCTATGGTGCCAGTTTACGGGCTCCCCTTTTGGGCGGAGTCGGTAATGTCGAGTTTTCCTGGTACGATTCGCTGGATGACCGCAGTGGTGATGACCCTTTAGTCCCTAATTCAGAATTACGTGTTCTGGGCGGGTTCGAACGCGAATTGCTCCCTGAGTTCACTGCCGGGGTGCAGTATTATCTGGAATACTTGCAGGATTACAAGGCCTATCGTCGAACTCTGCCCAGCGGGACCCCTGTGAGAGATGAGTATCGCCACCTTCTGACCCTGCGGCTGACGCGCTTGCTGCTGAATCAAAACCTGACCTTGTCGCTGTTTACCTTCTGGTCACCAAGCGATGAGGATTTTTATCTGCGGCCGAAAATCAGCTATAAACTATCAGATGTCTGGCTGTTGACTGCCGGGGCCAATCTGTTCGGAGGGAAAACAACCACCAGTTTCTTTGGCCAGTTTGAAAAAAACACCAATGCCTATGTCGGATTGAGATACAGTTTCTAGAGGACAGAGAACTCAACCGTCCAGGCAGGACTTAAACAAAGGAGAAATGCTATGACCGTCAATCGTTATCTGCGGATGATCGCCGGATTTTTCATTATGCTGAGCGTTGTTCTGGCTCAGCTGCACTCACCCAACTGGCTTTACTTTACCGCCTTTGTTGGGCTGAACCTGTTTCAGAGTGCGTTTACCAACTGGTGCCCGATGATTACCATCCTGCGCAAGCTGGGAGTTGCCGAAGGTTGATTCTGACCTCAATCTTTGGGGGATGATAAACAAACGGGCGATCTCCTGGTGGAGTCGCCCGTTTGTTCTGTCGGCGGGAAAGGCTCTGTTTCAGGTTTGATCCGGGCCCAGAACTTTTGGTGTTTCTACCGCCTCGACCTTCAATCTGAACGTCCCGCCAAGTTTGTGCAGTTTTGAGGTCAGCTGTTCAAGTTCTGTAATCTCTTCGGCGATTGATACCGCCCGGGTGACATTTTTATTCAGCCGTTCTTCTGCGGTCACAAAGTGAGCGATCAACCGCTGCGAAGCCTCTTGTTGAAACTGGTTGGCTTCATTCATGACCGAGATCTGTTCTTCACGTTCGGCAAGGCCCCGGTCCAACTCACGGGTCGCCCGGACCTGTTCTTCCATCCCACGGGCAACCTGGTCTGCAGCGGCTTTCATTTCGGTGACTCCATCCTGAATCCGATTGATCCCACTGCGCTGTTCTTTCATAGCCCGGGCGACAGCACGAACGGAGCGCAAGCTGGTTCCGGCCTCTTTCAACAGATTCTGGGCTTCTGTTCCCTGGCTGGTGGTCAGACGGTTTATTTCATCGGCTGCAGCAGAAGCCAGTTCAACCGAATGGACGATCTTCTGCAAGGCCTGGTCGGTATGTAGCGCCAGCTCACGTCCCTGGGCAATCCGCTCTGCGGTCGTTTCAACGGCCTGTAGGGCTTCATCGGTATCCTGACGGATCGCCTGGATAATGCGTTGGATGTCCTGGGCACTTGAGGTGGTGCGATCTGCCAGATCCTTGATTTCTTCAGCAACCACGGCAAAGCTTTTTCCTTCATCCCCGGCCTTGGCGGCAATGATCGCAGCATTGAACGCCAGCAGTTCGGTGTCACTGACCAGGTCCTTGATAACACCAATGATCTTGCTGACCTGTTGGGCCTGCTTGGCCAGGCGTTCCATGGCCGTGGTTGCCTGGGTACTGTTGGCAACCACCTGCTCGGTTTCATTCAGGGATTGCTGCATCATTTTCAGGCCTTCCTGGGCATCGGCCTTGACCTGTTGTACCGAATCGTTGCTCTGTGCGGCCCCCTTGCGAATCTGTTCAAAGGATTCACCGATGGTATCAAGACTGCGCGCTGTTCCTTCAACAGAGCGGGTGATCTCTTCAGCCTGATTGGCAACCTCGCGAACACTGGCTGTCATTTCTTCAACGGCGGTGGTGGTTTCGATAAATTTCATGGTCGAGTGATCGATGGCCATGGCCATCTCTTCGAGAGAGGCAGACAACTCACGCGAAAGGGCGGCTTCATCCTGAGAACGATGTGAGAGCTGGCGCATCAAGGTCTGGACATCCGCCTGCTTTGTTTCCATGATCTCGACATCTTTGCGGGTAATCTTTGCCGCAGCCAGACCATCGTTGGCCCGGTCACTCAGGTAGAGACTGGCCTGTGCCAGGCTGCGATAGTGAGGAATCAGCTGACTGGCCGTTTGCAACATGGTTTCGACCAGGGATTGAACCTGACTGACCCCTTTTTCCAATCCTCGCGAGAGGCTTTCAAGGGTTTCGCCACTGGTTTGTATTTCGCCGGTCAGGGGCAGAAGCAAGAGTAATTGCTGGCGTAATTGTTTTTTGAGTGAGCTGCGAACAAAGAGGAACGACGAAGCAGACAAACCGTAGCTGAAAAGAACACACAGAAGAATAAATGGGGTGGTAAAGGCGAGGTCACCAATGATCAGCCTGGCAACCAGCGGAAAAAGAATGGCGGCCAGAAGGCCCATTAAATGGGTAAAGAAGAAGATCTTTTTCAGGTAACTGATCTCGGTAACGGTGCCGAACCCCATAAAGAACTCCTGTTGCAGAAGAAGAAAAGGCTGTTTTCTACAGGCACCCGGACAGAAAAAGGGATCGGTGCAGAGCAGAACTTCCATTAACTATCACAAATGACTTCACTCAGCAAGCGCTTCCCCTTTCGTTGCGCCGTCTGCTGGGCTATGATGTGGCTGATATTAATCGTTTACTGTTCCTCTTTCCTGTTGGAGAAGTCGAGAGTCCTATGTTGCGAATCCTTATTTTCTTCGGTGCCCTGTTGTGTGTTCCTCTGTCGGTTGCGGCCTCTTCGGAAGATGTGACCCGTTCCTTGCTGCGTGATTATCCAAATATCAATTATCAGCAGATTTCGCCCAGCCCTGTAGCCGGAGTGTATCAGGTGGTGGTGGATCAGAGTGAAATTGTTTATTACGTTCCGGCAACCGGTCATCTGATTACCGGTGAAATCTGGACCCGTGATGCACAGAATCTGACCCAGAAGGCCAAGGTCGATCTGATGACGCAAAAGGCCGGGCTTTTTCCGCTGGACAAGGCCATTGTTATTGGTAAAGGTCCTCATCAGGTGATAGAGGTCGCTGACCCGGATTGTCCTTACTGCCGGGAAGGTTCGGCATTTTTTGCCGGACGAACCGATGTGACGCGCTACATTTTTCTTTTTCCGTTGAACATCCATCCTGATGCAGAAGCCAAGGCGGCCTATATTCTTTCATCGCCCGAACCGGATGTGGCCTACGAAGAGGTCATGGGCGGGGCCTATGATGAACAGCCTCTGCCAGAATTCAAGGACAACGGGTTATTGAAGGAGCATCAGCGCCTGGGCCAGCAGTTGGGGATTCATGGGACGCCAAAATATTGGGTTGACGGGCGTTTTGTCGCAGGTTCGAACTTGCAGTTGATTGAACGGATGCTGGCAGACAAGAAGAATTGATGACTCACTCGATTTCAGCAAAAAATGCCGAGCTTCTGGCTCCGGCGGGCAGTCTCGAAGCGTTTTTTGCCGCAATGACGGCAGGTGCTGATGCGGTCTATGTGGGTCTCAAGGCTTTCTCAGCCCGGGCCAAGGCCAAGAATTTTTCTCTGCGTGAAATTGAGCTGCTCTGTCGTTATGTGCGCCGGGAGGGGCGACGGCTCTACGTGACTCTCAATACCCTGGTGAAAGAGCAGGAACTGCCGGAGTTGATCGAAACCCTGGGCGCCTTGCAGCAACTTGGGGTCGATGGGCTGATTATTCAGGATCTGGGGATCTGGCAGTTGGTCAAAACCCATTTTCCCGCCCTTGAACTGCATGCCTCAACCCAGATGACAGTTCACAATGCCGCCGGGGTACAGATGCTGGAGCAGATGGGTTTTACCCGTGCGGTTCTGGCGCGTGAACTGACCTTGACTGAAATTACCGAGATTCGCCGTGAGACGACGATTGAACTTGAGCACTTTATTCATGGGGCCCTTTGTTTCTCTTTTTCCGGCCAGTGCTATTTTTCATCTTTTCTTGGTGGTATGAGCGGCAATCGTGGCCGTTGTGCCCAGCCCTGCCGCCGTCAGCATCGTCAGCGGCAGCAGCAGGGTTACTATTTTTCGACCAACGATCTTTCAGCGATTGATCTGTTGCCACAGCTGCTCGATGCCGGGGTGATGAGCCTCAAGATTGAAGGGCGGATGAAGAGTGCCGAGTATGTTCATAATGTGGTAGCAGCCTACCGGATGGTTCTGGATGCGTCTTCTCAGGACCAGCAAGAAAAGGTTGCAGAAGCCAAACGACTGCTGAAAGTCAGTTTCGGACGCAAACCGACCAAGGGGTTTCTTGGCGGTTGTCAGCCTCCGGATATTGCGACCCCTTCGGTCAAGGGGGCGACCGGGCAGTATCTGGGAGAGATCGAGAGGGTGCGTGGGCGCGAGATCAGTTTTCGCAGCAGTGGCCCCTTGCAGGTTGGTGACCGGTTGCGGATTCAACCACGCACAGATCGGGCCGGGACGGCCTTTACCCTGCGTAGCCTGCATCAGGGCAAGCGTCAGGTCCATCGTCTCGACAAGGGATTTGTCAGTGTTGCAACCCCGTTTCATGATCGTTTTGGAGTGGGTGATTCGGTTTTCAAGGTTTCTTCAAGTGCCGCGTTCAGTATGAGTGACCAGGCTTGTCGCAAAAAACTGCAACAGTTACCAGCGCCCCGAATCCCTCTTGATCTTGACGTGTTTCTCAGCCCGCAGGAAATCAAGCTGCGGGCTGAAAGCCGTGGCCAGCATTGGGAAGCCGAGTACCCGCTCGAAACCGATGTGGCCAGTACTCAAGGGTTGGACCGCCGACGATTACACAAGGTCTTTGCCGCAACCGACAAGGCGCCTTTCAGTTTACGTCGTTTCCAGGCAGAGGTAACGGCTGATCTTTTTGTTCCTCCCAAGCGGCTAAAGGAAGTTCGGCGACAGTTCTATGCCGAGATTGAACAGGACTGGCCCGAAGTAACCGACGGCCCGGTTGCCGGGGTTGCAACGGCTCTGGCCGGGCTGCTGCCGGCACAAGGACTGCGACCACAAAAAGCACGACTGCGGGTGCAATTACGTGATGCCGGCGAGCAACGCTTGCTGCAGGACGACAAGGTTGACCAGCTGATAATTGCCCTTTCAGCAGCTAATCTGCATGCGGCTTCAGCCTTGCGCAAGCGCAGTGAACAGGTCATCTGGGATATCCCTTTTATCCTGATCGGGGAGGACTGGCTGGGAGTTCAGCAAATGGTCAGGCAGCTGCACCAGCAGGGGTTCAACCATTTTCGACTGAATAATCTCGGGGACTTTCCTCTTTTTGAAAAGCTTGAGGAAGTAAAGCTCTACAGCAGTTTCAGATTGTTCTCGCTCAATCATCAGGCTTTGCTGGCCTGGCGTGATCTGGGGATCGCCGACGCTGAACTCTATATTGAGGATGATCGCGAAAATCTGAATGCGTTACTGCAACGGGACTTGGGGATCGATCTGTCGTTGACGATCTATGCCAGTGTGCCTCTGTTGCGCTCACGGATTGAAATTCGCCCGCTTAAAGGGGGCCACCCGGTGGTCAGTGATCGTGGTGATGCCTATCGCGTTCAGCAACGTCGGGGGGTGACCCGTCTCGACAGTTTGACCGATTTCTCCTTTATTGCCGAACAGGCCGAACTGGAAGCCTCTGGTTGCCAGAGCTTTGTCGTTGATCTGTCACATCTGGGGGCCTTTTCGGCTCGTGCCAAAGAGGTTCTGGAGTTTGTCCGGCGGCGCAGTGATCCACCCCAGTGCAGTAAATTCAACTACCGACAGGGACTTGAATAATGAAAATAGTGATTCTCGATGGTCATGGAGCCAACCCGGGTGATTTGAGCTGGGAGGGCTTTGCCACCCTTGGTGAACTTAAGATTTATCCCCGCACAGCGGCAAGTGAACTGATCGCCCGAGCTCAAGGTGCCGAGGTTCTTCTCACCAACAAGGTTTTTCTGTTGCAGCCCGAACTTGAGCAGTTACCAGAACTACGTTACATCGGAGTTCTGGCAACCGGGTACAATGTGGTCGATATCGAAACCTGTCGTCAGCGGCAGATCGCGGTCACAAATATCCCCGGGTACAGTTCTCATTCGGTCTGCCAGATGACTTTTGCACTGATTCTGGGGCTCACTCATCAATTGCTGCATCATAATCGGTTGGTCAAGGACCTTAGCTGGAGCCGGAGTGCCGAGCCCTGCCTGATCGACCGTCCCCTGATTGAACTGGCCGGACGGACTCTGGGCTTGATCGGTTTTGGCCAGATCGCCCGCGAAGTTGCGCGGGTCGCCCAGGCCTTTGGAATGAATGTCCAGGTTTTTACCGCCCACCCCGAAAACTATCGGAACGACTGGCCCACGATTCATTTTGTCTCTCTGGAGAAACTTGTGGCCAGCAGTGATATTATTTCGCTGCATTGTCCCCTCAATGATCAGACTCAGGGACTGGTTGATTCCCGCTTTCTCGGGCAGATGAAAGCCGGGGCTCTGCTGATTAATACCGGTCGGGGACTGTTGGTGGATGAAGCAACGGTTGCAAAGGCCCTGCACGATGGCCAGCTGGCCGGTTATGCGGCAGATGTTCTTGGGGTTGAGCCCCCTCCCGAAGATCATCCCCTGCTCAGTGCCCCCAATGCCCTGTTGACACCACATATTGCCTGGGGAACGGTCGCGGCCAGACAGCGTTTGATCACCCTGGCTCTGGAAAATCTGCAAGCCTTTGCTGGTGGAGAAGTAAAAAACCGGATTGTCTGACCCATTTAGCCAGCTTTCCCCTTGCTGCAAGCGGCAGTGCGCGGTAACCTGTCGTTATTTTCCTGGTTGTGGTGTCTGCAGACACCGGGATTTTTCAACACGTCAGGACCTATGAAACCATTTCTTTACAGTTTGCTGATGCTGGCCACTCTGGCGGGGTGTATCTCAGTTCCTTTGTCCGCACCAGACAACCACGCAGTTCAAACCGGGATCAGTGGCATGGTCAAGGATCATACGGGAAAACCGGTTGCAGGTGCCTGGGTCTACGCGTATCGCAATACCAGTACCAGTCTGCGCGGCCCGGCAGATTTTGGTGCCCGGACCGATCACGGGGGCCATTTTTTTATTGATCTGGTTGACGGACGCTATTATCTGGTTGCCCGCTGGCGGCGGGATGGTGGTGAAGCCGGGCCACCCCAGGTTGGTGATTCCTGGGCGTTACCCAAGAGGAATCCGGTCGTTGTTGTGCCCCGCCAGGTCAGTTCGGTTGACTTTGTTTTGCAGGGGGTTAAAGCCGGGCAGCCAATCATTATGCGCAGTGGAAGTCTCGCTCGGGGAAAGACCGGATTTACCGGCCAGCTGGTTGATATGGCGGGCAATCCGCAGGTTGGTGGCTTTGCCCTGGCCTATACCAATGATGATTTTCGACGGATGCCTGATTATACCTCGTCTGTTGTTGGCTCTGATGGGCGATTTCAGCTTTTTGTTCCTGCCGGAAGTCGTTACTGTCTGGCGGCACGAACGCGAACACGTGGCCAGCCCATTGCGGGCGAACCCTATGGCCTGCTTGGCAGGGGTAAGGCGGGTTGTCCCCTGGCGGTCAAGGATCGACTGATTGATGTCGGTACGATTCGTTTACAACCCTATCAACGTTAAACGACTTTATTCCATGCTCAAAAGGATTCTATCGATCATGCAGAGCTTCAAAAATCTTAAAGTCAGAATTCTGGTTGTTGTCCTGCTGTTTGGGCTGGTCGGCCTTGCCCAGGCAACAACGGAACGCGGTTTCGATACCAATCGGGCCCGGTTGCTTGGGCACATGCTCCAGCAGCAGTTGGGTCGCCATCATTACAGTAACAAGGCTCTGGATGATCAGCTTTCTGCTGCCGCCTATGACCTTTATCTCAAACAGCTGGATGGTCAAAAGCGTTTCTTGCTGAAGTCTGATGTTGAACAGCTTTCGGTCTACAAAAACCATATCGACGAAGCGATTCGCAGTGGCCGTCTTGGCCTGCCGCAGCTGGGCCGTAAACTGCTCAATCGTCGAATTGAACAGGTCAAGAATCTGGCAACAGAGATTTTGGCGAAAGAGTTTGATTTTGAGCGCGAAGACACCTTTGAGACCGATCCGGAAAAAATTGACTATGCCACCGATGTTTCAGGACTTGCAGAACGTTGGCGGCAGATCCTCAAATATCAGACGATTAACCGTTATCTCGGACTTCTTGAAGAAGAACTGAAAACGACCCATCCTGCTGACCTGGTCAAGGCTGATGACAAGGTCAAAAAGCGCTTGCGGGTTGAGGCGCGGGCCAAGGTTCTGAAGACGCAACTCAACAGTCTGGCACGTATGCTGGATGAAACCACTCAAGATCATTATGATCGCTATCTCAATGCGATAGCGCGTGCCTTTGATCCTCATACCAATTATCTGGCTCCGACCAGTAAAGAAGATTTTGATATCAGTATGCGGGGTTCTCTGGAAGGGATTGGGGCCACCCTGCGCGAAGAAGATGGTTATATCAAAGTTGTGCGTATCATTCCGGGAAGTGCCGCCTATCGTCAGGGACAACTTGAAGCAGAAGATATTATCCTTAAGGTTGCCGAAGGGGCCAAGGGAGAGCCGGTCGATATTACCGATACCAGGATTCGCGATGCCGTGGCCCTGATTCGGGGTAAAAAGGGCACCGAGGTGCGTCTGACGGTCAAAAAATCTGATGGTCGACAGGTGGTGATCCCGATTGTGCGCGATATTGTCGAAATCGATGAAACCTTCGTCAAGAGTACAACGGTTACCGACGAGCAAAGTCAGAAGCGTTTTGGTTATATCAAGGTTCCCTCTTTCTATCGTGATTATACGGGCAAGACCGGGCGAAACTGCACCAACGATATGCGTAAGGAATTACGTAAACTGAGCACAGAAAAGATTGATGGGCTGATCATTGATCTGCGCAATAATGGTGGTGGTTCCTTAGGGGATGCGGTGGATATGACCGGGCTTTTTATTGACAAGGGTCCTATCGTTCAGGTGCGCAGCCGTGGAGGAAAGATTCGTGAACTGCGTGATCGTGACGGTGGAGTTGAATATGCGGGCCCGGTCGTGGTTTTGGTTAATCGTTTCAGTGCTTCGGCATCCGAAATCTTTGCCGGAGCCTTGCAGGACTACAAACGGGCGCTGATTGTCGGGGATGCTCATACCCACGGCAAGGGCACGGTCCAGGCAATGCTTGACCTTGATCGCGCGGTTCGTCTGCAGGGGATGGAAAAATATCTGCCGCTCGGAGCGTTGAAGGTGACCATCCAGAAGTTTTATCGGATCAGTGGTGAATCAACCCAGGAGCGTGGCGTCATTCCCGACATCATCCTGCCTTCACGTTATGACGGGATGAAAAGTGGTGAAAAGTATCTGCCCAATGCCCTGGCCTGGGATCATATCAAAAGTGCCGATTACAGACTCTGGCCTCACCCGATTACCAATATCGAACAGTTACGCGCCCAGAGTGCAAAGCGGATGGAAGAGTCTGAAAAGTTCAAAGAGTTTATCGAAGTTGCCATTAAAGCCAAAGAGCGGCGTGAACACAGTCGCCAGTCTCTTCAGTTGGCAACGATTTTAAAAGAACGTGAAGAACTTCATCAACTCCAGGTTCGCGAGACAACATCACCCCACGGTGGTCTGGTCTCCGACAAGGACAAACAGAAAAAAAATAAAGAAGAACCAACCCTCAAAGAAAAGATCAAAGAGGATCCCTACGTGTTTGAGGCAGAAAAGCTTTTGTTGATGGCCAAAAGCTAGAATCCCTTGTTTTGCAGGTTTTTTTAATAGGGGGAAGGTCTCAGGCCTTCCCCCTTTTTTCTGCCGAACGTCATCTTTGGTGATAAGATATATGGGAGATTTTTCACGGGGGAATCATAATTAATGGCAACAGACGCTGGGATAATTGTCGAAAAAAGAATTCGCGGATATGCGATTCTGGCTTTTTTGCTCTGGAGTTTTTTGTGCGGGCTGGTTTTTTATGTCAACAGCCGTACCGAGGCTGCCGGTGTCATCGGCAATGCACAGATTATGGCACGGACCAGTATTGACAAGGATATCGCCTATCGCCATTGGATTGCGAA
>JAJRWH010000095.1 GCA_024276935.1 Deltaproteobacteria bacterium
CAGGGTAAAGGCGTCATCCTGGTTGTCCATACCGGCTCAATGATCACCCGTAACGCCGGTGTAACCCTGGGACGGCTTATTCTCTCTATGATCCAGTCTTTCGTTGGCCGGGTTTATCTCTCCGGGCGACAGCAGATCGACTGTGGACTGTCTATTTACATCGACGAGGCACAGTCCCTTTTCTACAAGGGCGTTGAAGATCTGTTCGCCAAGTCCGGGTCCGCTGGAGTCATGATTCAGGCGTTCGCCCAGTCGGTCAACCAGCTCTACTCCGCTCTGGAGGACAAACACGCAGCAAAAGCCATTCTGGACAACACCAATACCAAGATCTTCATGCGCTGCACCGATGCCGAAACGTCCGATTACGTTGTGCAGCACTTCGGAACCAAGAAAGTTCTCTCCACCATCTACAACCCGGCACAGATCACCACCCGTGAAGTTGAAGAGGACGTGCTGCGGGTTCAGGACATCCTCAGCCTGCAAGCACAGGACTTCTACATGATGACCTTCGCCGGCAGACACCGAGGTCGCACTTCCACCGTCAAGGACTCGAAGCTGACCATCCAGTTCCCTGATGCCCCGGCTATCGTCAGGGCCGACCGCGAACAGGGAGAGCGTCATGCCGTCTAACCTGATCCTGCTGACTGGAGGTGGAGCCTGTTTTGTACTGGTGGTCTATGCCGGACTGCAACTATTGCCGCAACGCTCCCAGGGAACAAAGAAGGAACGCCGTCTGCTGGGAGAGATCGCCTGGCTCTGGACGGGAAAGACTGATGATGTGGTTGATTTCCGGGACATTGCCCGGATCTGGCGGATCACTCCCGAGGTCCGCGAAGAACCGCTACCGCCGCCAGAGTACACCAGGGAAGAGATCCGGCAGTTTCATTCCCGCTGGGTGACTCTTCCGACCGTGAAGAACGAAAAGAAGCAGATCATTGAGAACATCCTGTCCATCCTCGATCACAAGGGAGCTTGCCCGTCAGTGGTCCAACGCAACAAAAATGAAGCCGAGAACAAATACGACAAGGATGTTTTTGAACAACTGGCTCAGGTTCCCCTCTGGCAGCACAGTTTGTCAGTCGCAAGCAATCTTGCCGACAGCATGAAGCAGGCGGTGATGATCCCCGATGCCCTGCTTGCCGGGCTGGGACACGACCTCGGAAAGATTCCCGCCTACCAGGAGGCTCTCTACCGGACCGGTGACCATCCTGTTCTGTCGCTCATCGTCCTGAACCGGATTCCGGGTTATGAGTCCATGGCGAATACGGACGATATTTCCCAAGCGATTCGGCAGCATCATCAACTTGCCCCGGAAACTCCGCTGGGCGTTGCCCTGAAAAAGGCCGACCAGAAAACCCGGTTGGAAGAAATCAGCCGGATGTCTCCATTTGGGAAAGACCTCCCGGCGGAAACAACTAAAAAATTCGAAGAAGACCTACCCCCCTCCCCCAATATAGAGGAAATGGGAAAAATAAAGCCTGAGAAGGGAAAAGAGAAGAAATCGCAGACGCCCACACAACCTGCGGACAACAAGAAAAAACAGCCAATTGCACCACGGAAGAAAAAGGGCAAGAAGGTAAAGGACACAGTGGCTAACAAGGACAGAGGCTTGGCTGAAAACCTGGAGTTGGCCCCCATCCTCGATGCGCTCAAAAAGAGGATCAACAAGGTCGAAAAGGGGCGCTGGTCGATCATCTCAACCCCGGAGGGTGTTGTCCTCTGTCAGCCGGACGCACTCTGGCAGGAGATCAAAAATGTCGGCCAGAACAACCCGGAACTGCTGGTCGGGGACGCTGACGAAGAAACAAAACGGAAAATCATCGGAGCGGTAGTCAAACGGATGAACCACGAACTGAAAGCGATTGAGACCAGTCAACTCGGTAAGGGGTATCACACCGCTCAATGTCTGGTGATTGTAGCCGATGGCAAGGCGGTTAAGGCCCCCCTGATCCCCTTCCGGTCCGAAGCATTTTATAGCCTTCCGTCTCGGCTTGAGTTTTCAAAGCAACCGAACCTCAGACGACTGGTGCAGAAGGTGAAACTGCCGAACCAGATTCAAAAGGACGAAGCATGATCCGACTCAAACCACTCTTTCTGATCAGCGTCATGATCTGCCTGCACACGGCAAGTGCAGCCGCCTACCAGGACCCACCTGAGCGGGGTTACTGGTGGTATGAGACTCCGCCAAAACAGGAGGAGAAAACAGAGGAGGAACAGCCTCCAGAGATCCCCGACTACAGCCCGCAGCAGATGATGACGATGGACCCCGACATGCTAAAGGAATATGCCGAGCAGGTCACAAAGGAAGCGATCCGGGTGCCGACCGAAGAGAACGTCAAGCGGCACTATCTGGTTCAGGATCTGATCCGGCGTAAGGCCCGGGCATTTACGAATGTCTCTGAAATGGTCTGGCAGAAATACCCGGAGCTGACGACTGCGAAGGACAACCCCATAACCGCACCGGGCCGCAATGCCCTGACCAGGGCGCAGGTTGAAGAACGCCGGCAAGAACTGGCCCAGGCACGAAGAGAATTTGCCCTGCTCTATTTTCGTTCCGATACTTGCGAATTCTGCCAGGCACAGGACCAGATCATCCCGTACGTTGTTTCCCGACTCGGCTGGCAGGTGAAACCGATCAGCATAGAGACAGACTCGGCCCTGGCCAACAAGCTGGGAGTCGAAACGGTCCCGACCCTGATTCTGATCAGCAAGGGGTCCCAGGAGTTCTTCCCGGTCACAACCGGGGTGGCC
>JAJRWH010000096.1 GCA_024276935.1 Deltaproteobacteria bacterium
CCGAAAAAACAGGGCAAAAAACCGGATCGGCCGCCTGAACTGCGAAAAACAGTTTAACTTCGACAATTTTCAGTTATCAAGGAACGCTCACCATCGCCGAATCAAACCGGTTTGGGGAGTGGTGTAACTCTAAACTTCAGCCATTTATTAAAGCACATGAAAAAAATAAAATTTTTGGTATAGTATTGTTAATTAATTTCTAATTATATTGCTGAGGAAGATCACATAATGCTCTGGTTTTCAAAAAAGAATCAAACAAAAAGAATCGGGGCTTTTCCTGTATCGGGAGGAACCGCTGTTGCGGCCATTGACCAGACAGAGAAGACTCGACCACATGTTGTCGGTTGTGAAGTGTTCACTGATGCGTTGTTTGCGCATTATGTGAAAACAAAAAAACTGTGCAAAATGCCCGTTGTTGATGTTGCCGATGTTGGTGTTTGCAGTTTGCTGCAGGTTGACCTCAAAGGTGTTGCCGCAGAAGAAAAGCAGGATGCTATTCGCTGGCAGATTCACGAATTACTCGACTATCCTGCTGAAGAAGCGATTCTCGATTTTATCGAAGTTCCAATTGTTGGTGAAGAGAACAGATCTAAATCATTTGTTTTTGTTGCCGCCGCAGAGATTCTTGCGAAGCGGGTTGACCTTATCAAGAGCGCTGGATTGGAACTTGAGGCGATTGATGTTCCTGAACTGGCGTTACGTAATCTGCTTGAACTGTTTCCGAACGAACCCCATGGTCTTTGCCTGCTCTGGCTCAGAGAAAACAGCGGGTTGTTTATCGTCTGTCGTGGCGGGACCTTCTTTTTCTCTCGTATTATCAACTGCGGACTGCAGCAGATTCAGCAGTCAATGCGGCCATTAGCGACTCCGGGACAAGCGGGTGAAACGATACCGAAGGTCGATGAGATCGTGCTGGAGGTTCAACGAACCCTCGATTATTGCGAAAGCAATTTTCGTTTGCTTGCTCTGCCCAAAATACTCCTGGCCGTTTGCGGTGAAGAGCCTGAAGGCCTTTGCTCCTACCTCGACCAGGCATTACCTGCCGAAGTTGTTTCTGCTGATTTCCAACAGATCATCGATTTCCCCTACGAGATTGATTCTGTCCTTGTGAACTGCTGCCTTCCTGCGCTGGGGGCAGCATTGCGCGGAGAAAGCAGATGAAACAACAGGTCAATTTATACCAGGCAGGTCTGAAGGTCAGCAATCCTCCCCTGCATGCCAGGATGTTGCTGCAGATTGTTGTTGCAAGTATTTTTCTTCTGGTATTTGTCAGCTGTTTCATGGCGTGGAAACAGGACTCCTTGCTGAAAAAATATCAGGAATTACTCAATAAACAGCAGAATCTGACAACTGAGCTGGAAAAGTTTAGGGCCAGCCATCCTCCCGCAAAAAATAATCCTCTTCTTGATCAACAGTTGACCAAACTCCGGTCGAAGCTTGAAGGACGCCGGGTCTTGTTGGGGTATCTCGCAACGGTTGATTACGAGCTGTCAGAAGGCTTTTTTGCGGTGATTGAAGGGCTGGCCAAGTCCCCGTTCAAAGGTGTCTGGCTGACCGGAATCAAGATCAACAAGGTTGATCATCAGATACTTTTGACCGGAAGTGCCACCAGGGCAGATTTGATCCCGGCCTACTTACAGCATTTGAGGCGAAAGAAGATCTTTGCCGGGCGAACCTTTGCCCGCTTGCAGCTGAAACGCCTGGAAGAAAGAGCGCGGCAGGTTGATTTTTCACTTGAATCTGAGTTCGGACTGGCCGATGAGCATTAATAAGAAGCAACGACAATTATATATCGCCAAAATCAACAGTCGCAGCACTCGAGAACGAGTCGCGATTTTACTCGTCATTTTGGTTCTTATGCTGGTTGGTTGGGACTATCTGTTTGTAGAGCCGGGACTTACCGCACGACGAGAACTCCTTCAGAAGGTGGGTCAGGTCAACGCGCAGATAGCGGCGTTACGCGAAGAGAGAAAGGCTGCTGAATACCTGGCCAAGGCAGATCCAGACCAGGAAAATCGACAGCAGATCAGACAATTGCAGGAGTTGATAGGCACCTTTGATCGCAAGTTGGAGGCGCGCCTGATTACCCTGATGTCGCCACAAGAAATGCCAGGGCTGCTGCAGCGTTTGCTTGAGCAGAAAAAAGGACTGCATTTGATCGCCCTTGAGAACAGCCCACCGGAATCGATATTACCCCCTGAGGAAGGTGGGGAGAATCCTTCCGGTCTCTATCGTCATGCCATGCGTATGGAGCTGGAAGGGAGCTATCTGAGCCTGCTGCGTTATTTGGAGGCTCTTGAAAAAATGCCTCAGGGGTTGTTTTGGGATTTGCTTGAAATTGACGCCAAAGATTTTCCCAAAACGCGAATACATCTGCAAATTCATACCTTGAGTCTGACAAAGGACTGGATCGGTGTTTAGAACTGTTTTGATTCTGATGAGTTGTCTGCTGCTCTGGGGACCTCTGTTTATGGCCGACGGGGCCGAATTGCATAATCCCCTGCGGCCACCTGCAGGGTATCGCACAACGGTCAGGACTGAAACGCCCGCAAAAAGAGTCAAGCACAATTGGATATTGCAGGCAGTATTTATCGGTGCCGATCGCGCTGTCGCGGTTATCGATGGCCATTCTGTTGAACGTGGTGAACGCTACCTGGGGGCCAGATTGATCCATTTGCAGAAGGACAGAGTTGAATTGCAACGTCGAGATGGCAGAAGAATCGTACTGAAAATGACATCAGCATTAAATAAAAAGATCGCTGCCACTACGGAGAAGAAATCAAAATGACGAAGGTCTGCCTGTACGCAATAGTTCTGTTGCTGGTTGTTGGTGGTTGTGCCCCGCAACCCAGAGGTGATGAGGCACTTCAGGCCATTGATCATGCCCTTGTTGCAACGCCGCCTGTCAAACGTCGCTTGCCACCGCCACCCTCGGCAGTCAGCGCGGCCCTGTTACCTCCGGCAAAAGCCGAACCTGACGATTTGCTGGCCGCACCCAGATTCGATATTTCAGCTGATCAGGTTGAGGCACGTGAATTTTTTCTGGGGCTGGTCAAGGGAAGTGACGACAACATGGTGGTTCATCCCGGGGTCACAGGCAAGATCAGTCTCTCGTTGAAAAATACCAGCATTGCTGAAGTTCTGGAGGTTGTCAGCAATGTCTATGGCTATCCGTATATCAAAACCGGTTCTGTTTATCAGGTGATGCCTCTTGGCCTGCAAGCCAGGACTTTTCCCGTTGATTACATCAATATGATACGGCTTGGCAAATCTGAAACCCGGGTCAGTTCGGGGCAGGTGAGTCAGGTCAAGCAGGATGAGGGTCAACAGAAACAACAACCCGCCGGAAGCCGGATTGAAACAACCTCAACGGCAGATTTCTGGCAGGAACTGAAGGCGGCATTAACGGGTCTTGTCGGCAGCAAGGATGGGCGTACCGTCGTGGTTCAACCTCAGGCAAGTGCTGTGATGGTGGTGGCGATGCCGGATGAATTGCAGCGAGTCGAAGCCTATTTGCAGGTCATTCAGCAGAACTTGCAACGTCAGGTGGTGATCGAGGCCAGAATTATCGAAGTGACCCTCGATGATGGATTTCAGTCTGGAATCAATTGGTCACTGCTGTCAAAACAGAGTGATATGACTGCTCTTGTTGGTCAAACAGGCGGTGGGCAGATTTTTGATGGTGGGGTGTCTTCATCTGCCGGAGCCAGCGGCAGTCTTTCTCCTGACGGCAGTCTTCCTGATGCGTTGAATACTCTGGCTTTCGGAGGTGTTTTCAGTCTGGCCCTCAACTTCAACAGTTTTAAATCGTTTATCGAACTGTTGCAGAATCAGGGTGATGTTCAGGTTCTCTCCAGTCCACGGGTCAGTACGGTCAACAATCAAAAGGCGGTTATCAAGGTCGGGACAGATGAGTTTTTTCTGACCGATATTACCAGTAACACAGTGACCGGAACTTCGACCAACAATTCGGTTGATATTACCCTGACTCCGTTTTTTTCAGGAATTGCCCTTGACGTAACGCCACAGATCGATGAGCAGGGTGGGGTGATTATGCATATCCACCCGACAGTCAGCGAGGTGAAAGATCAGACCAAGCAGATCAGTGTGTTCGGAAGCCAGAATAGTGGGAACCAGACCCTGACGTTGCCACTGGCCAAAAGCACTGTGCGTGAATCAGACAGCATTGTACGTGCTGAAAGTGGGCAAATTGTCATGATCGGTGGCCTGATGAAAGACAATCAGGTTCAGGAAACCTCCGGAATTCCGGTTTTGAGCAGTCTGCCTTTGGTGGGTGGCCTCTTTCGACACACCCGCCTGGTGGCACAAAAAAGTGAACTGGTGATTCTTTTGCGACCCCAGGTCATGACGACCACTCAGGACTGGAGTCAGCTGCTTGACAGGTCACGGCGGCGCATCAAGGCGATGAGCCCGGAATTTAAACGAGACTGGTTGCCTGTGCCAGGAGCCGAATAGGTGGCACGAAAGGGATGGATATGTATGAGCAATTTTTTGGTTTGAAAGAACCACCATTTTCCCTTACGCCTGATCCGGACTTTGTTTACCACCATTCAGGGCATCAGGCTGTCATCAATGAATTATTGTCAGGTCTTCAGGCCGGGGAAGGTTTTCTGGCAGTCATTGCCGAGGTTGGTTCCGGAAAGACCTTGCTCTGCCGAAACCTGTTGACCTTGCTGCCCGAAGACTGGGCCTCAGCCTATTTGCCAAGCCCGTTGTTAACACCGCTCGAACTTTATCGTTCAATTGCCTGTGAACTCGAGATCAAGGTTTCGGAAACTGCCAGCCTGCAGGATTTGCAGCAGAATATTTTCGAAAAGCTGGCAGAGATTTATCGTTGTGGAGGCCAGACGGTGATCCTGATTGATGAGGCCCAGGTTATGTCGCTCCAGAGCCTTGAGGCTCTTCGTCTGCTCAGCAATCTGGAAACAGAAAAGACAAAATTGCTGCAAGTTGTTTTCTTTGCCCAGCCGGAGTTTGCAAAGAGGCTGGCCCAGCCATCCTTACGTCAATTGCGGCAAAGAATCACTTTTGTCTGCCATCTTGAACCTATTCCTGCTTCAGAACTTGCGGGTTATTTAAATCATCGTATGGCAGTTGCCGGACATAAGGGTCCGGTCATTTTTTCATCTGCAGCGGTTCGCCGGATTTTCAAGAAAAGTAGTGGCAGTCCGCGGCTGGTCAATATTCTTGCCCATAAAGCATTGCTGGCAGCATATGGAAAAGGAGTTCATCAGGTTGCTTCCCGTCAGGTTATGGCTGCCGTAAATGATACATTTGCCTGGAGCTACAGACCCTGGCAACGATCTTTCTGGGTCGGATTGTGCTCATCTCTGGGGATGACTCTGGTGTTGATCATTCTCTACAAGGGGATCTTATGAGCCTGATGAATCAGGTATTGCGTGATTTGCAGCATCGCAAGGCAGGGTTAGCTGGTGCAACGTTTCAGGACCAGATCAACCCGGTCCATTTTGTTCGCCGCCAGCATTGGTTGATGATCTGGGGTGGAGTCTTTCTTGTCGCCCTGGTTGCTGCCTTGCTGTTGCTCTCTCGACAAACAAGGACTCACTCACAGGCGGTTGTCTCTTCTCCCGCTGTTGTGAAAACACAGAGCGAACCTGTGACAACAAAATCAGCCGGGCTGGCAGAGAGCCGATTGAAGGCTGTCCATCTGCAATCGGGACCCAGCTCAACCCGGATCCTGCTCGAACTTTCAAAAGATTTTGTCGCGACTCCCGTTCTCCATCGGAACGGCCACCGGTTGACAGTAAATTTGCCGCAAATGGTTCCAGATTTCGAGAAATTGCCTCAACCTGCACCGACCGACTTCCTGATAGATCATGTTGCCCTGACATCTCTGGAAAATATTTGGCAGTTGGTGATCGTTTTTAAAGCAGCGGTTCGGACCGAATATTTTATTCTGGATGCTGATTCTGACTACGGACAACGACTGGTTATCGATGTTTTTGCCCAAACCGTCAAAAGAAAAAAAATTAGCCCGAGGCCAGATTTGCTCCCGCCAGAAATCAATACCGCTGCCCCGGTTTCGTCGTCACCGGCACTGATCAAACAAAAAAGCCAGCCCACAATTCAGGAGCAGGTTGATGATTTGTATCGGCGAGGTTTGCTGCTGATCAAAAGTCAGCAAAAAAATGAGGGATTAACCCTCTGGGGGCAGGCCTTGCGTCTGAATCCGGAACGGACAGGAATTCGCAAAAAAATGATTTCGATCCTGTTGGAGACTGCTCCCGCCAGGGCAGACCAGCTCTTCAGGCAGGGAGTGTCTTTAACCAACTCACATGATTTTCGTAAATGGTACGCCCGAACCTTATTGACCCGCCAGGGACCTGCGGCAGCGCTGACAGTTCTGGCGGGACAAGAGGTTCAGGCTGCAGACGATCATGAGTATCTGGCTTTGCAGGCCGGACTCTGGCAGCAGGTCGGAAACTACGCCCTTGCAGCCCGGAACTATCGCAATCTGCTGGACGAATATCCTGAAAACAGCCTCTACCTTTTTGGTTTGGCTCTTGCTCTTGATCAGCAGGCTGAACAGGAAAAAGCCCTGGAACTGTATCGAAACGCATTGACGTACGGACTGAAAACCGACCTTCAGCGTTATGCCCGCATGCGTGTCAAGGTCCTTGCCCAAGAGGTTGAAGCTGGAAACTGATGGCTGAGACGCGACAGAAAATAAGAATTGGCGACTTGCTGGTCAAGCACGGAGTGATCAGTGAAGATCAGCTGCGTACGGCTCTCGAAACGCAGAAGATCCAAGGGGGGAAACTTGGTAATACCCTGATTTCGCTTGGGTTTATAGATCCTCAGCAGTTTGTCGAGTTTCTTGCCCGACAGCTCCATATTCCTGCAATAAATCTCAAGAATTATCCCTACAACAAGGAAACAGTTCAATTGTTACCCGAAACCGTTGCCCGCAGGTTTCGGGCGATGGTTTTAGAAGATGAGGGCGACCGATTGCTGGTCGGTCTGGCGGATCCGACAGATCTCTATGCCTACGATGAATTGACGAAGATTCTCAAACGTCAGGTTTCCTTAGCGGTCGTTCTGGAAGAAGATTTGCTCCGTGCACTTGATCGTGTCTATCGCCGGACTCACGAGATTAAAAGTATTGCTGAAGAGCTTGATGAAGAACTGGCTGCCGGGGTCAGTAATCTTGAGCAGCTTCTGGTCGAAACCGATGTTGAAGATGCTCCGGTGGTTCGTCTGTTACGTTCATTGTTTGAAGATGCGGTACAGGTTGGTGCTTCAGATATCCACATTGAGCCTGACGAAAAAGTTTTACGAATCCGCCAGCGAATCGATGGTGTTCTTCAGGAGCAGATCATGAAAGAAAAACGGATCGCTCCCGCTCTGATTTCACGCCTCAAACTGGTTTGCGGTCTGGATATTTCAGAAAAGCGTTTACCTCTTGATGGACGGTTCAATATTCGGGTCAAGGGCCGCAGTATTGATGTGCGGCTGTCGACGATGCCGGTGCAGTATGGAGAGGCTGTTGTTATGCGTCTGCTTGATCAGTCCAGCGGTATTCTGGATCTGGAACAGATCGGGATGGCCCCTGAGATGCTGGGACGCTTTCGTCGCCATCTGCACAGCCCGCATGGGTTGATTCTGGTTACAGGTCCGACAGGTAGCGGCAAGACGACAACTCTTTATGCTGCTCTTAGCGAATTGAACGCGGCGGAAAAAAAGATAATTAGCGTAGAAGATCCGGTTGAATATCGTTTGCCGCGTGTCAATCAGGTTCAGGTTCATCAGCGGATCGGTCTGGATTTTGCCCGTATTTTGCGCTCGGGATTGCGTCAGGATCCCGACATTATGATGGTTGGCGAGATGCGAGACGAGGAAACGGCAGAAATCGCCCTGCGAGCGGCAATGACCGGTCATCTGGTTCTCTCAACACTCCATACCAATGATGCGGTCAGTACTGCGCTGCGGTTGCTTGATATGGGCGCCGAGGGTTTTCTGGTTGCCAGTTCCCTGCGGGTTGTTCTGGCTCAAAGGCTTGTTCGTCGGATCTGTGAGAGTTGTCGTGAGACAGCTCCTTTTGATCCTGTTCTTCAAAACTGGCTGGACAGCTATGTCGTCGGGGCCAGTGTGGATCATTTTCAAAAAGGTCGGGGTTGTCCCCAGTGCAACAATAGTGGTTACCGGGGACGGGTTGGCATTTTTGAACTCCTCGAAATAGACCGGGAGTTGGCAGATGCCTTACGCCGTGGTGCCAGTGCAGAGTTTGCTGAAAGTGCGATCAAACAAGAAGGTTTTGTCGGCCTGGCAACCAGTGCTTTGACTTTGGCCCACCAGGGAGTGACAAGTCTGGATGAAGTTGTTCGAGTGGCGGGTCAGGCTGAAGAAAACCGGGATCTGGTTCTCCCTGCGGATGAGGAGGCCTGAGTGGGATACTTTCAGTACCGGGCCAGAAATACCGAAGGTCAACTGTTTGAGGGGCAGATTGAGGCAGCTTCTGCCGCTGTCGTCGCTGGGCAGTTGCAGGCCAGTGGTGCCATGCCACTGCTGATTACCGAGGTGGCTGGAAAGCAAAAGGATGGTTCGAAAAAACGTTTTGTTTTCGGGCGTGAAAAAGTAGGCCGCGATGAATGGATTCTTTTTTGTCGGCAGATGTATACCCTGACCAAGGCGGGGGTGCCGTTGGTGCGTGCCCTGAATGGTCTGGTTCAGACATCGCGTAATCAGTCATTGGCTGAGGCGTTGCGTCAGGTTGTGGACAGCCTTGAATCCGGGCAGGACCTCGCCGGGGCCTTAAGTCTGCACCCTCGTATTTTTCCTCCGCTGCTTTGCCGGATGGTACAGGTTGGTGAACATTCAGGACGGCTCGAAGAAGCCTTTTTGGAACTGTCCGGTTATTTTGAACGTGAAAAAGAGACGGTAAATCGGGTCAAAACCGCATTGCGTTATCCCAGTTTCGTAATCCTGGCCATTTTGGGAGCCGTTATCTTTTTGAGCCTGTTTGTGATTCCTGCTTTTGAGCGAATCTTCAGTAGCTTTGGCAGTCAACTGCCGTTACCGACCCGAATTCTTCTAGGATTTTCAGGTTTCATGATCAACTGGTGGCCTGTTCTTTTGCTAGCCCTTGCAGGTGTTGCGGCAGGGTTTGTCCAGCTGATCAGAACCAAGAAGGGGCGTTATCGCTGGGATCACTTCAAACTGAAAATTCCTCTTGTTGGTGACATTGTTCTGCGCTCTTTGCTGATTCGTTTTTCCCATGCATTCAATATGGGATTCACCTCGGGAGTTCCGTTGGTTCAGGCGCTTGCCTTTACCGCTCAGGCGATTGGCAACAGCTATGTTGGCAGTCGTATCGATAAGATGCGCGAGCGTATCGAGCGTGGTGATACCTTGACCAACAGTGCGGCCCAAACCGAAATGTTTACTCCCCTGGTGTTGCAGATGCTTGCCGTGGGTGAAGAAACCGGTTCGGTCGATACGATGCTCAAGGATGTTGCGGACTATTACGAGCGTGAAGTCGATTACGATCTCAAATTTTTGTCGAGTATTATCGAACCGATTCTGATCGTCGCAATTGGCGGTATGGTGCTGGTTCTTGCCCTGGGGGTCTTTCTGCCGATGTGGGATCTGGCGAGTCTGGCAAGACGTTAGAGGTGACGAGAATGGGTTTTGGCCAGAAGCAATGCAAGAGGTCCAAGGGGATGTCGGCAGGATTCACGCTGCTTGAGTTGACCGTTGTTGTTGTCGTGATCAGTGTTCTCTTTTTGTTTGCCTACCAGCGTTACCTCGATTTGCTGGTTGATGTTGAAAAATCTTCGGTCGAACAGACTCTGGGCATTTTACGCAGTGCCATCGGGATGAAAGTCGCGCAAGTTATTGTCAATGGAAAGATTGCCGAGTTGAAAAACTACGAGGGCAGTAATCCGGTAAAGTTGTTGGCCGAAATGCCTAAAAACTACCGTGGAGAAAGGGCAAATCCTGACTCATTCGAGGGGCAGGGTGGTTTGTGGTATTTCAATACCACGACAGGAATGCTGGTGTATCAGGTCAAAAATACCCAGGCGTTTTTCAATGCCGGTGAAGGTCGCCCCCGGATGCGTTTTCAGGTGCAACTGGTTTTCGAAGACAATAACCACAATGGACGTTTCGACCACAAAATTGATGATCCCGCCGGGTTGCGCCTGCGTCCGCTGGATCGTTATTCCTGGTTCAAAGGAGAGTGACAAGTTGTCAGCTGAAGAAAGGAGCTGCAAGCGACAATTTTTGAATTGACAGAAACAATAAGAAACCTCAAGCAGGACAATTGAAGGGAGAAGAAGATGAACAATCAAAAAGGTTTTACCCTGATCGAACTGGTCGTCGTAATCGTAATTCTGGGCATTCTTGCCGCTGTTGCCGTACCGCGATTTGTCAACATGCAGTCAGACGCTCGAATTGCCGCAGTCAATGGCGCTTCTGGCGCAATCAAGGGAGCCGGAGCTATTGCCCACGCCCAGGCTCTGATTAAAGGGCAGACTGGTGCGACTGGAAGCATCACCATGGAAGGCAATACTGTTTCCCTGGTCTACGGGTATCCGGCAACTGCAGCCGGAGGGATTGACAATGCAGTCGATGTCGATGGATTTACCTATACGGCAGCAACCGGGGTGTTCAGCCTGGATGGTTCGCCGACCCCCGCAACCTGTTCGGTTACATACGCTGAGCCGACCGGAGCAAATCTTTCACCGACTTACACGGTGAATACCGCTGGTTGCAATTGATTCTCGCATCCGGAATGCTGGGGCGATGAGTCCGGGCATGATTTTTCAACGGGGATTTACCCTGGTAGAGCTGGTGTCGGTCATCGTTTTGCTCGGCATAATGACCGCAGTTATTGCACCACGTTTTCTGACCCTGAGCGACTTCGAAGCTCGCGGATATTACGATGAGGTGGCCGCTGCCAGCCGCTATGCCCAGAAGCTGGCGGTTGTCAGTGGCTGTGATGTGCAGATGGCCATCTCCTCTGCCGGGCTGACACTGAGAAAACGGCAACTCTGTGATACCAGAAGTGCTTTTTCGCGGATACTGAAATTACCGGGCAAAGATGTTGATACGCTGTCACCACCGGCAGATCTCAGCGTTTCAGCCGCAACCGTCATATTCAGTCCCTTGGGGGAAGCAATCAATACCATGCGTATTCCGACCGATTATTCACTGAATATTGGCAGCCGGACAATTCAGATTGTCGGCGAAACCGGTTATGTGGTGGCCCTGTGAAACGCCTGTCTGTCAATTCCCGGGGAGTAACCCTGATTGAACTGATCATTGCCATTGTTGTGGTTTCAGTTGCCTTGACCGGGGTTTTACTGGTCATCAATTATACGACAACCCACAGTGTTGATGCCCTGCTGCAACATCAGGCTGTTGCCATTGCCGAAGCCTACCTTGAAGAGACCTCCCTCAAGGATTTTACCGATCCGGATACCGGGATTGTTTGCGGAAGTGCTGAGGCGAGCCGCACTCTGTATGACAATGTTTGTGATTATAATAATCTCAGTCAGACCGGGGCCAGAGATCAATTTGATCAACCGATCACCGGGCTCGAAGGCTATGCCATAGCAGTCAGCATTGTCCCACAGGCACTCAGTGGGATTTCCACAGCGGATGCATTGCGGATTGTTGTGACGGTGACAGATCCGGCCGGAAGCAGTCTGACTCTCACAGGTTATCGGACAAGATACTGATGATGAATCCTAAGGCCGGTTTTACTCTGATAGAGATTCTGGTGGTTATTCTGGTGGTGGCGATCATCGGTGGTCTGGGGGCCAGATTCATAACGCAACCGGTTCAAAGTTACATGGATCAGACCCGGCGGGCCCGATTGATTGATGCCGCAGAGATGGCTCTGCGCAGAATGCAACGTGATATCCGACTGGCATTGCCCAACAGTCTGCGAGTTTCGGCTGATGGACAGTATCTGGAGTTGCTGCATACGGTCGATGGGGGGCGCTATCGTGCAGAAAGTGGCGGTGCAGGCACTGACATTCTTCAATTTACGGCAGTGGACAGCAGTTTCGATGTCCTGGGCAGCCTGCGTGCGACTCCGGCTGTCGGGAGTGGTATCGCCATCTATAACCTGACGGCCAGCGGGAGTAGTGGTAATGCTTATTTGCCTCTGGCGGATAATATGATTTTTGTTGCGGCGGGAAGCACGCCAACCCATCTGAATCTTGATCTGAGTACCAACCCGACATTTGTTTATGCCCGTTCCTCGCCGTTTCAGCGTTTTTTTGTGGTTGACGGACCGGTCAGTTATGCATGCGAATCGGGCCAGCTTAATCGCTATTCCGGATATTCCCGTCGTGCAGCTCAGCCGGTTACGTCCGGTACCTTTGGCGTAAGTCCGGCTTTGGTCGCTACTTCTGTTGCCGCGTGCAATTTCAGTTATGTCCCCGGTGTCAGCCAGCGGGCCGGGTTGGTGACCCTGCAGCTGAGCCTGAGTGAGTCCGGTGAAAGTCTTACCTTGCTGCATCAGGTTCATGTGGTGAATGCGCCATGAGAGTTATTATGCAGAACCAGCAGGGTTTCACCCTGGTCGGCGTTATTTTTATTCTGGTTGTCCTGGGTATTCTAGGGGCCGCAATGCTGACCCTGAGTCAGGTGCAGACCAGCACCGGGACTTTTGCCTTGCAGGGTGCGCGTGCGTATGCGGCAGCACAAAGTGGAATCGAGTGGGGGATAAATCGTGCATTGCCACCCAATAATTCTTGTGTTTCAACCAGTTCATTAACGATTGAGGGATTCCGGGTGACCGTTGGTTGTACCGGTCTTTCAGTCACCGAGGGTGCGTCAATCTATACGGTCTATACCCTGACCTCGGTTGCGGAGATGGGAGATTACGGGGGGGACGAATACTTTTCCCGCCGGATCGAGGCACGTGTCACCGATGCCCGGTAGGACTGCTGATAGCCGATTGACTGATTCAGATTGCGCAAAAAGAAGGCCCTGTCGGTTTCCGACAGGGCCATTGTATTACAGCTGAACAGGATTGAATCTATTCACAAAGATCGACCTTGATATCCCAGTTCTTTATCTTCATGGTTCCATTTTCGGCCAGGTTCTGCTGCATTTTGAAGCAGCGATCGAACAGCTGCGGCTCGTGACCAACGCCGCGGGCCAGACAATCTTTCTTGGCCATGTCGAAGTACTCTTGCATAATCGGCTTGTACTCAGGGTGAACACACTTGTCGATGATGACCTGTGCACGGTCTTTTGGTGCCAGACCACGCAGATCTGCCAGACCCTGCTCGGTGACCAGAACGTCGAGGTCGTGCTCGGTGTGGTCAATGTGCGGAGCCTTCGGTACCACGCAGGTGATCCCGCGAGGATCGGTCTTCGACGGACGGGTCGACGGAGCGTGCATGATCTTGAGGTAACCGTTACGCAGGAAGTCGCCAGAACCACCGAGGCCGTTGATCATCCGGGTTCCACCAACCAGAGTCGAGTTGGCATGAGCGTAGATATCAAACTCGACCGGGGTGTTCATGGCGATAACACCCAGACGACGGATCGGCTCAGGTGAGTTGGAAATCGAAATCGGACGCATCAGGATTTTGTCAGCATACTTGTCCCAGTTATCGAAGAAGCGGGGGAACCCTTTTTCTTCTGAAAGAGAGAGTGAGCAGGCTGAAGCAAAATCGAGTTTCCCGGAATCGAAGAAATCAAGCATGGTGTCCTGAAGAACCTCGGTGTAGACAGTCAGGTTCTTGAATGGACCCTTGGCCAGACCACCGACAACCGCGTTGGCGATTGAACCAACCCCTGACTGCAACGGCAGCAGGTTCTCGGGCAGACGACCCTTCTTAACTTCATAAGAGAAGAAATCCATGATGTGGGCAGCAATCGCCTCAGAGGTGTCATCCATGTCACTGAAGGCACGACCTTTGTCACGATGCTTGGATTCAACAACCGCGATGACGCGATCGGTATCGATCGGGACATAGGGAGTTCCGATGCGGGTATCGGCGCTGGTGACCAGCAACGGTTGACGTGCTGGTGGCTTCTCCTGCATCAGGATGTCGTGCAGACCTTCGAAGGAGGGTTGCCCGGTGTTAACCTCAAGGATAATTTTGTCAGCAACGGTAACCAGTTCCGGGACCAGGCCACAAGAAGAGGTCAGTGCCAGACCACCATCTTCGTTTACTGCCGAAACTTCGATGATAGCAATATCAATACGACCATTTTCGGTGTAGAAGCCATAACCGAGGTCCTGGGCAAAGTGACCGAGGTGCTTGTCGCCCATCCGGATTTTGCCGGTATTGATACCTTTGGCAATGTTCTTGCCAGTCTGGTAGGGCCAGCGGCGGTCGAGCATGTCGAGGGTTGCCCAGCGATCTTCAGTTTCTGCACCCGCAGAAGCTCCAACAAAAAGATTGTATTTGGTGGTTCCCTGCAGGTTGTTTTTTTCAACATGGTCAGCCAGGGCGATGGGTACCGCTTTGGGATAACCCGCCGGGGTAAAGCCGGACCAGCCGATATTCATGCCAGGCTTGAAAAACTGTACGCAGTCTTCAGCGGACATGACCTTTTTCAGTAGTGATTTGCGACGAACGCGGTCTTCCAGTGTTCCGTACTCGGACATTCTCTCTCCTCCTCGTGAAAGGCGTTCAAGGTACGTGATAGGTACCTTGGGGAATTGTTGGCTAAAACGGCGTGAACGAACCAGGCTTGAATCTCTAAGTATCTGATGATATTGAAGATTGTTTCTCTATCGTCGATGCGGCCTTAGCCTGTCAACAGCAGGTTAAGTAGTCACCTATAGAATGACGTTATATGAAATGTCGTTTTTTATATAATGCTGTATACCGCAAGTCAAGTGAAAAGATAGAATAAGGGGGGATTTATCATTTCTGGTAATTCGGGGTCGAAAAAACGCAGGCAGGTAACAAAAAAGCCGCAGGGTCCCGGGATCTATGCGGCTTTTTATCTCAGTATTCTTTTTCCAGAATTTTTTGAGATTCGCTGACGTAACGACTGTCTGGAAACTGTTCAAACAGGGTATTGAAAACCTTTGCTGCTTCCTGTTTCTTGTGCAGTTTCAGGTAGGCAGATCCGAGATAGAAGAAGGCTTCATCGCGGTAGTAATAATTGGGGAATGTGTCGAGAATTCCCTTGAGCCGTTTGACGGCAGCCTGATAATGGCCGGTTCGCAAGTAGAAGCGACCAACATAAACCTCATGTTCTGCAAGGCGATTACGACAACGCTGGACCAGAAACTTGACCTCTTCGGCCCGCTTGTCTTCGGGATATTTCCTCAGCAGCTTTTTGAAAATTGTCAGAGCGTTTTCAGTCGTGGTCTGATCACGGTCCTTGCTGCGCATCTGTTCATAGTAGGACATGCCCAGATAATAAAGAACGTCAGGCAGGCGATCATCCTGCGGGTGATCACGTAAAAAAGCAGAATAACTGACTGCGGCTTCTTCAAATTTCCCCCCCAGGTACTGGGCTTCGGCAATCTTCAGTTCGGCCAGTTTGTTGAGATCAGGCGAATAATAACTGTCTCTGACCTTTTTCCATGAAGCAACGGCATCTTCGTAAAGGTGACGATCAAAAAAGGTTTCACCCTCTTTGAAATAATAATCTGCCGAGCGGGGTGGAGCGACGATTGTCGGGTCGCAGGCAGGAAGAAGAACCAGCAAGGTCAGACATAGCAATAGCAATCTAGACATGACGGGATAAAACCTTTATTGGGATTGAACCTTCATTCAGGTTGAATGCAAAAACTGCCATGAAACTACGGAATCTTTCAGGGTTTGTCAATCATTGCCTGAAGGATTGAGGGGGCTTTTCTGTCAGGGAGATCTGAAGGCGACGTTTTGCCAGTTGATGAATGATATGATGCAATTCTGCGCGCTGCTGGGCATTCAGATCCTGATCGCGATACAAGGCTCCACCGTAGATCCGGGCAAATTTGTGACAAAGTGGCTCGTTGCTCAATTCGGCGAGCGCGAACAGTCCCAGATGGGTCGGAACCTGCTGCAGGTCGGCTGATTTTTTTATCTGACGCAGATACCTTTGGAGCAAATGCTGTGACCCCTGCCGTGTCAGGAACAGCAGTTTTGTGGCCAGAATGATTAGCAGTAATCCTCCTCCGGTCAACCACCAGAAAGAACGGCCCGGAAGGTTTATTCTGAACTGATTCAGGTTGCGACCGGCCGCCAAAAACAATCCGAGCTGCTTTTGCAGATCGTAGGTAATAACCATCTGGTTCCAGGCGGTGAGCAGGTAATCGCTGGTGGCCTGTGTCCAGCTGAAGCTCCTGCGGGACAGACCGGTCACCGCTTCTGAAGCATTGACCGCCAGACGACTGGGATCAATCCGCTGCCAACGATTCGTGTCATCAAGGGCCTCAACCCAGACATGAGCCATATCCTCGTCGATCAGATAGTAATCTCCCAGTTCATTGTAGCGTCCGCCGAGATAGCCCCCCACCAGGCGCGAGGGCACATCTGCCAGACGCAAGAGCAGGGCAAAAGACGCCGCAAAATATTCGCAATAACCACGTTTACTCTCAAACAGAAAGGTATCAACCGGGGTTGCTGTCAAGCGCAGGTTGCTGGCGGCATAAGAAAGCTGCTGGCGGATAAAGAAATCTCTGGTTGCAGCAATTCTCAGGGCGCGATTTTTTTCGCGCGCGATGTCAGCTGCGATTTTTGCCACCCTTGTTGGAATTTGTGCCGGAACCTGCAAATAGAACCTGTGAGACTGAGGGTTTTCCAGCTTCAGGTATCCCGAACGGGTAGAATAAACGGTATAGCGCCCGGATTTGTCTGCTGTCTGGCGGGACTCAAAAACACCATCTGCAAAGGAGTAGTTTTTGATGCCAGCAAGTTTTGTTGGCAGGTCCAATCCGGGCAGATAGGGGTCTGATCGCGGCTCGCTGAAGATTGTTTGCTTTTTCAATGGTGTCTTGTTCTGCACCAGTTTGTCTGCCGGGGGTGTTTTACTGCGTGCCCAGTTGCGGCCATCTATCTGGTTGAGAACCAGGCCCCGCCAGTAAAGGTCCTGAGGATCAATGGCTGTCATTTGCACCCGGAACGCAGGTTGTCCGCTGGTGCCGAGATTGGCCAGGCTGCCCGGGCTGACTTTTTCACTGAAGCCTGCGGTCGGCTTGGTGGCAGGATTGAGAAAGTTCCACAGCGGGTGTTCGGTTCGGGGCAGGATAGTAAAGAAAAAAAGCATCAGGAGCAGTGAGCCCAGAGGAAGAATCGATCCGGTCAGCAGCAGGCTTTTCCACTGTTTGCGATTGAGGCACAAGGCGGGTGAGCTGACATGGAAACTGGTCAACAGCAGCCCGAAGGTCACCAGAACGACCAGAAGAGCGAGGGCGCCAAGGTAGAGGATGCTGAGACTGAGCAAAGAGGATGCCGCGAGAATAAAAGTTGCCAGAACAAAAATCTGCAACAGGTGACGCCCGGTTTTTTCTGTTACCAGCCGCACGGCCAGCAGTAAAACCAGCATATTGACCAAAGGGTTAACAACATTGTTCAGGGACATCTGAGAGAGATAGAAAAAGAAGCACAGAAAAAGTAACAATGTTGTCGGAAGTGGCGGTAGCAGGCGGCCCTTGCGGCGGTCACTGATAAACCCTGTCACCAGGGCGCCACTGATTCCAGCCTGAACCAGGGGATCAAGATAGAAAAAAGCGGGAGCGACCCCAACTAGTGCTGTCAGGCTGGCAAGCCATTGCAGAATTATTTCAACGGCCATTATACAGAGCCAATTCTGTCAACAGACGCTGGCGTTGGCCAAAGCCAACCTGTGGCGGGATGTGCCGATTGGCCAGTTTCAAACCGACCGGACGTTGCAGGCGTAACTGTTCAACAATCAAACCTGTTGCCTGGCTGAGACGACGTTCAATGTTGGGCCCGGGCTGACTCAGGTCAATGAGCAATGGTTGTGATCCCAGACCTTCATGCTGTTTGACCTTGAACCTGTCGTGGCGGGCGGAAAGTTTCCAGTGGATAGCCTTGAGGGGTTCTCCACCCTGATAGTCCTGGATACTGCGCAGGTCACCGCTGTCGCCACGGATTGTCGTAGCTTGTTGATGACGTTGGCGATTGTGGTCCCCGGCTTGCGGTGGCGTGGCTGGCAGGGGGGCCGGGAAGACGATCAGTTGTTGAGCAACAGGGACTTTGAGAGAGCGGACGAAAAAGTTGATGGGGAAACAGGAGCTCAACCAGAGATTGTCGATCTGTTGTTGGCCGCGATCAGGCCAGACAAGGGTCAGCGGCACCTCTGCCCCAAGGGCGGGGGCAACGTGGGCGAAAAGGGGAGGGCTGTTTCCCAGGTTGACCCGAATTAAAAAAGCAGGCAGTCGCCGTCTTTGGTTGTGCAGTCTGATACCAACCAGTGTGGGTTGCCCGGCAAAAACCTCACGGGGAAGGACCAGTTTCAATTCGAGGTTACGCAGATTCTGTTGTCCAAGCCAGCCGGAAACCGCCATAAATCCGAGCAGCGCCGAGACCAACAGATAGAGCAGGTTGTTGCCGGTGTTAACGGCGGCAAAGCCCAGCAGCAGGGTCATGCCGATGTACACCATCCCGGCAGGTGTCAGTTTCAGACCAAAGGAACGGCCAGATTTTGCAGCAGCGATCGGATGATCTCCTTTTTGTTCTGGAACTCATGTTCGGGTTTGAGAATCAGGCGATGTGCCGCAACCGGCAGGGCGATTTTCTGCACATCTTCCGGGGCGACAAAATCTCGTCCGTCGAGCCAGGCTTCGGCTCGGGCGGCATCGGCCAGGTTGATTCCCCCACGGGTTGATATGCCTGACAGAACCATCGGGTGCTGACGGCTTGATTCGATCAGGGCATGGACATATCCGGCAACTTTTTGCGACAGTTGAACCTGAGAGACCGATTTGCGTGCTTCAATAATCCGGGTTCCATCGAGTACTGGCACCAGGCCTTCCAGTTGGTTGCGGACACTGCCAGAGCGGATGATCTGTTGTTCAAGTTCAGGTGGTGGGTAACCAATGTCGGTCACAGCCAAAAAACGATCCAGTTGAGATTCAGGCAGGGCAAAGGTGCCAACCTGCTCTGTCGGATTCTGGGTTGCGACGACCATAAAGGGTTCCGGCAGGCGATAGGTTATCCCCTCGACGGTGACCCGCATCTCTTCCATGGCCTCAAGCATGGCACTTTGGCTTTTTGGCATAGCCCGGTTGACCTCATCCAGCAGGATCAGATGATTGAAAATTGGTCCTTCAATAAAACGACAACAGTTCTTTTCCCGATCAAAGATCGACAGACCGGTGATATCCGAAGGGAGCAGATCGCTGGTACACTGGACGCGTCCGAACCCCAGCCCGAGAACTCTGGACAGGGCCAGAACCAGACTGGTTTTTCCCAGGCCGGGAATATCTTCAAGCAGGAGATGACCGCCTGCCAGCAGGCAGATCATCGAAATGCGCAGAGCCCGAACCTTGCCTTGCAGATAGTTTCGGGAAAGATCGTCAATAACATTCAGAATAATATCACGATGCGGGAATGACATGCTGTTCTCCGGTGTCGGTTGAAATGTTGTGACAGTATAGCATGGGTCCGGGATGAAAATCGGCGCGTCCGGGGATCTGACAGGTCTCTTCTTGCCCCTTGTCTCTTGCGCCAGCGGCATTTGCCCCCTATTATAGGGGGATAGCCCCGAAATTCCTTTTTCTGCTGGTGATCCTGATGCCTGTATACTCGGATATTGATTACGGAACCCTGTTCGAAATGCTTCTGCAAAGTCGTTGCGATTATGCAGAACGTACCGCCTTTATCTACCGGGCTGCTGGCAGTGAGTTCAGTGTCAGCTACGAAAAATTTTATGATGACGTCGCCATTCTGACGCGGGCTTTTGCCGCCCGTGGAGTTAAGAAGGGCAGCCGGGTGATGTTGCTGTCTGACAACCGTTATGGTTGGATTGTTACCGATATGGCCCTGGTGGCTCTGGGTGCGGTCAGTGTGCCGCGTGGTAGTGATACGCCGACGGCAGAGCTTGAATTTATCCTTGAACATTCTGCCAGTGAATTTCTGGTCATTGAAACCGCGGCCCTGCTCAAGGCTCACGAAGAGATGCTGCGCAAACATAAAAAGTTGCGGGCAATTTTTTTGATCGAAGGGGAGAAAACCCACCGCTGGTTTGACAATATCTACAGCTACAATGACCTGCTTGAAGATCGCAGCCTGACTCAGGACGAACTTGAGGCCTTTGCCGCCCGACGCTTGCAGTTGACGCAGGACGATCTGTTTACCTTGATCTATACCAGTGGAACCACCGGCGTGCCCAAGGGGGTGCGCCTGACCCATCGCAACATAATGAACAATGTTCGAAATCTGCCGCAACTGGTCGGATTGAGTGAGAGTGATCGTTGGGTGTCGATTCTGCCGAGTTGGCATATCTTCGAACGTGCGGTGGAATACATGGCCCTGTCACGCGGGTGTTGCACGGTTTATTCGACCATCAAGACCTTTGCCGCCGACCTGGAAGAATACCAACCCACCCTGGTTGCAACGGTACCGCGGCTTTGGGAATCTCTCCACGCCCGGATCAACAGCACGCTTGAAAAAGAGAATCCCAAACGGGCGAAGATTTTTCGGACCCTGGTCAGTATTTCAACCTCTGCCAACCGTCAGCGCAGGGTTCTGCGTGAACAATTGCCGGTATTTAAAAAAGAGTTCTTTGTTCTGCGTTGGGTTCACAAGCTGAAAGCCTGGGTGAAATTATTATTCCTGGCCATTCCGGACAAAGTGGCCAAATCCCGCTTGCAGGCCGTGCAGCAGAAGTTTGGCGGACAGTTGCGCATGGCAATCAGTGGTGGTGGCAGCTTGCCCCCCTGGCTGGATGAGTGGATTGATGCCATCGGCATTCGGATTGTCAATGCCTACGGGATGACCGAATGCGCACCGGCGATTGCGGGTCGAGCGCTCAACTGTGATACGTTCGGCACCTTGGGATTGCCGGTCGAGGGAACAGAACTGCGAATTGCCGACGAGCAGGATCAGCCCCTTGCCGCGGGTGTTGAAGGAGAAATCCAGCTGCGTGGTGATCAGGTCTTTCCTGGTTATGAAAAGAATCCGGATGAAGACAGCAAGGCGTTTACCGCTGACGGTTTTTTTCGTACCGGTGACCTTGGCAAATTGACCTTACGTGGCGAACTGGTGATTACTGGACGCTCCAAAGAAATCATTGTTCTGGCCAGTGGCGAAAATGTTGATCCCAGCCGGATCGAATCGACCATTACCCGCCTGCCTTTTGTCAGTGATGCGGTCCTGGTTGGTCAGGACAAAAAAGGCCTGGGAGCTCTGGTGGTTCCCGACTTTGATAAATTGCGCGAATTTGCCGCCAGTCGCCTTGATCTGGTTATCGAAAGTACCGAGCAGTTGCGCAGCAACCACCAGCTGCTTGAAAAAGCCCGGGCCGAAATGAATCGCCTGCTGCACAGTAAAAAAGGCTTTAAGCCTTTTGAAAAATTGCAAAATATTCATTTTCTCGAAGGGGAGTTCAAACCGGGAGAAGAGCTGACGAATACTCTGAAAAAGAAACGTCATGTTATCGAAAAAAAATATCGTGAGCTGATCGGAAAACTGTTGAAATAACAGCCCAGACAGTTCCGGCCCGGCAGGTTGTTCTCGCCTGCGGTCACCCGCGTCTGTCAATCCGGCACATCTTTCCAATATGAATTGTTGTGCCTTCACTTGAAGCAAAGGTTTTTTCATGAGCAAAAGCCCCTGTACACCCGGGCAGAAATTGTCCGGGTTTGTTGTTGATTCTGTTGACGAAATACCCGGTATCAAGGCGCGGATGATTCGTCTGCACCATGAGAAAACCGGTGCAAGATATATGCATCTTGAGCGGGCTGATAACAACTGCCTGTTCGGAGTTGCCTTTCGAACCCCGCCGGAGGATTCGACCGGTGTAGCCCATATCCTTGAGCACACCGCATTGTGCGGATCAAAGAATTTTCCGGTGCGTGATCCCTTCTTCTCCATGCTCAAGCGCAGTCTTAACACTTTTATGAATGCCATGACCGCCAGTGACTGGACCTTGTACCCCTTTGCCAGTCAGAACCAGAAGGATTTTGACAATCTGTTGTCAATCTATCTGGATGCGGCTTTCTTTCCCAATCTGACCGAACGCGATTTTTCACAAGAGGGCCACCGGCTCGAATTTTCTGAAATGGAGAATCCGCAGTCGCCCCTGGTTTACAAAGGTGTGGTCTACAACGAAATGAAAGGGGCGATGTCTGATCCATCGTCCCTGCTGTCACGCCGTCTGGGTCGGGCACTCTACCCGACCACAACCTACCGTCATAACTCAGGTGGTGAGCCCTCTGTCATCCCCGATCTCAGTTGGCAGCAATTACGTGATTTTCATGCCCGTTATTATCATCCCTCCAATGCCTGGTGTTTCAGTTACGGCCAGCTGGATCTGGAGGTGCTGCTCGCCAAGGTTGACCAGCAGGCCCTGAAGCATTTTGCCCGGATTGAACCGGACAGCGAGGTCCCGCCAGCAAGTCGTTTTGACCAGCCGCAGCAGGTTTGTGAAACCTATCCGCTCGATCCCGGAGAAGATCCCCGGGGCCGTTCGATGGTACAACTGGCCTGGCTGACCTGTGATATCGGCGAGAGTGTCGAGCGCCTGGGATTGTCATTACTGTCCACCCTGCTGCTCGGAAATCCGGCGGCACCACTTTACAATGCTCTGATCGATTCCGGTCTGGGGGCCAATCTGGCTCCGGGTTGCGGTTTTCAGGATGAAAACCGTACAACCTACTTTGCCGTCGGGTTACAGGGGTCAGATCCTGCAAAACTGGCGCAGATTGAACGCCTGATTTTACAAACTCTCGAAGAGATTGCGAGCGCAGGGTTTTCTGCCGAGCGGATCGAAGGAGCTATCCATCGGCTTGAATTCACCAACCGGGAAGTCACCGGCGACAGTTATCCCTATGGTCTCTTGTTGCTGATGCGGATGCTTGGTCCCTGGTTGCACGGTGGTGAGCCCCTGGCTGCGCTCGATTTTGATGCCCAACTGTTGCAGCTGAGAAAAAAACTCGATGCAGGCCCCTATCTGCAACAATTGCTACGCAGCTGGTTACTCGACAATCCCCATCGGGTGACCCTGTTGCTGGAGCCGGATCAACAGCTGCGAGAGCGAGAAGAGCTGGCCCAGCAGGAAAAGCTGGCTCGCCTGGCGGCAGATCTGTCTGAAGACCAGAAACAGAAAATTATCTCTCAGGCCAAAGCTCTGCAGCAGTCCCAGGAGGCCGATGAGGACCTTTCCTGTCTGCCAACGCTGGAACTGAGCGATATTGACGCCTGTGAACGTCAGATTGCGGTACGCGAAGAGGTTCTTTCCGGGGTGCCGCTGGTCTTTTGCGATCAGCCAACCAATGGCATCGGTTTTGTGGCTCTGAATCTGCCAGTTCAGCATCTGCCGGATGATCTTTTGCCGCTGCTGCCGGTATTCAGTGCTCTTTTGACTCAGGTTGGCACCCGAAAATACTCCTACGTTGAACTGGCCCAGCAAATCGAGGCTGTTTCCGGTGGAATTGGGGCGCGAACATCATTGCTTGAGAATCCGCAGAACAATACAGAATTTACCGCAAGTTTTGAGGTCAAAGGCAAGGCTCTGCAGCGTAATGCCGGGGCCTTGTGTGAATTGCTCGGAGAAATTCTGACCGGGGTTGATTTTTCAGATATTGGCCGGATTCGTCAGGTGCTTGATCAGCTGCGGATCTCGCTGGCCAACTCGGTTCCTTCTTCCGGACATTCCTATGCAGCTCGTGCGGCGGCAGCCCATTTGACTCCGGCGGCCCGGTTACGCGAACTCTGGTCCGGGTTGGAACAGGTGGCTCTGGTTCATGAGCTGGCGGGACAGGGTGATGAGCAGCTGCAACAGACTGCAGATCGTTTGCAGCAGATTGCCACTCGACTCTTTACCCGTGAGGGGGTGCAGTTGGCCCTGACCGCTGAAGCGGAACTGTATGAAGCTTTTCGTGCCCCGCTTGAACATTTGCTGCAATCCCTTCCAGAAGCACAACCTCTTGCGGCAACGACCCGGCAACTGGATGAGGTTCCCCCGCGTCAGGGGTGGATTTATTCAGTGCCGGTCAATTACGTGACCCGGGTTTTTGCGACCCCGGCCTACAGCCATCCAGACAGTGCCGCCCTGACAGTTCTGGCGAAACTGTTGCGTGCCGAATATCTCCATCGTGAGATTCGCGAAAAGGGAGGCGCTTACGGAGGGCTGGCTGGACACAATGCCGAGTCTGGACTCTTCTCACTTCTTTCCTATCGCGATCCGCAGCTTGAGCGCACGCTTCAGGTTTACCGGGACGCTATTGACTGGGTCGGGCGTGGGGAGTTCAGTGAACAGGCGATCAAAGAGGCCATTCTGGCTGTTTTCAGCGATCTTGACCGTCCTTTGTCGCCAGCGGGTAACGGAGCGCGTGAATTTGCCAATCGCCGTCAGGGCTTGACTCTTGAAATGCGCAACCAGATGCGGCAACGCATCCTGAAGGTTGATCGCAAGCAGCTGATGGCTGTTGCAACGCAGTGGTTGGCCGGAGAATCCCGAAGTGCAGTTTCGGTCCTGGCCGGTGAAGAGGTCCTTGTCGCGTACAATACCGCGCATCCTCAACAGAGTCTGGTGCTGAAGCGTTTTTGAACGCACTTTTGAAAGAAGATGATAGATAAAAATGTCTGACAGAATATTTTTTGCCACGGCTGCCCGTGGTCTTGAACCCCTGCTGGTTAATGAACTGGTTTCTTTCGGGGCCAGTGAGGTGCACGAGAAAACGGGCGGAGTCCACTTCAGGGGGCCGCTGAAGGTGGCCATGCGGGCTTGTCTCTGGTCGCGGCTGGCCAGTCGTATTTTGGCCCCCATCAGTGAGTTCAACGCTGAAACGACCGACCAGCTTTACGAGGCGGTCTATCAGATTGACTGGCGCCAGCAGTTGCGGGCTGGTGGCAGTCTGGCAGTCGATGCCCATGTTGCCCAGTCAAAGATTGACCATTCACGTTATGCCCTGTTACGTGTCAAGGATGCGGTGGTCGATCAGCTTCGTGAGCAGACGGGGCAGCGGCCAGACGTTGATCTGCTGACACCTGATCTGCGCCTGAACCTCTATCTGTTTCGAAATCAGGCGACATTGAGTATCGATCTCAGTGGGTCAAGTTTGCATAGACGTGGCTATCGAAGTGACGGGCTGGGAGCCCCGCTCAAAGAAAATCTGGCGGCAGCGATACTGCTTGACTGCAACTGGCCACAGATTCATGCGGCGGGTGGGGCCTTTATTGATCCGATGTGTGGTTCAGGAACTTTGCCCCTTGAAGCGGCCCTGATCGCCACCGATTGCGCCCCTGGTCTGTTGCGCGATCACTTCGGATTTTTTGGCTGGCAACACTTTGCTGATCAGGACTGGAGTGACCTGTTGCAGGAGGCTGAAGAGCGCAAGGCCGAGGGACTGGCTCGCTGTCAGCCACCCTTCATCGGTTACGATGAAAACAGTCGGGCGATACGGCAGGCCTGGGAACATGCCCGGGCCGCCGGGGTTGATCGTTGGCTTCATTTTGAGCGTCGGGAACTGGCGCTGATAGAGCCGCCGACTACAGAAACCGGATTATTGGCCATCAATCCTCCCTATGGTGAACGACTTGGTGATCTGGCCGAATTGCCGTCTCTCTACAACAGACTGGGTGAGCAGATGCAGGCTTTCCCCGGTTGGCAGGCCGGAGTGATTACCAGTCAGGTCGAGCTTGGGCGGGCTATCGGTCTGCGGGCTCATCGGCGGACGCCACTTTACAACGGCGCTCTTAAATGCCAGTTGCTGCACTTTAATCTGGATGAAACCAATCACTGGAAATCGCTGGCTGCGGGGACAGGACGTCCGGTTGCACGCAAACTGTCGGTTGAGGCCGAAATGCTGGCCAACCGCTTGCGTAAAAACCGTAAAAAACTGGCTCGCTGGGTTAAAGCCGAACAACTGGATTGTTATCGGTTGTACGATGCGGACCTGCCTGAATTCAATCTGGCGATTGATCTCTATGGCGATGAAATTCATCTTCAGGAATACCAGGCTCCCAAGGATATCCCGCCACAAAAGGCCGAACGGCGAGTGCGGGATGCGGTGACGGCACTGATGCAGATTTTTGAAGTGGACCAGTCCTCAATCCACGTCAAACAACGGATGCGGCAAAAAGGCAAAAGCCAGTATCAGCGTCAGGATCAGCGGGGACTGTTCAAGGAAGTCAGTGAGGGAAGCCTGAAATTTCGGGTCAATCTCAGTGATTATCTCGATACCGGATTGTTTCTCGATCATCGCCTGACCCGTCAGTTGCTTCAGTCGTTGGCCGCAGGGACCAGATTTCTGAATCTTTTTGCCTATACGGGTACCGCAAGTGTTTATGCCGCAGCGGGTGGTGCCCTTGAAACCACTACGGTCGACATGTCGCGGACCTATCTGGATTGGGCCCGGAAAAATCTGGCTTTGAATGGTTTTGACGGACCTGAGCATTGCCTGATCCAGGCCGATTGTCTGGCCTGGATTGAACAGCCGCAACCAGAATACGATCTTATTTTTCTTGATCCGCCGACCTTTTCCAATTCGAAAGGGATGAAAGGCACCTTCGATATTCAGCGTGATCATGTTAAACTGCTGCGGCAAGTCAGTGAATTGCTGGCTCCTGAGGGGGTACTGATCTTTTCCAATAATCTGCGTAGTTTCAAGATGCAGACCGATCAGTTGCCCGGGCTGAAGATAGTTGAAATCAGTGCCCGGACACTGCCACCTGATTTTGCGCGGAACCCGCGTATTCATAATTGCTGGCGCATTGAACAGGCATAAGCTGCGCCTGGTTGGAGAAAAAACGAATGCAATATCTGCTGATTCTGATGATCCTGCTCCTGTCGGGGTGCGGGCTCAGTAAAATGCCGCAACATATGGCTCAGGCAACCCTTAACCAGACAGACCCGGAAACTGTTGCTGAAGCCGCTCCAGCCTATCTGTTGCTGTTTGACAGCCTGATCGAGTCCGCTCCGGACGACGTCGGCTATCTGCGAGATGCTGCCGGGCTTTACGCCCTGTTTGGTGATCTGATGGTTAAGGATGTCGATCGCGCGAAACTTTTGAGCGAACGGTCTTTCACCTATGCCAACCGGGCCATCTGTCAGGCCGATAAGAAACTTTGTCAGCTGTCACAGCTTCCCTTTGATCCTTTTGTTGAAAAAATGGGATCTTTTGCAGAACTTGACCCGGCGTTACGTCTGGTTTATCTGCAAAGCTGGCTGGTCTATCTGAAACATCACGCTGATGACTGGAATGAGCTGGCCCGATTGCCACAGCTTGAATCGCTGATCGGTTATCTGCTGCACCATGAAGGGGGCGATAAAAGTCCGCAACTGCACCTGTATCTGGCTATTTTACAAACCTTGCGTCCGGCAATGTATGGCGGAAAACCTGAAGAAGGTCGCCGCCATTTTGAACAGGCCATGCAACTGGCCCCCGATGACCTGACGATCAAGGTTGCCTTTGCTCGTTTTTATGCCCGGGCACTTTACAAGCAGGAACTGCATGATCGCTTGCTGCACGAGGTTCTTGCGGCCAATCCACGCAAGCCTGGCCTGACCCTGCTCAACACCCTGGCCCAGCGTGAAGCTCGTGAGCTGCTGGCGTCAGGGCCTGATCATTTTTAAGGGAGATAAAGAGAGATGTCACGAATCATCGTTATCCTGTTTCTGGTCCTGCTGCTGCCATTATCGGCTGGCGCATTAACCCTTAAGCTGGCAACAGTCGCTCCGGAAGGGTCGAGCTGGATGGTGCAGATGCGCAAGGGGGCCAAAGAGGTTGCGCAAAAGACTGCCGGACGGGTCAAGATCAAACTCTATGGTGGCGGGGTGATGGGCAACGAAAAATCGGTGTTGCGCAAGATTCGTATCGGCCAGTTGCAAGGCGGTGCTTTTACCAGCGGTGCCATGGCCAGGGTTTTTCCCGATCTGAGTCTTTACAGTCTGCCCCTGTTGTTCAATTCTCTTGCCGAAGTTGATTTTGTCCGGGCCAGTATGGATCCGGTGTTAAAGCAGGGTCTCGAAAAGAAGGGCTTTGCCTGTCTTGGTTTCGCTGAAGGAGGGCTGGCCCTGATGTTTTCACGCGAGCCGATTATCAATCTTGCCGATCTCAAGGGCAAAAAAGTCTGGGTGCCTGAAGGAGATCTGCCAAGTTATGCCGCGATGGAAGCCAACGGACTGACGCCGGTAACCCTGCCGCTGACCGATGTTCTGACCGGATTGCAGACCGGACTGATCGATGTGATCGGTTCTTCTCCCCTGGCGGCGATCGCTTTTCAGTGGCACACCCAGGTCAAGTATTTCAATCGTACTCCTTTGTCCTATATCTACGCTCTGTTGGTGATTGATGCCCGGGCGATGAAAAAAATGACGGCTTCTGATCAACAGATACTGCGCGAGGTCCTGGGTGCGGTTTATCAACAGCTGGATAAAGAGAACCGGCTTGAGAACGAACAGGCCGCAGCGGCCTTGCTCAATCAGGGACTTAAAGAGGAACCGCCTTTGCCGCAACTGGTGGAGATGCGGGCAACCACAGAAGCTGCCCTGGGTAAACGCGCGGCAGATGGTCTGTTCAGTGCCGACCGCTATGCCGAGGTCAAGGCCCTGTTGCAGCAGTTTCGCCGAACCCACAAGGTCGCCCAGTGAGTTTGGGCAGTCTGCTCAGACGTCTCGATCGCATGGGACGTTGTGTTGAAGATGTCCTGCTGGCGAGCATGTTGACCACAATGATTTTGCTGGCCGGTTGGCAAATCGTCCAACGCAACCTGATCGGCGGGGGCGGGATGATCTGGGGGGACGAACTGTTGCGGCTGATGGTTTTGTGGCTCGGTCTTCTCGGTGCCATGGCCGCCAGTCGTGAAGATCGACATGTAGCAATAGACCTGTTGCTCCGATTTCTCCCCGCAAAATTCAAACCTTTGGTGCAGATCCTGCTGCACCTGTTCACCGCCATTGTCTGTGGCATGCTTGCTTATTATTCATGGAACTTTGTCCAGATGGAGCGAGAGTTCCAAACTGAAGTTCTGGCCGGGCTTCCTGCCTGGTGGTTTGAAATGATTCTGCCGCTTGGTTTCGGAGTCATGAGCATGCGTTATCTTGGCCATCTGCGCCGGACCATTTTCCCCCTGGCTGCGGAAGAGGTCGCATGAGCATACTGCTATTACTTTTTGCGCTCTTTGGTGCGCCGCTGTTTGCGATTATTGCAGCCAGTGCCATGTGGGGTTTTCACAACAGCGACATTGACCTGATGGTCATGCCGATCGAGATCTATCGTCTGGCCGAAATGCCGGTCTTGCTGGCCATTCCCCTTTTTACTTTCTCCGGTTATCTGCTGGGAGAGAGTGGTGCCCCAGGGCGGCTGATGCGGCTGTCTCGTGCATTTCTGGGCTGGTTTCCCGGTGGGCTCGGTGTTGTGGCGCTGGTAGCCTGCGCTTTTTTTACCGCATTTACCGGTGCGTCAGGGATCACCATTATTGCTCTGGGGGCAATTCTCTATCCGGCTCTCGAACAGGCCGGTTACGAGCGGGATTTCAATCTGGGCCTGATTACAACCTCTGGCAGCCTGGGGCTGCTTTTTGCGCCTTCCTTGCCACTGATCCTCTACGGAATTGTTGTTCAGCAGGCTGGAAACAATATCAATATCAGTCTGGATGACCTGTTCCTGGCCGGAGCCCTTCCGGGAATCCTCATGCTGGTATTGCTCAGTGGCTACGTGATCTATAAACGTCGCGGCAAAAAACTCGGTGGCAAGATTACGGCAGCAGAGGTCAGGCGTTCGTTGCGTGAATCGATATGGGAACTGCCCTTGCCGGTTGTGGTTCTGGGTGGTATTTACAGCGGTTATTTTGCAGTCAGTGAGGCGGCAGCGGTGACGGCCTGCTATGTGTTGCTGGTCGAGGTTTTTATCCTGCGCGAAATTTCGCTACGTCAGTTGCCGGTCATTATGCGGCAATCGATGGTTCTGGTTGGTGGTATTCTGCTGATTCTGGGTGTTTCGCTGGCGTCGACCAACTACATGATCGATGCTGAGATCCCCGCCAAATTGTTCAGCTATGTTCAGGCCCATGTTGAGGGACGGCTGACATTTCTGTTGTTGCTCAACGTTTTTCTGCTGCTGTTGGGAGCCATTCTCGACATTTTCTCCGCGTTGGTGCTGGTGGTGCCATTGATTCTGCCGGTGGCCCTCAGTTACGGCGTCGACCCACTGCATCTGGGGATTATTTTTCTCGCCAATATGCAGATCGGTTATATCACTCCGCCGGTAGGTCTCAACCTGTTTATCGCCAGTTACCGCTTTGATCAACCGGTCCTGACTCTCTACCGGTCGACCTGGCCATTTTTCCTGCTGCTCCTGGCATCGGTAGTGATTATTACCTATGTACCTGAACTGTCACTCTGGTTTCGGTAATTCAGGGAGGGAAGAAATATAAACCAGAACGGGGTTGCCAGTTCGCTGACAACCCCGTTTTTTCTATCAGTTACTGCCGGGTCAGATTACGATAGCGAATCCGGTGCGGCTGATCGGCATCGCGGCCCAGACGTTTCTTGCGATCCTCTTCATATTCCGAATAGTTGCCTTCGTACCAGACCACCTGGGAATCGCCTTCAAAGGCGAGAATATGGGTGGCAATGCGGTCGAGAAACCAGCGGTCGTGGCTGATAACCACCGCGCACCCGCCGAAATTTTCCAGACCCTCTTCAAGGGCACGCAGGGTATTCACATCAAGGTCATTGGTCGGCTCATCGAGCAACAGCACATTGGCCTCTTCGCGCAGCATTTTGGCCAGGTGCACCCGGTTGCGCTCGCCCCCTGAGAGCACCCCGACCTTTTTCTGCTGGTCACTGCCTGAAAAATTGAAACGGGCGACATAGGCCCGGGCGTTCACTGATTGATTCCCCAGTTGAATGAAATCCTGTCCGCCTGTCACTTCTTCAAAAATGGTTTTGTTCGGGTCGAGTTCACGGCCCTGATCAACATAGCCAAGGCGCACAGTTTCGCCAACCTTGAAACTGCCGCTGTCAGGTTGTTCCTGACCGGTAATCATGCGAAAAAGAGTGGTTTTACCCGCTCCATTGGGGCCGATGACACCAACAATACCACCGGGAGGCAGACTGAAACTGAGCTTGTCGATCAGTAGCCGGTCACCAAAAGACTTGCTGACCTCATTGGTTTCAACCACAATCCCCCCGAGGCGTGGTCCTGGCGGGATATAGAGTTCGAGAGTCTTTTCCTTGGCGGCCGCTTCGTTTCCGAGCAGTTTTTCATATGAATTGATCCGGGCCTGACTTTTGGCATGGCGTCCCTTGGGCGACATCCGAATCCATTCCAATTCGCGCTGCAATGTCTGCTGACGTTTGCTTTCAGCTTTTTCCTGTTTGCGCAAACGCTCCTGCTTCTGCTCCAGCCAGCTCGAATAGTTCCCTTTCCAGGGAATTCCCTGACCCCGGTCAAGTTCCAGAATCCATCCCGCGACATTGTCGAGAAAATAACGGTCGTGGGTGACCGCGATGACGGTTCCCGGATAGCGTTGCAGGTGCTGCTCCAGCCAGGCGACCGTTTCGGCATCAAGGTGATTGGTCGGTTCGTCAAGCAACAGGATATCCGGTTTCTGGAGCAGGAGACGACAGAGTGCGACCCGCCGCTTTTCGCCCCCGGACAGATTCTTGATCGGGGTCTCAGGTGGCGGACAGCGTAAGGACTCTTCGGCCAGTTCCAGGCGAGAATCAAGATCCCAGGCATCGACAGCATCAAGTTTGTCCTGGACCTTGGCCTGGCGTTCAAGCAACTTGTCCATATCGCAGTCAGGATCGGCAAAGGCGTTATTGATCTCTTCAAACTCGGCAAGCAGATCAACGGTTTCCTGAACGCCTTCCTGAACCGTTTCGCGAACGGTTTTACTGTCATCAAGCTGGGGTTCCTGCTCGAGATAGCCAACACTGTAGCCTTCAGAGAGAACGGCTTCACCGTTGAATTCCTGGTCGACGCCTGCCATGATTTTCAGCAAGGTCGATTTTCCTGAACCGTTCAGGCCGAGAACGCCAATCTTGGCTCCGTAGAAATAGGAGAGAGAAATGTCCTTGATGATCGGTTGCTTGTTGTAACTCTTGCTGACCCGCATCATCGAATAGATAATTTTTTTGTCGTCAACGCTCATAAGAAAACCTGGATAAAGGGGAAAGAAAAAAGATTAAAGCGGGGTTTTTATAGCATTGACATCGAGATGGAGCAAGCCAGACGTTTCCCAACGCCCAACGCCCAACGCCCAACGCCCGGATTAATGTAAACTATCCAGTTGACTGATGGCTTTAAGGAAATTACGTGTCAGCCCCGGGTGCAGGGTTGTGCCGGCCTGTTCCAGCATAATCCCGGCAACGGCATCGAGGGTGAGTGATTCACGGTATGAGCGATGAGTCCGCAGGGCATCAAAAAAATCGGAGATGGTGGTCATCTGACTGGCCAGATGTTGTTGCCAGGGCCGTGAAACCTTGGGGTAACCACTGCCATCGTAGCGCATATGGTGTTCATAGGCGGTGACCACCGCCAGGCGTGGGACACCGGGAGTTTCAAACAGATACTCTGCGCCTTTGCGGGGGTGTTCCTGCATAATGGCCCACTCACGATCATCCAGCTGGGCCGGTTTTTGGAGAATTTCAGCCGGGACAAAAAGTTTGCCGACATCGTGCAGCATTGCGGCCACGCCGATTTCGTGCAGGGCCTGCCCTTCAATGCCAAGCAGTCTGGCCTGGGCAAGATTGAGAACACAGACGTTGGTTGAGTGGGTATAGGTGTATTCGTCAAGACCACGTAAGGGGGCCAGAGCCAGAAGAGGGTCGGCGTTACTGCTGAAAGCATCGACAAATCCGGAAACAATATCTGCGATTCCGACCACATTGAGCCGTTGTCGTTTACGAGCGACGCGATAGAGATCAATAAATTCTGCCAATTCATCTTCTTCAATTTCGGCCAGCGACGGAAACTGATCGAACATCTGGCTTGCGGTGGTGTCGCCATCCAGGCCCCCTTCGGCGTAACGGACCTCAAGCTTGCCGTAGCGCAGATGCTCACTCGAAACGGCCTCCTGGGCGGCTTGTGACCCCCGGCTCAATACTGCGACCAGATCGCGAATTTCTTCAGTATTGATCCCCTTGAGCAGTTTGAGAGTTCCGATCCCACGGCGTTTCAATCCCTGGATCATCTGTTCAATCGACAGATTGTTCTCCAGGGGCTGGTTATCAAAGATCAGCTGATCATCAACCAGCATCAGGGACAGGTCACCCGTCTCCTCCTGAAGCCGTTGCAGATGAACCAGAGCCAGATTGCAAAGATGCGAAACCTGCCGGTGCTCCAGATTATAGAGGGCTGCATTGGCGGCAGCGGTGGTCAGGCGACGAATAAAGGCGTGGACATGCTCCAGGCGGGGAGTCATTGGGTCCTCCTGCGCAGCTGGCGGATCTGGGCGTTGGCCTGAACGGCCAGTTCGCTGTTACCCGTTTTGGCCAGCTTTTCAAGAACCGGCAGGGCCAGTTTTGCCGGATAGCGCGAAAGCGTTTTGACAATTTCAAGCTTCAGGCGGCGAAACAGTTTGGGATGAAGCAGATTGCCGGTATTCATGTATCCTTCAAGAAAAGGAACAACCCCGGCATCCCCAACCTTTGCCAGAATCTGCAGAATCTGTACTTTCAACTCATAGCCAGCTTCATTCAATGGTCCTTCACGAAGGATCTTCAACAGCTGACGCTGGACAGCTTTATCCTGACTGCGGTCAGCAATCTGTACGGCATAAAGTTGAGTCTCGAGTGATTTAGCCTGCAACTCTTCAAGGAGCAACCGTTCTGCCCGGGGTCGGTTATAGGTGAACATCAGTTTCAGGACTTCCTGATGGACCCGCGGGTGGGGATAGTCAATCAAGGGATAGAGCTTTTTGATCAGGGCCGGATCTCGTTGCTGGGCCAGCACAATGATCAGGTTGCGCACCAGGTACCAGCGTTCATCATTCAGGCGATCCAGAATCGCTTCATGGGCTTCTCGTCCCATGTCCTGCAGGCAGTCCATGTAAAAACGTCGGACCGTCATGCTTTCGGCCTCGGAAAGACGCGTGATCAGTTCGTCGGCAAATGGGGCGCCGATGGCCAGAATATAATCACGGATTTCATCCTGCTTGTCGCTACCGAACCGTTCCAGAGCATCCAGGGTTTCGATAACAAACTCACGTGAATGGAGTGTTTCGAGAACCTCTTCGGCAAGAAAAAGGGTTGCCATCTCATCCCGGTTGAGATAGTCGATCCAGCGTTGATGGAGATCATTCAGGGCGTAAAAATCACCCGTTTCAAGAAAAAAACGGGCCAGATCGACCAGGTTGCGTTGCAGAACCGATTCGAGATCGGTTTCGGTCCCACTGATCATGATTTCAAAGACAATGGCACTGGTTTGTCGTTCAATCGACTGGCTGTCAAGAATCGAGCGCAGCATTTCACGCTCTTCATCATCGACCAGTGTCACCTGCTCGGTTGAGGCGATGGTGTTCAGGGCATTCTGGTAGGCTTCGGGGATGAATTTGCCGGTATCTTCCTCACGAAAGATCATCCGCATCCGCTCGCTGGCCTCCATCTTGTCGAGTTTGCTCTGGCCCTGAATGGTTGACTGAATTTTACTGCCATCCTGGTGCCGTGAAAGTTTTCCCAGCAGGTTGAGAATATTGCTGGATACCTGCATTTTTTGCTGGTTGACCTGGTTGAGGCTGTCGATGATCAGTTCCTCGGGAAAGGCTTCAAGAACTTCTTTGGCGCGATCCTGCTGGCTGTCCAGCGTTCGGAAGGTGCTGTTGAGAAACTGACGGCGCAATTCGGGGTTCAGTTCGTTGATCAGGGTTCCCAGCTCTTCACTGCCTGGTCCTTTCCGTTCCGGGACTCCGCGCAGATCAGATCCTGAGGCTCCCATCTGGCCAACAAAGGAGGAGATGACCGCATCGTAGTTTTCTTTGCCGGTCATGCCCTTGCTTTCTGCTTTGCGATTGAGGATACCCGCAACCAGTCGTGGATCGAAATCTGCCGGCATGTAGAGGCTGCTTCCTTCGGGATCAAGAACGCCCTCCATCAGGCCATGAAGAAAATTTTCCCACAGGGGTTCCCGTTCTGCGTCGTAATCTCCACTTGCGATACGCTCTTCTTCGACAGTGGTGAAGCTTTCGTAGTCGACAGGAACGATCTTGACGTGGGTTATCCGTTGGGCCTCAAGCAAAGAGGGATAGCCGCCGTATTCCAGGATTTCGGCACGCTCGACACGGAGCAGGTGGTTGAGTCGGATGAATTCATCCCGATCAGCATGACGCATAAAGTGAATTGCCGCAATACCACGTGAGAAAAGAAACGAGGCAAAGTCACGATAAACAGGATTTTTGCGATCGAGCCATTCTCCTTCGAACATCAAGGATTCACGGGCGACGCCAAAACCGATTTCGGGCCGAAACTCGAAAAGGCGATCCAGCAGATCGAGAACCTTGTCTGTCGAAGCGTCGATCATCGGGTGGCCTGCCGGGTAGGTCGACATATGCCGCCGGGCGATATTCAGCTCGTAGATAAAGTCCGACAGCATTCTGGTGTCGAGATCAGGCAGGTTGTATTGAGAAGTGTGTCCCACGGCAGCCCCGGCGGCAAATCATCTGTCGTCAGTGTTCAGTTGTGCATTCCAAGGTGAAAATCTAGCACATATTGACAGCGGATGCATCCGTTCAGTCGGGATTGCCAACAGTCAGCTTTTGGTGCTAGATTGCGCCTGTGAACAGATATTCTTCTTCAGGTTCAGTTTTGATATGAGTCACGCCTTGCAATTTACGGTTGGTGATGCTGAACTGGCGGCGCAGCTGTTTGGTCGGCAGAATCGTCATCTCAAATTGGTCGAGCGTGCTCTGGGAATCCGGATCGGCAGCAACGGTCTTGAGTTGCGCTTTACGGGCGAAACGGCCCAGGCCGAGATCGGTTGCCGGGTCTTTGAGCAACTGGAAACCTTGCTCAAAGAGGGGATGCCCCTTTATCCTCCCGATGTCGACTATGCGGTCCGCATCCTCAGTCAGGATTCTTCAGCCCAGCTGCGCGATATTTTTCTGGACACTGTCTTTATCTCTGCCCGCAAAAAAATGATCGGGCCCAAAAGTCTGGCGCAAAAGCACTACATTGATGCGATTCGTGAGCATCATGTGGTTTTTGGTATCGGGCCAGCCGGGACCGGAAAAACCTATCTGGCCATGGCGATGGCGGTTGCGGCCCTGATGCGCAAAGAGGTCAGTCGCATTCTGCTGGTGCGGCCTGCTGTTGAGGCAGGAGAAAAACTCGGGTTTCTCCCTGGAGATCTGGCCGAAAAGGTCAATCCCTATCTGCGTCCTCTTTATGATGCCCTGTTTGATATGCTTGAGCCGGAACAAGGAAAAGAACTTGTTGCCAACGGCATTGTCGAGGTCGCTCCCTTGGCTTTTATGCGGGGGCGTACCCTGAACGATGCCTTTATCATTCTTGATGAGGCTCAGAATACAACTGTGGAACAGATGAAAATGTTTTTGACCCGACTGGGATTTGGGAGCCGGGCGGTGGTGACCGGGGATGTGACCCAGATTGACCTTCCCAGCAGCAACTCTTCGGGACTGCTGCACGCGGCCCGGGTACTGACCGGGGTCGACGGCATATTCTTTAATCATTTTACTGATATTGATGTCGTCCGCCATCCGATAGTACAATCAATAGTTCAGGCCTATCAGGTTGCAGACAAACGTGTCCTGCATACCGGACGAGGATCGAACGGTCGTTAACGAACAGAAAGAACGATGATGGCCAAAAAGGATCAGATGGAGCTTCGCGAAAAGCGGAGCGACAAAAAATCATTTGCTGCAGGTGAAAGCACCTGCCCCTGGTATCAGGATCAACGTCAGGTTGCGCTGCTTCTGTTGCTGTCTGTCGCCCTGTTGTTGACACTGGTCATTATTCCCAAGGGCGGGTTTATCCCCAAATACCATGTTCCCGGCGAGATCGCTGCGCGAGACATCAAATCACCGCGTGATCTGTTGATCGAGGACAAACCCCTGACCCAGACCAAGCGTGAAGAGGCGCGTCAGGCGGTGCGACCGCTCTACGACTTTGATTCTGTTGCAGGTCGCAACGGTATTGCCCGTTTTAAACGAGGCCTGCTTGAACTGACCAGGGCTGCCGGAACGTCGAATCCGCAGCAGGTGAAAAAGATTCCTGCTCCCGGAGCCCCTGAAGGTGATGTGACACGGGCGGCTGTCGAAATGGCATTCGGGTTTTCACTGGCGGAGGAAGACTACAAGGTTCTCAGAACCTTGCCTGCCGATCTGGATGTAGAGGCCCTGACAGCTCAGTTGCAGCAGGAGGTTTTTGATCGACCTCTGGTTGCCAATATGAAAGTTTTCAATGCCGATCTGGCCAAGGGGATTGTGATTCGTGACCTCGCCAGTCAGCAGGAAAAAGTTCACTCTGATGTCCCGCGGGTTACCGGGTTGGCCGAGGCTCTGGCCAGCAGTAATCCGATCCTTAAAAAAGCGCCCGGGATTAAACGGAAGCATCGCAAAGTCTTGATGACGGTTCTGCAACAGCTTCTCCGCCCGAGTCTGACCTACAATCAGCAGGAAACAGAACAACGTCGTCAACAGGCTTACGATGAGGTGGCACCGGTTCTGTTTCAGGTCAAAAAGGGCGAAATGATTGTCCGTGAGGGCGAACGGGTCAGTGCTGCCCAAATCAGCAAACTGCGGGCTTTGCGTGACCTGGGGCGTGACAGCCGGGTGCTGCCGAGCGCCTTGGGACTGATTATCTGTATTTTACTTTTTTATGCTACGGCCCATCGCTTTGTCCTGACCAATATTCGCAAATACAACCCCGACGTTCGTGACCTCTGTTTTCTGGCCAGTACCACGTTGATTTTTTTCGTTCTGGTCAAGATTTCACTGGTGATAAGCACCGGATTGGCCAGTACCGTCGAACATATTGATGCCAGCAGTTATTACTATGCGATTCCCTTTGCCATGGGAGCCATGCTGGTAAGGATCGTGCTCAATTCCGAAACCGCCCTGATTTTTACCATCTGTATTTCCTGGCTGGTAGGAATTCTGTTTGGCAACAGTCTGTTCATTGCTCTGTATGTTCTTACCTCCAGTCTGGTCGGGGCTCACGGGGTGCGTCATTGCAAGCAGCGCTCAAACCTTTACCGGGCCGGGGTCTGGGTAGCTCTGGTGAATGCGGGAATGTTGCTCGGTTTGCACCTGCTTGCCGGAAAACCCCTCGATTTGCAACTGTTGTACAAGATCGGGTTCGGACTGTTCGGTGGCATGTTGAGTGCGGTGATGGTCAACGGGATCATTCCTTTGATTGAAAGTCTTTTCAAATACACCACTGACATCAAGTTGCTGGAACTGGCCAATATGAACCTGCCGATTTTACGTGAATTGATGGTTCAGGCTCCGGGGACATACCACCATTCGATGATTGTCGGCAGTCTGGTTGAGGCCGCGGCAGAAGAGATCGGAGCCAACCCCCTGCTGGCACGGGTGGCAGCCTATTATCATGATATCGGCAAGATAAAAAAGCCGCTTTATTTTATTGAAAATGCCGGTGGCCAGCGGAATCGGCACGATAAGCTGGCCCCCTCAATGAGTGCCCTGATCCTGACGTCACACGTCAAGGATGGTGTTGAAATGGCCCGAGAGCACAAACTTGGGGCACCGATTGTCGATATTATTCAGCAGCATCATGGGACCGCGTTGATCAAGTTCTTTTATGACCGGGCGAAAAACCAGGCTGACCCCGGGATGCCGCAGATCGATGAGCGGGACTATCGCTATCACGGGCCCAAACCACAAACGCGTGAGGCGGCGTTGATCATGCTGGCCGATGCCGTTGAGGCCGCCAGCCGAACCTTAAGTGATCCGACATCTGCCCGGATTCAGGGGATGGTCAAGAAACTGATCAACAATGTTTTTATCGACGGCCAGCTTGACGAGTGTGATTTGACTCTGAAAGATATGCACCTGATTGCCCGCAGCTTCAACCGGGTTCTCGGGGGAATTTTCCATAACCGGATCGATTATCCCGAACCGGTTCATATTGTGCGTGAAAAAAAGCCGGAGGTTGATGCCGTCAGTGAAGATTCAGATCGAGAATCGGCAACGAAAACAGAAGATCCTGAAGCGGCCCCTACGAAAGATAGCAACAACGATCTTAAGCGCCTTGGGATTTCCTGAGGGCGAAATATCACTGTTGATTGTTGATAATCCTGAAATTCATCAATTGAATCTGGAGTATCTCGGACGGGACCGGCCTACCAATGTTATTTCCTTTGCCATGCAGGAAGGTGAAGGAGAAGGCGTCCAGCCACAATTGCTTGGTGATGTGGTGATCAGTGCCGAACGGGCTGCAGATGACGCCCGCGATGCGGGAATTCCCTTTGAACATGAACTGGTTTTTTTGCTGCTGCACGGGCTATTGCACCTTCTTGGTTACGATCATGAGCGGGGGACGCAGGCCCAGGCAGAAAAGATGGAAGCAAAAGAACGTGAACTGTTTTCCCTGGTGCGACAGGAATTTCTAGATGAACAGGGTTACAAAGCCGTCAACTGAAAGACAAGGGGGTCGGGTTGGAGTCTGAACAATCAGAGCCGGGCTTTTTTCGTGGGTTGAAAAAGATTTTTTCTTCACGACCGGTTGCCAGCAGTGAAGCTGATTTGCAGGAAATGATCGATGCCTCTGAGCAGGAGGGGATCATCGATGAAGAAGAGGGGGAGATGCTCCAGTCGATTCTGGAGCTTGATGATACGATTGTTCGCGAAATCATGGTTCCCCGCACTGCAATGATCTGCTGTGACCGGGCCCAGCCTCTTGAGGATGTCCTTAAGGCTGTCAATGATTCGGGACATTCACGAATTCCTGTTTACGCAAAGAGTCGTGACAATATTATCGGGCTGATTTATGCCAAGGACCTGCTGCGTTATTGGGGAACGCCCCTGGATCAATTGAGCTTTGATCAGGTTCTGCGGCCTCCCTATCTGGTACCTGAGTCGAAGAATGTCAGTGAGTTATTACAGGAATTTCGCCAGCGTCGCGTCCATATCGCGATTGTTATTGACGAATATGGCGGGACATCCGGTCTGGTCACGATTGAGGATCTGATCGAAGAAATCGTTGGCGATATTCAGGATGAATATGACCTTGAAGAAGAATGGCTGATCGAAGAAGAAGGCGGAACGGTGCTGGTTGATGGCCGCCTTGACATTGAAGAGTTTGAAGAGTTTTTTTCGATCAAGGTCGAACGCGAAAAATTTGATACGGTCGGTGGTTATGTTGTCGAGGTTCTGGGCCGGGTTCCGGCACGCGGTGAACGTCTCGAATTTGACCAGCTCAAACTTCTGGTGGTCGACGCTGATCCCCGGGCAGTGCGGAAATTGCGCGTTCTTTCTCCCTCTGTGGCGGCGGATTGAGGGATGGCCGGTCAGTCTCTGCCATTGCGCTTTGCCTGGTTTGATCCTCGCCTGCTGCCTGCGGCCATTTCGGGCCTTTTGCTGGCCGGGGCATTCCCGCCTTTTTCTCAGGGACTCCTGGGGTTTGTCGCTCTTGTCCCTTTACTGTTGACGATGGACCGCAGGCCTTTTGCCAGTGGTTTTACCTGTGGCATATTTTTCTTTGCCCCTTTGCTGTACTGGTTGAATATCGTCATGACCCGTTACGGCGGCCTGGCTCCTTTTTTCTCTCTGGTTGCCTGGCTTTTTCTTTGTGCCTATCTGGCACTCTATGTTGGTGCTGCCCTGTGGCTGACGGACTACTTTCGACAACGTCTGGGGATTCTGCCCGTTTTCTCTTTACCCTTTATCTGGATCGCCCTTGAATATCTGCGTGGACATTTGCTGACCGGTTTCCCCTGGGGGCTGTTGGGCTATGCAGCCATTGAGATGCCCTGGCTGCGCCAGGTTGCAGATTTGTTCGGCGTTTTTGGCCTCTCCTTCTTGTTTGTTATGGTCAATGCTGCCTTTGTTCTTGTCCTTCAGCGGCGATTCCAGATGCCGGCTGTTATCGGGGGGCTTTTATGTCTGGTCCTGCTTGGGGGAGGGTTGGGATATGGGTGGTACAAACTGCCATTGCCAGAGGCAAACCTCAAGCACTTGCAGGTTGGCCTGGTTCAGGGCAATGTTGAGCAACAGCACAAGTGGGATCGAAATTATCGTCAACAGACACTTGATCAGTATCGGGAATTAAGCCTTGAAGCGACAAAAAAGGGCGCTGAATTAGTCATCTGGCCCGAAGCGGCCACCCCTTTTTACATTCAGGAAAAAAATTCTGACAGCCGTCAGGTCCTCCAGATTGCCAAAACCGCACAGCGTTATCTGCTGTTTGGTGGCCCTTCTTATCAGCCACGTCCAGATGGGAGTTATCGCTACTTCAACAGTGCTTTTCTCCTCGACTCCCGGGGGACTTTTCGTGGTCGCAGCGACAAAATTCATCTGGTGCCCTTTGGTGAGTACGTTCCCTTTGGCAACCTGCTGTTTTTTATCAATAAACTGGTGGCCGGAGTGGGAGATTACTCTCCCGGCACCGTCACACCCTTGACGTTGAATGGGCATGACCTGGGTGTTTTGATCTGTTATGAAGCGATTTTTCCTGAACTGGCGCGCGACTATGTTCGCAAAGGGAGTGATCTGCTGGTTAATCTGACCAATGATGCCTGGTTCGGGCGTTCTTCGGCCCCACGACAGCTGCTTGATATGACGCGTATGCGGGCAATAGAAAACCGTATCTGGATTGCCCGGGCCGCCAATACCGGTATTTCTGCCCTGATTGATCCTGCAGGCCAGACCCACGGTGAGACACCCATTTTTGAAACAGTGTCAATGACCGGGCAGGTCGAGTTGGGAGCTCGCCCCAGCCTTTATCGTCGTATCGGTGATTTGTTGCCTTTGATCAGTCTGTTTCTGCTCGGTGCCGGGTTGGTGTGGATTGTTTTTCACCGACGTCAGCCATAATCCGGGTCGTTTACCGAGAAAATTCTCTTGCCTGTTGACAGCCTTAACCCGCTGCCGTATACCTTAATGGAACAGTGTTTTGTCATCGCTAAATATAAGTATTTTCCAATATTTGGCGAGGTTTTTTTTGCGCTGTTCCCGTGGCCGAAACATTGTCTGCGGTTCACTTTATCGAAAAGGTAGACGCCTTTCGATACCACCAACCAATTGAAGGAGGAGAGAAGAATGCGATTTGCAAGATTGATGGCGCTCGTTGCTGCGTTGACCCTGCTGACCAGTGGGCTGGCTTTTGCGGGCAAAGATTTTGATGCGGTTAAAAAGAAGGGTTTCATTCAGGCCGGGGTAAATGGTGGCGTATTCGGGTTCGGTATGCCTGACTCCAAAGGGGTCTGGAAAGGACTGGATGTCGATACGGCTCGTGCTGTTGCCGCGGCGATCTTTGGTGATGCCAGCAAGGTCAAATTTACTCCTTTGACCGCTCAGCAGCGCTTCACCGCCTTGCAGTCGGGCGAAATTGATCTTCTTACCCGTAATGCCACTCGTACTCTGAGTCGTGAAACAAAACTGGGTCTCAATTTTGTGACGGTCAATTACTACGACGGTCAGGGATTCATGATTTCGAAGAAACTCGGGGTCAAAAGTGCCAAAGAGCTCGATGGTGCGACCGTTTGTGTCCTCCCCGGAACGACCACCGAGCAGAATGCTGCTGACTTCTTCCGCAGCAACAACATGAAATGGAAGCCGGTTGTTATTGAAAACACAACCGAACTGGCCAAAACCTTCTTTGCAGGTCGTTGCGATGTTCTGACCTCAGATGCGTCTCAGCTCGCCGGAACACGTGCCGTTGCTCCGAATCCCAAAGACTACGTCATCCTGCCGGAAATCATCTCCAAAGAGCCTTTGGCCCCAGCCGTTCGTCATGGTGATGACAAGTTCATGGACATCGTTGATTTCTCGGTCCTGGCTATGATCAATGCTGAAGAACTGGGTATTACCTCGAAGAACGTTGACAAGATGCTCAAGAGCAAAGATCCTGTCGTTCAGCGTTTCCTCGGTGTAATCGCTGGTAATGGCAAGGCTCTTGGTCTGGATGAAAAATGGGCTTATAACATCATCAAGCAGGTTGGTAACTATGGTGAAGTTTTCGAGCGCAATGTTGGTGTCAACACCAAACTTGGTCTTGAGCGGGGCCTGAATGCTCTGTGGACCAATGGTGGCTTGATGTATTCACCTCCTTTCAAGTAAATTAAATGAGTGATGCGGGGGGGCGTTTTGTTGACGCCTCCTCGTTTTTTCTGATTCCTGCAATAAAAAGACTTCTGCCTTGAATAAACAGACGACTGCTTCAACCGTTGAGTTGCCACAGGCTGTGCCCTTCTGGCGCGATCCCGACAAGCGCGGGATGGTGTTTCAGATTGTGGTCCTGCTGCTGGCATTAAGTATTGGCTATATCCTGTTCTCCAACACTCAGGCAAACCTTGAGCGGCAATCGATCGCTACGGGTTTCGGCTTTTTGCACAGTGAAGCCGGTTTTGAGATTGGCGAGTCGACGATTGAATATTCTGCCGCCGACAGCTATGGCCGAGCCCTGCTGGTTGGGGCATTGAATACCCTGAAAGTATCATTTATCGGGATTATATTTACCCTGATCCTTGGGACCTTTGTTGGTATTGCCCGCTTGTCGCGCAACTGGCTGGTTTCACGGCTGGCTGGCGGCTTTATCGAGGTGATGCAAAACATTCCGGTCCTCTTGCAGCTGTTCTTCTGGTACGCGCTCTTCTACGAGGCATTTCCATCACCACGCCAGGCACTGAACCCGCTGCCGGGACTCTTTTTGTGTAACCGCGGCCTGATTTTTAGTGTGCCTGCCGACCATCCTGTCCACAGTGTCATGCTGATTGCCCTGGGTGTCGGTGTTATTGCCTGGTGGATGCTGGTGCGTTACGGGCGCAAGGTGCAGGAAAGTACCGGAAAAATTCTACCGGTTCATCGTATGGGAATCGGGATTCTCCTGCTTTTGCCTCTGGTGGCCTGGGTTATCGCCGGTGCCCCGACAGCGATGGATATTCCGGTTCTTAAAGGGTTTAACTTCAGTGGTGGTGTGACGGTCAGTCCTGAGTTCAGTGCCTTGCTGATAGGACTGGTTCTGTACACTTCGGCCTTTGTGGCCGAGATTGTCCGTGCCGGAATCCAGTCTGTTTCGAGTGGTCAGGTTGAAGCGGCCATGGCGATTGGATTGCGTCCGGGGCAGGTGTTGCATCTGGTTATTTTGCCCCAGGCATTGCGCGTGATCATTCCTCCCTTGACCAGTCAAATGCTCAACCTGACCAAAAACAGTTCTCTGGCGATTGCGATTGGCTACAGTGATTTTGTGTCGGTGGCCAACACGACCATCAACCAGACGGGACAGGCGATAGAGGGGGTTGCGCTGATTATGGTGGTCTATCTCTTCTTCAGTTTGTCGACCTCGCTCTTTATGAACTGGTACAACAAAAAAATGGCCCTGGTGGAGAGGTGATACCATGACAACTCAAGTTACCGAAACCGCCAGTGAAGACATGAAACCACCGGTACGTAACGTCGGTGTTATCGGGTGGCTGCGGGAAAATCTGTTTAACAACTGGTACAATTCACTGCTTTCCCTGCTGTCGATTTATGGTTTGTGGCTGGTTGTGCCACCGATGATCCGCTGGATTTTTGTCGACAGTCTCTGGTTCAGTAGTGCCGAGGCCTGCCGTGATATCGAAGGCGCCTGCTGGTCAATTATCCCGGCCAATGTCAGCTTTATTTTCTTCGGGTTTTTCCCCGACGGTCAACAGTGGCGTCCCTTGCTGGCGATGCTGCTGCTATTTGTCCTGATCTTCTATTCGAAAGACAGCAAACACTGGAAACGTTCCCTGGGGGGCTATTGGCTGATCGGCCTGATCGTCATGGGAACCCTGATGTATGGCGGTGTGTTCGGAATGCCGGTGGTTGAAACCTCTCAGTGGAGTGGTTTTCCGCTGACGTTGATGCTGTCGTTGTTCGGGATGGTTTTTGCCTATCCTTTGGGGGTGTTGCTGGCTTTAGGGCGTCGTTCACGCCTGGCAGGCATCAAGACCATGTGTGTCGTCTATATCGAGCTGATTCGGGGCGTACCGCTGATCAGCCTGCTGTTTATGTCATCAGTCATGTTTCCCCTGTTTCTGCCCGAAGGGATCGTCATTGACAAGGTGTTGCGTGCCCTGGCCGCAATTATCCTGTTTACTGCCGCTTATATTGCCGAGGTGGTGCGTGGTGGTTTGCAGGCGATTCCCAAGGGACAATATGAAGCTGCTGATTCTCTGGGGTTGAGCTACGGCAAGACGATGCGGCTGATTATTCTGCCCCAGGCCCTCAAAATCGTTATTCCACCAACTGTCGGGATTCTGATTTCGGCGTTCAAGGATACTTCCCTGGTCGTTATTATCGCCCTGTACGATGTCCTGAAAACCACCAAGGTAACTTTGTCAAACCCCGAATGGATGGGATTCTCAAGTGAGGCCTACCTTTTTCTGGCCGTCCTTTACTTTGTCTGTTGCTATGCGATGTCAAGTTACAGTCGCAAACTCGAAAAAGCCTTACATACCGGTCGCTGACGGAAAGACTTATGAACGAAAAGAGCGAGACTATGCAGGAAACAGCTGAAACCCCGATTATCGAAGTCATCGACATGCACAAATGGTACGGTGATTTTCACGTCCTGAAAAATATCAATCTGCTGGTACAGCCCAAGGAGCGGATCGTTATTTGCGGGCCTTCCGGTTCGGGAAAATCGACAATGATTCGCTGCATCAACCGCCTTGAAGAGCACCAGAAAGGCCGGATCATTGTCGATGGGATCGAACTGACGAACGATATTAAAAATATCGAAAAGGTACGGGCTGAAGTCGGAATGGTCTTTCAGCACTTCAACCTGTTTCCGCATCTGACAATTCTGGACAACCTGACCCTGGGGCCGATCTGGGTGCGAAAAACCCCGAAGAAAGAAGCCGAAGAGACGGCGATGATGTATCTTGAGAAGGTTCAGATTGCCGAGCAGGCCAAGAAGTTTCCCGGTCAGCTCTCTGGTGGCCAGCAGCAGCGGGTTGCGATTGCCCGCAGTCTGTGCATGAATCCCAATGTCATGCTGTTTGATGAGCCGACGTCAGCATTGGACCCCGAGATGATCAAAGAAGTTCTCGATGTCATGATCGCTCTTGCCGAAGAGGGGATGACCATGCTGGTCGTCACCCACGAAATGGGATTTGCCAAGAGTGTTGCTGACCGGGTGATGTTTATGGATGAAGGACAGATTGTCGAACAGAATACTCCGCATGAGTTTTTCGACAACCCGCAGAATGAACGAACCCAGATGTTCTTGAGCCAGATATTATAATTCGAGGCGTGAGGCGTGAAAGGGCGATCTGATATCAGATGGCCCTTTCGTTTGTTCGGCTGTTAATTCTGAGTCTTTTCGAACCGGTTCAGTTCGACATTTTTACGGGTTGTCTGCGGATCAAAGATCTGACCGTTCATGGCAATGTAGACACCTGGGGACAGGGTTTGGACCGCTGTGATGGCGGCTGCAACATTAAACAGGGCATCGGTCGCCCGAAAGCGGGCCGGCTGCATGGCTCCGGTCAGAACAATGGTTTTGCCTTCAATCCCGTTCAGGGCGCACCCGGTCAGAACCATGGTGTCGGTACCATGAGTGATGACAATATGGCGTGACTGACTGGCTTGTACCGCCTGCCGAATGAGTTTGCGATCATCATCGGTCATCTCAAGACTGTCTTTACGCAGCACTTCAGTGATCTTGAGATCAAGGGTCAGGTTGGCTTCTTTCAGTAGTTCACCAAGGGGAGAATCTCCGACCTGAAAACTGCTCTTGGCATCAAAATAAACCTTGTCGATGGTGCCGCCAGTTGTCAGAATTTCGACCATGGTCAGTGCTCCTCAAGTTTTTTGTACATAATCAATTGTCCGCAACGCTTTTCACCAAAATCTGCAATGTCGGGCAATAGTCCGGCCAGAGAGAAACCACCCTTTTCGAGCAGAGTACGGCTGCCGATGTTGGTTTCAAGCAGGATTGCCAGCAGGTAGACTAATCCTGCCTCCCGGGCAAGTTTCTGGGCTTCTTCGAGCATGAAACGGCCCAGGCCTTTGCCACGAGCCTCAGCAGCCAAAAAGTAGCTGACCTCGGCAACCTGACGCATTGCGGCACGACCGGAACGCCAGGGTGAAAAGTAGAAATAGCCGACAATATCAGAGTCAACCTCGATCAGATGAATCAGGAACGGGGCTTGCTGATGGCTGTCAAACCAGCTCTGGCGCTGTTCAAGACTGTAGGTGGTCAGGTCGGCGGTAAATCCACCTTCCTGAATGATTTCATTGTAGATATCAACCAGGCAGGGAAGATCCTGTCGGGTTGCAGGGCGGTGTGTCGCATCGGCCATAAAAGAGCTCCATTTTGGGAAGGGCAGGTTAGAGAGTCAACCTGCTCAGGCATTCTCTCTTTCAGAAGGCTTTTAGTCAATCCCGAAGAGAAGATTGCCTGCTTGAAATAAAGAGCACCATCTGAGGAGAGAGTTGTTTATACTGGAGCCCGACATTTTTTCAATCCAGTGTTACGAACGAAAGGAACAGGGTTATGTCCGCAGCCACAAAAAAATCATTTAGTCTGGAAGGGAAAAAAAACTGGACCCCTTTTGATGCACCGTCACTGGTCGGCAATTCGTTACGTTTTGTTTCGGGTGATCCTGAAGGAGATCGTTTTCGGGTGCGCTATTTTAAAAAACCGCAGGGTGAACTGGTGGCCCGCGCCTGGTTTGGCCCTGAAACCGAAGGTCCTCCGGGACATTCGCATGGTGGCGCCATGGCGGCATTGCTTGATGAGGTTCTGGGACTGGCGGCCTGGGCTTCCGGGCATCCGATTGTCGTTGGACGGCTGGATATTCATTTCAGTCAGTTGCTGCCGCTTGAAACGGTCATGCAGGTCGACAGTGAGGTTCTTTCGGTTGCGGGACGCAAGATCAAGGTCAAGGGCAAGATCGTCGGAGCCGATGGTACGGTCTACGCCTCTGCCGATGCGTTGTGTATCAGTATCTTGCAGAGTTGAAGAAAATTGAAATGAATAAAAAAGCCCGATCCACCTGGATCGGGCTTTTTTTGATCTTGAAGAGAACCTCAGCTCGAGGATAAATTCTCGGCAAAAAGTGCTTCGTGCAGGTTGACCGTGTGATTCTTGATCCGTCGCAGGGCTACCGCCATGTCGCTGAAGGTCAAGGCAGGCAGAGCACCGCAGGTCCCTTCTTTCATCCGGTCGAGATGGGCTTTACGGATGGTGTCGGCCAGATCATTCAGGCGGTTGGCTTCATCATAAATTTTGCGGGTGCTGCTGGCATCTTCATCATTGAATGCCCGGCAAACCTGGGTGAAAAAAGCAAAAACTTCGTGATGGAAATTTATCAGATCTTTCCAGCCCTCTTCACTGAAATCAAGTTCATATTTATCGAGCCGTTTCATGTAGGAGCATAACGACGCCGCGTAGTCGGCAATCGATTCAAGTTCGTCTGCAGCCCGGACATAACTGTAGGCCCGGTCGGACTGATCGTTGCTGGCGTTGCCTGCCTGCATCAGGGTGACAGTAAATGTTGTAATCTCATGTTGAATGACATCGGTTTCATCTTCGAGAGAGGTGACCTTGCGATAAAATCGGTCCCGACCCTTGAGATCGCGCTGCAAGAAACTTCCGGCATGACGTAAGGCTTTGTGAACCCGACCCTGCATCCGTTTCAGTTCTTCAAAAACCATGGAGATTCCCATGGCAACCGGGATGGTACCGGGGGCTCCGATATATTTGAAAGAGCCTTTTTCGCTCCCCATTTTTTCCGGAATAATTCTGGTGACCAGAGCGGCCAACTTATTCAGGAAGGGCAGCATAACCAGGGTTGCCGTGACGTTGAAAAAGGTGTGCGCCATGGCGATATGAGCCGCAATGTAGGGGCGGTTTCCTTCGGTATCAACAAAGCTGGAAAGGCCGGGAACGAATTTTTCGATCATCCCGACGTAAGTTGAAAAAATTGAAATGATGATAAAGACCCCCAGAACGTTGAAAACACTGTGGGCCATGGCCGCTCGTCTGGCGAGGATTGATCCACCCAGAGCTGCAAACTGGGCGGTGATGGTGGTCCCGATGTTTTCTCCCATAACCAGGGCAATAGCCGTTGGCAGGGGAATGGCTCCGGTTGTCGCCAGGGCGATGGTAATGCCAAGCATGGCCGAACTACTCTGAATGATCATGGTCATCAGGCAGCCGATGGCGACGCAGCCCAGAATACTCAGTAATGACTGGGCATCAAGGGTCAGCATCAGATTCATGAAGGCTTCATCGCTGCGCAGCGGTTTGTAGGCTCCGCTCATGATTTCCAGACCGAAGAAAATCAGGCCCAATGCAACAATAACCTTGGCCGTTGCCGAGACACGCTCATTTTTGGAGAAAAGCATCGGAAAGACACCGAGCGCAATCAGCAGCAGACCATATTTGCCAATTTTGACGGCCAGTATCCAGCCGGTGATGGTGGTTCCGATGTTGGCACCCAGAATAACTCCGATTGCCTGTGTCAGCTGCATCAGTCCGGCATTGGCCAGACCGACAACCATGACCGTGGTGATCGAAGAGGATTGAACAAAGGTCGTGACGAAAAGACCGACCAATACCGCCAGAATGCGGTTGGTGGTGACAGAAGAAATCGCCTTGCGGATCAGCCCTCCTGAAAGCATTTGCAGGCTGTCAGAGAGGTATTTCATGCCAAGGATAAATACACCCAGGCCGCCGATGGCGGTATAGCCCATCTTGAAAGGTTCGATCATTGGAAAACTCCGCTAAGTCCTTGGGGAATATAGGCTTTGATGCAAGGCCAGTGGCTTCAGTCCACCGCGATTCGCGCACAATCTAACCGGCTTTGATGGCCCGGTCAAGTCTAACGATCATTCTGGTGAAATCAATGATAAAAAAGCCCGTCCTGGCAGGTCGGGCTTTTTTGAATTTTACATATTTATTATCAGGGCTGACGAATCTTCAGGTTCAGCGTCGATTGCCCATAATGCGCAGCAACATCAGGAACAGATTGATGAAATCCAGATAAAGAGTCAGGGCCCCAAGGATTGACGCTTTTTTACGACTCTCTTCATCGCCAAAACCTGCCTGCCCAAGCCGCTTGATTTTCTGGGTGTCGTAAGCCGTCAGTCCGACAAAGACAAAGACTCCGATATAGCTGGTGATCCAGTAAATCATCTCGCTTTGCAGAAAGATATTGACCACAGAGGCGATGATGATGCCGATCAGGCCCATGAAGAAAAAGCTGCCCCAGCCGGTCAGATCACGTTTGGTGACATAACCATAGATACTGATGGTACCAAAGGTTCCCGCTGCCACAAAAAATGTGCTGGCAATCGAACTGCGGGTATAGATGAGAAAGATCGAAGCAAAGGTGACACCGTTGAGGGCCGAGTAAAGGAGAAACAACAGGGTTGCTGTTGTTGAATTGATTTTGTTGATCGCTGCTGACAGGGCGATAACCAGACCCAGCTCGCCAAAAATCAGAGCATAAAAAACCAGTTTGTTGCCAAAAATGAAATTGAGCAAAGCCGGACTCGACAGGGTCATCATTGATGCCAGGGCGGTCAGGCCCAGTCCCGCAGTCATCCAGCCATAGACTTTGGGGAGAAAGCTGGTGTGACTCCCTATGGCTGCGGTGGTTGAAATGGTCTGTCTTTGATTCAGCATAATTGTCTCCGTAACAAGTTGAAGTTCATGAGAAATATAGCTGATTTAAAGAGAGAGATCAAACTGATGTCAGGCAAGAAGTTTTTAAATGGACTGCTTATGCAAGTGATGAACGTGAACTGAGACGGTAGAGATTTCCTGGATGCACAAGTCGGGCACAGCTGATCAATTGACCTTCGGACCAGGTCCTGCGATTGACGAGAAGGCAAGGGGTTGTTGGCGAAATTTTCAACAACTCCTGTTCCTGTTTGTTTGGCAAAACAGCTTCAACAATATGTTCAATTTCTGACAGGGGAAAAAGATCGCTCAGATACCGGTTGGGAGTTGTCTGACAAAAATCCTGCTGAGGATAGTCGGGAACCAGGGTGGCATTAACGTAGCGATCTTCAAGCTGTATCGGACGCCCATTTTCTTTATGGACGATCAGGGAATGAAAGGCATGATCCCCGACCCTGATTCCCAATCGACCCGCCAGATTATCGTCAACCCTGACCCTGTCCAGAAGAGAGAGGTCGTTGCTGTAGATATGGTGACGACCACGAATCTCATCGGCAATGTTGCGCACCTCGAGCAGGGGAGATTCTGCCTGAATTCTGGTAACGAAAGTTCCCAGTCCCTGGCGACGCACCAGCAGACCATCGGCTACCAGTTCTTTGATCGCCCGGTTGGCGGTCATACGACTGACCGAGAACTGTTTTGCAAGTTCATTTTCAGGCGGGATACAGGCTCCGGCAGGATAGGTCCGGTCTCTGATCGCCTGATAAATAAAATCTTTGATCACCTGGTAACGGGGACGAGCCTCAAGGTTTCTGTTCATTTCTACTGTCCTTTAAACTGCGCGTTTTTTTCTTGTATCTGGTCGAAAAATGACAGCACTTGCAAACTTGTCTATAATTGTATATACATTTAACGGAGATGGAAAGGAAAATCTGATGGATTCATCGTTTTGCAAGGCTGAAAAGATCTGGATCAATGCCCGGCTGGCAACTATGGACCCGGCACACGACGAGCCATTCGGGATGCTCGACCGGTACGCAATCGGTGTCCAGAACGGCAGGATCAGCCTGATTGTTCCGCAGGATACTCTTTGTTTCTCCGAGAACCCTGCGGAAATAATCGATGCCAGCGGATTGATCATGACCCCCGGCTTGATCGATAGCCATACGCATCTGATTTACGGTGGCCAACGTGCTGCCGAATTCAGCCAGCGGCTGACCGGAAGCACATATGCCGATATTTCCCGTGCCGGTGGCGGTATCCTGTCGACCGTGCGGGCAACCCGAGCCCTGAGTGAAGCCGAACTGGTCGAGCAGTCTCGGCCTCGTCTTGAGGCTCTACTGGCAGAAGGGGTGACGACGGTTGAGATCAAATCTGGTTATGGCCTGAGGATTGAAGATGAATTGAAAATGCTGCGTGCTGCCAGGACCCTGGCGGCGGATTATCCGGTTCGCCTGCGCAGCACACTGCTGGCTGCCCATGCTCTGCCACCTGAGTACTCAGGTCGTGCTGATGACTATATTGAGCTGATCTGTCACGAACTGATTCCGCAGGTTGCACAGGAAGGTTTGGCTGAAGCGGTCGATGTCTTCTGCGAACCGATTGCGTTTTCCCTCGCCCAGTGTGAACAGATTTTCGATGCCGCCCAGGCTGCCGGGCTGGGAATAAAAGCCCATGTAGAACAGCTGTCAAACAGTCAGGGTGCTGCGCTTGCGGCACGGTTTGATGCCTGGTCGGTTGATCATCTCGAATATCTGGATGAGATCGGAATTGCGGCCCTGAAAGATTCAGGCACGGTTGCGACCCTGTTGCCCGGTGCCTTCTATTTTCTGGGAGAAACCCGCAAACCGCCGGTCGAAGGCTTACGTAAGGCGCAGGTTCCGTTGGCGGTCGCCAGTGATCTCAATCCAGGCAGCAGTCCACTGGCGTCACTGCGGTTGATGATGAATATGGCGGCGGTCCTCTTTGGCTTGACTCCAGAAGAAGCGTTGCAGGGTACGACCTGCCATGCGGCGGCTGCCCTGGGGCTGGGTGAAGACGTTGGTATGCTCAAGGTGGGGATGGCGGCGGATATGCTGCTATGGAAGATTGATGACCCGGCGCAATTGACCAGCGAGTTCGGTGTGAACCGGTTGCAGCAACGGATTTTTGCCGGAGAGGTGCAAAATGCTTGAACAGGCCACTATGAGTCTCTGGCAGGGACGGGTCGATGAGGGTTTGGCTCATTCTGCCCGGCGCTGGCATCAACAGGTTTTACCCGGGGATCCAAATGGCCAGGCTGCGGGGGTGGCTCTTTTGGGGCTGGCCTGCGACGAGGGAGTGCGGCGCAATCAGGGCCGGGTCGGGGCTGCTGTTGGTCCCGACGCCATCCGTCGGGTGCTGTCCAATCAGGCCTGGCATGAGCAAACTTCAGTTTACGATGTCGGCAATCTGCGCTCTGAGCAGAATGATCTCGAAGCCTTGCAGCTTGAACAGGCCGCATTGGTGGAAAAACTCCTGGCGCAGGGGCATTTCCCCCTGTTGCTGGGTGGCGGCCACGAAATCGCCTACGGCAGTTTTCTCGGGTTGGTCCGTCATCTGATCTCATCCGGTGAAGATGGACCGGTAGGAATCATCAACTTTGATGCACATTTCGATCTGCGCCGGGCTGATGCGCCCAATTCAGGCACGCCTTTTCTGCAAATGGCTGACGCCTGTCAACGCGAAGGGATCCCCTTTCATTATTGCTGTCTCGGGATCAGTGAACTGTCCAACACCAGGGCTCTTTTTGACCAGGCTGACCAGCTGGATGTTCGTTATCTGCGCGATAGTGAACTGAACAGCTGGCAATTTCCGCAGATCGAACAGGCGCTGAGCGAATTTATGGCACCCTGCAGGGCAGTTTACCTGAGTATTGATCTGGATGTGTTACCCGCAGCAACGGCACCGGGGGTCAGTGCGCCTGCCGCTTGTGGCATCGAACTGCCTGTTCTGGAGCACCTGCTGGCGTTTATCCGTACCCAGGCCCAGGAACGGTTACGCCTGGCCGATATTGTTGAATACAACCCTGACTACGATATTGATGGCCGTACCGCCAAGGTTGCCGCGCGGCTCTGTCATCAATTAATTCGTGGTGACTGAAGAGTGTGAGGGCCGGACAGCGCCTGCCCACTTCCAGGGAC